>DAOUAY010000206.1:0-13979 GCA_034432995.1 Anaerolineae bacterium | reverse complement strand
CTTCAAATGTGCCAGCTTCTGGGTTGCTCATACAATCTATGATACCTGAACCGGATTAGAAAGGCATTAGAGTTGTCTTAGAAATTCCTTAGATTGCCTATCACTCACTTTACTAAACGGTTACTGCGCGCAAAGCCATTAGTGTAAAATGAGGATACCGGTGTCTAAACAAGAGTGGGGCTGATGTGAAGTGTGCCAGTTTTGATCTACTCTGACTGTTGCCCGTAGATCACGATACCGCCCTCACTAAACTCACGCTTCCACCCTGCCGGAGGCGTGTAGTCTGGGCTACATTCAAGCGAGGCAACGGCGCTGGTCAGGATGTGGCTGACATTGTGCCTGGTCAGCAATGCGCTATCCGCTTCGCCGGATAGCGCATTGGCCAGCAAATCAGCCACCTGCTCGCGGCGGGCCACGACATCCAACGTTGCCCCCGCGTGTCCGAGAACGACACGCCCGTGTATTTGGCCCGCGACAAGGTTCCCTACATCTTCGCAGGTCAACACCACCGCAGACTCTCCCCGCGCATCTAAGTAGGCGGCTGCATTGGCCAGCGCACGCGGCTCGAAGACGACATAGGGAGCGGTGCCTTTTCCCAGATGTGATTGCACGTAAGCGCCATAGAACATCAGATTCTGCCCCCACAAAATGAGCACGAACACAACACTGCCAATGACGCGCGTGAGCCTGTGCCGCTTGATCGTGTGGAGGAACTTCTGTTGCGCAATCCACCGCCATCCAGCAACAGCCAATAGCGCCAATGCCGGAGCCAGGCCCAAGGAGAAGCGTCGTTGATACGGCACCGGAATGTAGCCCATCGCGATGACGATACAGCTCCAGGCAAAGAGGATGCGCGTCTGGACCTGCGTGCGCCACTGACGCACCGCGCCTGCCAGCGCCAATAAGCCCACTACGCCGTAACTCACCAAAACCACATCGAGCGGGTACGAGGGCTGGGTGTTTTGTGACCCGTAAGCTTTTCCCCAGAAAGGGTCTTGGGTAAAGGTCAAGAAATTGTACACAACCAGCGGAAGCGCTGCCAGCCCCATCGCGATGAGCGGCGGCGTCTCCCGCCATACCGGACGCCGGACCTGAATCGAGCTTGCCAGCCAAAGCAGCCCTAACGGGAGCAACAAAGTAGGCAGGCTGAACGGGTTGAGCAAGCCCAAGAGCAAGGTGGGGAGTATGTAAGATAAGCTGAACCGGCCGGGGGAGAATCGGGTCTGGGTTTGCCACTGTCGGTAGACTGTGCTCAGGATGAACAACAGGGTGGCTAACGCCAATGGCAGATGTGGCGGGGCAGCGAATGTAAGAAAGGTGTTGAACTCAGAGCGACTGATGGCAGTATTGTAGCGGCTGAAAAACTCCGCAGTCGGGATTAGTGCCTTCAGGACAGAAAACAGCCAGCTTGGGCCGGCAGACAACAGCAGCAGGAATACAAGTTTCCGATCACCGATTTCAGGCAAGAAGGTCGCTGCGCACGTGTAGATGGCAAACGTCAGGATAACAATCGCCGCGCAGGACGTTACAACGTACGGAATCTCGAGAGGGAGACCGAACCAGCGCGCGACATGCCCGAGGGCGATGTACAGCGGGTATTGCAGGATAGGCGTGTGGGTCTCAGGGGTAAACCGGTTGATCAGCAACCACGCGCCATCGTAGCCCTGCATCATCGCCGAACGATATTGGGTGTAGTCGGTGGCGAAAACCCATCCCCGGTAGAACTGCCAGCCCTCCGGTGGGGAGAGCCATGCCCATAGTGCCGGCAATGTGAAAAGGGCAAGCAAGAGTAAGGAACAGATTGTGACCCAACGCCATTCTTGCTTAGTAATCATCGCAGGATACGTGATGGTTGGTGTTTACACCTTGGTGAAATGCCCCAGAGAGGATTTGAACCTCCACGCCCGAAGGCACAGGCCCTCAACCTGCTGCGTATGCCAGTTCCGCCACTGGGGCATTACTGGCTAGATTATACGCCAAGTAGTCCAGTTGTCAAACTTGATTTGTCAAGATCATCAGGGCGACTACAATACGGCTATGCGGACATTGCGAGTTCCCATTTATCCGAGCCGGGACATCATTTTTCCGGGGCAGATCTATCCCATCTTTGCCGACATGCAAGGGGTGGACTGGCTGCTGCGGGTATGCCGTGAACAGCGGCAGCCATTGGGCGTGGTTTGGATATCGGATGTGACGTGTGGCGCGGTGGCCAACGTAGGCACGTTAGCCTATCTGCTCGACGATATCCCAGGTCGGGGGCGCGACTTTGCCAACGCGCTTGTCGTCGGACAGTACCGTTTTCAGATGCTGCAAATCCACCAGGATCACGCCTACCTGGAAGCGACGGTGCAGTTATGGCCGTGGACCGAGGAGCCGCGTCCTGGTTGGCAGTTGGTGGAGCAAGTCGGCCATTATCTGCGCCGCTACGTGGAGGCGCTGGCCCGTGTCTGGCCGGCGGCGTTGCTGCCCGAAATCTTGCAGCCGGGTGTATCGACGCTGGGGGTGCTCGGCGCGGCGCTGCTTCCGTTGGCGGCTGGGGCGAAGCAGCGTTTGTTGGAGACGCCGACGGCATGGGGCCTGCTCACTGACGTGTTGGACTACATGCGGGTCTACGTCCCGCTGGCCGAACGCCTGGCAACCATGTCGCCAGAGCCGATGCTGCACGAACGCATCTCGCTCAACTAGCCGCAAAACGTGATCGGATTTTTTCTCTGTATACCCGGTGGCTGTTTCCGAAGGAGTCTCCATGTGAGATTTCACACCAACGAGTGATGAAAACTCTCAACAGATTTTTTCGCCATTTGCCATTTGCCATTTTCTGAGGAGCGTGTGATGGCCAGAGCGCCCCGCTGGTACGACATCATCACCATCAATATCTTCTATCTTGGCTTAGCCACACTCACACAGACCTTCGTGCCGCTGTTGCTGCCGCTGCTGGTGCAAAAATTTGTGGGAGAAACCCAGCAGGGCGCGTATTTCGGGCGAATGCGTCTTTGGGCCTTGATGGTCGCTTTGTTGGCCCAGGCCTTGATGGGCATGCTCTCTGACCGCTCCACGCTGCGGTGGGGCCGGCGCCGGCCCTTTATCTTTGGCGGCGCGCTGATGGATTTGCTTGTTCTGGCCGCCATCGGTGTGACTGCACAGATGAGCGGTATAGTCGGCTACCGCGTCCTCTTTGTGCTGTACATCCTGTTGCAGTTCTTCTCCAATACTGCCCACAGCGCCCAACAAGGGTTCATCCCCGACCTGATTCCCGCAGACCAACGCGGGCGTTTCTCCGGCGTCAAAGCCCTGTTCGAAGTGCCCGTCCCGGTGGTGCTCGTCTCTTTTACCATCGCCCGACTGATCGGCGCGGGCACTATGTGGGGTGGGCTGCTGGTGTTGATGGCTGTGCTCTGCCTGACGATGCTGTTGGCGATGTTTGTCCCGGAACTGCCGCTGCGGGTACAGCCGCCGCCGTTCGACTGGCAGCCGTCCCTGCGTCTCCTGCTGATGACTGGCTTTTTCGCGGCGGTGATCTTGTTGATGGGAGCGGTGGTTGTGCGGAGTGGGCGGTGGCTGGCGCGCGTCGAGTCAGTCTCTATCCTGGTCGTGGTTATGGGGCTGTTGGGCTTTGCCGCGATGAGCTTAGCCGTGGTGGTGGGCGTAGGCGGGAGTGTGTGGCTTTCCATCGGGATAGAAAAGATGCGCGCGCTCTCGTCTTTCGTCTGGTGGGTGATCAGCCGGCTGGCCTTTCTGGTGAGTGTGACCAATCTGGGAGGCTTTGTGCTCTATTTCCTCCAGGGACGGCTAGGTTTCACCCGTGAGTCGGCGGCGGGACCGGCCAGCCAGATGATGATGCTTGTGGGTGTCTTCATCCTGCTTTCCGCGCTGCCCGCCGGCTGGCTGGTGGACCGGATCGGACGAAAAAGGGTTGTGGCCTGGAGCGGCCTGATAGCTGCCATAGGGACGGCGATCACACTGTTTGCTATCAACTTGACATTGGTCTTTGTCGGCGCCAGCATCATCGGGATTGCTACCGGCGTCTTTTACACCGCGAGTTGGGCCTTGGGCACCAGCCTCGTGCCGCACGATGAGGCCGGGCGTTACCTGGGCATCTCCAACCTGGCAGGCGCCGGAGCCGGAGCGGTTGGGGCTTACATCGGTGGCCCAGTCGCCGATTTCTTCACACGTCACATGGTGGAAATCCCTGGTCTGGGCTACATGGTGATTTTCGCCATCTATGGATTGCTGTTCTTGCTGTCGACGTTGTTGCTCCTCAAAGTGCAGGAACCGGCGACGCAAGAAAAACCGGGAGTCTGATAGGCTCCCGGTTTGTGTTGTATCTTCCGTACTTAACGGATGGCTTTCTCGGTTTGCTTGTCGAAGAGATGCATGCGGCTCATATCGAAGAGAGCGGCTTTGGTGGCGCCGATTGTGGCTTTGGTGCGCGGATCGAAGCGCCCGATAAACTCGGCGTGCGGCAGCGTGAAGTAGGTGAGCACTTCGTTGCCCATCAATTCGGTCACATCGATGCGCCCTTCGATCAATGCTGGGACGATACCGGGCGGCGGGTAATCGGGATCATGGACGTGCTCGGGCCGGATCCCAAAGACGACTGCCTTACCCAAATAGGGTTGGTAGACGCGGCGATACTCCTCTGGGACGGCGACACGAAAATCACGGCAGTCCGCATACATCACGCCGTTGACCTCGATCAGGGTAGCATGGAAGAAGTTCATCGCGGGACTGCCGATAAATCCGGCGACGAAGATATTGCCAGGCAGGTCGTAGAGGTGCTGTGGCGTGTCGATCTGCTGCAAGATGCCATCCTTCAGCACCACAATGCGTGAACCCATCGTCATGGCCTCGGTTTGATCGTGGGTCACGTAGATGAAGGTCGTCCCCAGGCGCATATGCAGCTTGGAGATTTCACCGCGCGCCTGCACCCGCAGCTTGGCGTCCAGGTTGGAAAGCGGCTCGTCCATCAAGAAGACATTGGGTTCGCGGACGATAGCACGGCCTACGGCGACGCGCTGGCGCTCCCCACCGGAAAGCTGTTTGGGTTTGCGGTCGAGCAAGTGTTCGATGTTCAGGATGCCGGCGGCGTCCTTCACCCGGCGATCGATCTCCTGTTTGGGCGTTTTGCGCAGCTTGAGGCCGAACGCCATATTGTCGTAGACCGTCATGTGGGGGTAGAGGGCGTAGGATTGGAACACCATAGCGATGTCGCGATCTTTGGGCGGCACGTCGTTGACCAGCCGGTCGCCGATGTAGATCTCGCCTTCGGTGATTTCCTCCAATCCGGCCAACATGCGCAAGCTGGTGCTTTTGCCACAGCCGGAGGGTCCCACAAAAACCAGAAATTCCTTGTCGGCCACCTCGATGTTGAGATCCGACACCGCGACCGTGTCGCCGAAGCGTTTGGTGACATGCTTGTAGGTTACACTTGCCATCAGAAGACTCCTTTAGGTTAAGATAATACGCACACCGAGTTCGCTCAAATCCCACAGCGCCGGGGTGGGGGCCTCGTGTCCTGAGATCAACACGTCGATCTCACTGGCCGGCGCGATAAAGATAGCGCCCGCACGCCCCACACGCTCAGGCGCAACCAAAGCCACCGTCTGCGATGAGATGCCCAGCAGCGCGCGCGTCGTATGGGCGCAGTCCCGGTTATCGTGGGTCAGGCCGCGCTCGGCGTCCAGTCCCCCCGCCTCGAAGATCACCAGGTCGGCGCGCACGCGCCGCGATGTTTCATCTGCGCCGTAAAGCCCATAATCCGGCGCGGCTTGCCCACCGATGAGATGGAGCGTATGCGCGGTCGATTGTGCCAGCCTGGCTTGTTGCGCCACATACCACGCGATGTCCAGCGCGTTGGTAATGATCGTCAGGTGCGAGTGCTTGTTCAAAAAGGGTGTCACAGCACGGGTTAGTGTGCCCGGCCCCAAGAAAACGACGCTGCGATCCGGGATGAAACGCGCCGCGGCTTCGGCAATGCGCCTTTCGATGTGCTGCTGGTCAGGTGTCGAAAGTCCGGGAATCACTTCTGACGTTTGTCCGGCGCGCAGCATCGCGCCTCCATGAACCCGGCGCAATTGCCCGGCCCTTTCCATCTCGGCCAGGTCCCTGCGGATGGTGACTGCATCCACTTGGAAAGTGCGCGCCAGTTCGGCGACATAGACGCTGCCAGTCGTATGAAGCTGCTGCGCTATCCGATCAAGGCGTTCGCTTTTGAGCATTGTCCTCGTCCAACCGCTTTACTATAGCACGAATTGCGCGCGTCGTCAACGAAATTGCCCTAAAACGTGCATTATCGTGCGTAAATGAACCTTTACGCACATCGCCAAAATCCACAATCCAAAATCGGAAATCGTCAATCGCCTTGGGGCTCGGCGCCGGGAGTGGGCAGCGGCGTGATCGGCAGGCCATAATAGCCTTCGAGCACTTGACGGAACATCGGCGCGGCGACGGTGGAGCCTTCGCCTGCATTCTCAACCAACACAACCATCGCGATCTGCGGGTCATCTGCCGGGAAATAGCCCGCGAACCAGGAATGGGGCAGGGCATTTTTGTCTGACTGTTCGGCAGTGCCGGTTTTGCCCGCGACCGGAATGTTCAATCCCCGGAAACAGTGTGTCGCTGTGCCCCCGGATGCAGTCGTGACGCCGTACAAGGCTTTCTGGATGATCTGGAGATTCGTTTGAGAAATGGGTAGCCGGCCAACGGCTTGCGGTTGTGTGATAGGTTCACCACCCCCTGTACTATCGCCAACGCGGTCGACCACGTAAGGGCGGTAGAGGGTGCCGCCATTTGCCACCGCCGCCATCATCCGCGCGACCTGCAACGGTGTGACGAGCAGGTATCCCTGTCCAATCGCCAGGTTCACCGTGTCGCCGGTTCCCCAGCCCTCACGGTAAGTCGCTTGCTTCCATTCGGGATCGGGGATCAGTCCCGGCGCGTCGGAAAATTCTTGCAACCCCGTTTTGGCTCCAAAGCCAAAGGCGCGTCCATAAGTGGACAACGTATCGGGCGCAACGCCATTCAGTATTCTGCCAACTTCGTAGAACGTTACGTTACATGAGGCCGACAGCGCATCTTCGAGCGTGATGGTGCCGTGACCGGTTTCCAGCCAGCATACTTTGCGGTTCATTTCGCCCAGGCCATCCCAGTAGCCGGGACAGAAGAAACTGCTTTGGGCGTTTAGCCCGCCTGCTTCCAGTCCGGCGGCTATCGTCACGATCTTGAAGACGGAGCCGGAAGGGTATACACCCTGAATGGCGCGATTGAGCAGAGGCAGATTCGGGTCGCTGAGGACCACCTGACGTGACCACGTATCCGCTAGGCGGATGAAGATATTGTTGTCGAAGTGCGGGCCGCTGGTCAGCGCCAGAATCGCGCCGGTTTGTACATCTAGAGCCACGATGGCTCCCCGCCGTTCCCCCAGGGCTTGCTCGGCGCTGTGTTGCAGTTCACGGTCGATGGTGGTGTAGATGGCGCGCCCGCGCTCCGGACGGCGCTCGACGAGGCTCTTGATGTGCGTTCCATCGGCGCCCACAATCGAGAGCCGCCCGCCGTTCTTGCCGGCCAGGATCGACTCCCCCCAGGCTTCCAGACCCGCAATGCCGACCAGTTCATCCCCGCGGTAGCCCCGTTGCCGGTATCCCCCGTACCTCTCTTCCGGGATGGGCGAGATCCACCCAATGACGTGGGCGGCGACGCCATCCAGCGGGTAGAGCCGGCCCGTCCGCTCGCGGCGCTGGATGCCGGGCAAGCTGAGCAGCTCGTTGTAGGTCAGGCTGGTTTCGCCGGAAATATCCTGAATGGGGATATACCAATTTGCCGGTTGTCCGGCATAGGTGGCTTGTATTTTTTCCGTGGTCAGGCCCAGAACGCGCGTTAGCGCGTCGAGCACTGCCGGCTCATCTGTAATCTGCTGTGGGATCACGCCCACGGTGACGATGGTGCTGGGAACGGCCAATCCGGCGCCGTTGCGATCGTAGATGTTGGCGCGCGGCGGAATCTGGTATTCGACGGCGAATGTGTTGCCACTCACCAAATCGGGCCAGATCGTATCGCGGTGCCAGTCGATGCCCCATTGCGCGTTTTCTTTGACGAGGCTGAGCTGGTTGGCAGCCTGCAAATCGCCGAACAGTCCGGTGTGCCAGACTTCGGTAAAGGCGATCCAGGCTTTGTCTCCGTCGATGCTCAGTGTTTGCGGTATAAGCGTGACGCTGATGGTCGTGGTGAGGTCCAGGGCGCTGCGATAGGCGCGTGCGAAATCGGTCTGGGCCAAACCCGCGCGCAGCGATGGCAGGAGCAGGGCATACATATCGGTGTAATTGTTCATCTCCCAGGCGCTCAGGAAGCCGCGGCCTACAGACTCCGGTGTCGCGACATCCAGGGTGGGCGAGGGCGTTGGCGCGGGTGTAAAAGCCGTCGTGGTGGATGTTGTCGCTACCGATGGGGCTGCAGAGGGCGTGTTACCGCATCCGGCCATCAGTACAATCAGTAAAAGGCACAGTATATGTTTTTTCATACGTTAATCCCTAAATCCGGTCTTGGACAGAGGTAGTCGAAATGCGCCCGGCACAGGGCCGGGATATCGACCGTCAGCGCAAGCCCCCACGCTTCCAGCAGCGCCGCGATGGCGCACAACGGAAATCCCACAACGTTGGCGTAGCAACGATCCACATGGACGACCGGCCGAAAGGCGCTGTTCTGAATGGCGTAAGCGCCAGCCTTATCCATGGGATCGCGACTGCGCACATAGGCCTCGATTTCGGCATCCGTATAGGCGCGCATCTGCACTGTGCTGGTGACACGTCGCGCGCACAGTTGGCGCGTTCGCGGATGGAACAAGGCCACGCCGGTATGGACGGCGTGCGAGCGCTCGCGTAACTGGCGCAACATCGCGCGCGCCTTTGCTGGATCGGCAGGTTTACCCAGTGAGACGCCATTCAGATCTACGACGGTATCTGCCCCCAGAATCCAAACATTGTCGTCTGCGGGTTCTGCTGCGTGGACTTTGGCTACGGCGAGTCGGGTGGCGGTTGTGGACGGTGGTTCGTCGTTGCCAGGCGACTCATCCACATCGGCGTGTGTCAGCCCGGCTGGCAGTCCGAGCCAGGCCAGCATTTCGCGTCGACGCGGTGATTGCGAGGTCAGTAACAATTGGGTGAAATGCGCGGTATTCATTGGCCTGTTTGTGTTCCTGATCTTCCTCGATCCCCCATTGTCGATTATAGCTGTTTTGTGTAGATGGTAAAGAGCCACCGGATGCGGTACATCTGGAGACTTACCTGACCAATTGTAGGAAAATCGTTATAAACAGTACTAATTTCCTATTGTAGTCTATGCTCGAATCGAGTAATATATAGACAGGTTAAAAAAACAAACTTTCAAAACTTAAATCTTAATAGGAGGTGTTGCGATGTTGTACTTGCCACGTGAAGAAGGTCAGGGTTTGGTTGAATACGCGCTGATTCTGGTGTTGATCGCCATCGTCGTGATCGCGGTTCTGATTGTCCTCGGCCCGGCGGTTGCCAGTATCTTCTCCTCAATCACTGCCGCACTCTAGTACCAACCTGGTTTTCAATGACCACAACCCCCGCGCGCAAGCACGGGGGTCTTTTTTTGTTTTCTGACAAATGTCAGTGCTAACTAGTACTTTTTTCCTATTGCTAGAATTTGGTAAGAATGTATAATAAAGTTAGCATTTGGTAAGGAGACCCGCCCTCCAAACTAGAATGCAGTTGGTTACCCTCCTTTCGCAGAAACACGCCCCTAACCCAGGGGCGTGTTTCTGTTTGGTTGGGGTACCATGCTGGATTGAGGATCATCTGCACTGTAAAATCAAGCGACAAGCAGTCGCCGGCAGCCGTCGCAGTAGGCTTCCTCGCCGGTCTTGACTTTGCGTTGAGTGGGTTTGAGCACTTCCACGCCGCACATGCTACAGATCTCGCCTTGCAAACGGGCGACGGGGATGCCGCCGGTTCGACTGGTGAGGTAGTGGTAAGAGTCCATAATGACCTGCGGGATGCGCGCTTTGACGTTCTCCGCTTCTTGCAGCAACGTTTGACCGCGCGTTTGCAGCACGGCGCGCTCGGCGGCGAGATTTTGCTCTAGCGTTGCGCGCTTTGTCGCGGTATGTTTGTAATGGGCGCTGGTCTTGGCCTCCACCTCGTCGGCCTCTTCGCGCGCGACCATGGCTTCGAGCAGGTCATCCTCGAGCTTGGCGACCCATTTGCGTAGGGATTGGGACTTGGCCTGCAAATCTTCCAGTTGCCGCGGATTGGTGACACTGCCGCTGTACAGCCTTTGCTCGGTTTGTTGAAGTTCGGTCTGCGTCCTTTGCAGCTCGAACTCCACATCCTTTTGCGCTTTACGGGCAGCGTGGGCTGTCTGCGTCGCTTCTTCGGCATGCTGTTGTGCCTGTGTGAGCGTGGTTGTATCGTGGAGGCTGACCTCGATATCGGCCAGTTTCTGGTTCAGCTTTTGCAGTTCCAGATCGATATCCTGAAAGCGTAACAGCGCATCCGTCCAGGGCATACCGCACCTCCGTGGTTAGTCCAAAGTCATAAGTCCCAAGTCCAAAGTCGAGTCTCAGTCGATCACGATAGCAGGCGTCAGACTACAAAAGTCTCACGGGGCGTCTGGTTGAACAAATATCTGTGTTGAACGATAGCTCCACAAGGCGCAGTACGTGCTGAGACTTTTGTAGTCTTTCTTTTAACGCAGGCTATGCTGCTTTCCTGCGCGGAAGCCACAGATGGCGCACGAGCAGGAATGCCGCTCCGGCGATCAAGAAGATGAGGGCAAACAACTGCGCAGCAGCGATAGTGCCGACCATCCAGGCGTCGGGACGCAGCATCTCGGTGAAGAAGCGGATGACGGCATAACCCATCAGGTAGCCAACCAGCAGGTCGCCTTCCCGCAATTTATGACTGTAGCGCACCGCAATCCACACGAGCAACAGGCAGAGCGCCAGCGCCAACAGTGATTCGTAAAGGAAAGTGGGGTGGAAGAGGGTGGTTTCCGGGTATTCGAACAGGTCGGTGTAGGGCGCGATGCGATACAACGCCGGAACGCGCAATCCCCACGGCAGCGTGGTGGGCGGGCCGTACAATTCGATGTTGATGAAGTTGCCCCACCTCCCAATGGATTGTCCGATCGCCATACCCGGTGCGGCGAAGTCGAGCCATTGGAGCGGGCGCAATTTCTTTCGCCAGGCAAAGATAAGCACGCCGAGCGCCCCGCCGACAATCGCGCCGTAGACGCCCAGGCCGCCGTTCCAGATGTAGAGCGCCTCCAGCGGGTTCTCTTTGTAGTAGTCCCAGCCGAGCAATCCACTGCTGGGCTGCGAGAAGACGTGGTAGACGCGCGCGCCGATGATCGCCAGGACGACGACCAGGATCAGCATATCCCAGACCATTTCCGGATCTTTGCCGGCTTTTTTCGCCAGATAGGCGGCGACGTTGGCGCCTAAAATGATGCCGGTGACGATCAACACGCCGTACCAATGGACAGAGATAACATTGTCAATACCGAACAGGGTCGGACCAAAGGGTGGTGTCATGTTGTGACCTCCAGTGATGGAATAATTGTGTTGTATTTGCGGTGGAGGACGCGACGCACGTCCTCGAAATACTCGTTCAGGTAGGGATACGCGGCAGCGACGATGCCCAAACCAAAGAGCGCGCCGGTCAGCGCGCGCATCAGCGGTGTGGTTTCGAAGGGGATGCTGATCAGACCAGGGAAGAAGAGCCAGGCCGCGTATGAAATCCATTGGATGCCGCCATCGAGCATCATCGGCAAGATGCCAAAGGCGAAATAGCGCCACATCGGCCAGGGTTGGATTGTCTTGCGACGTCGCAGCACGCCATAGACCAGTCCGGCCAGGAGCATAAACCCGTAGATGCCGACATCTCTTTGGCAGATTGCCACCTTATAGCCGGTATGCACATCGCCGATGAAGCTCTGCAGCGCGCGCATTTCACTCACCCGAACCGGCGCGGTGAGTGGATAGGCCAGTTGCGGCCCGAAGAGAAACCACGACCGGAAAGGATACTGGTGGCACAAGGGCCGGTAGAGCGCATAGAACACATCTGCCACGCCCGATAGCCCGAATTCGAGCAACACCGGCGGCAACAGCGCCCCGCCGAGGAAGAGTCCCACCAGAACATTGAACACCGCCAGCCAGTGACGCGCCAGCCAGAAGACGCCCCGGTTCAGCCTGTCGGCCCACCTTTGCCGGGCGGGAATCTTTTGCTGTTCGCGCTCCTGGAGGCGGCGCTGCGCCTCGTTCAAGATGGCCTCTGCGTTGGGCGTGCGGTCGTTCATATCCCCGAGTTCCATCCGATGCCTCTTAACTCAAGCCATACACTGATGGCGCTGAATCCGTCGGTGATCAAAATGATGCCCACCAGCACCAGAATGACGCCGGCGATCTTTTGGATGGTGGGCAGATAACGCGCCACCCGTTGCAGAAGTCCACCGAGCCGGTCGATCAGGAAGCCGGCGATAATGAAGGGCAGCCCGATGCCGGCCGCATAGGCGATCAATAACGCCACACCGCGTCCCGCCGTAGCTTGATCCGCGCTGAGAATGAGGATAGCCGAGAGCGCCGGCCCGACACAAGGCGTCCATCCGGCGGCGAACACCATACCGACCAACGCCGATGAGAGGAAACCCCATTCGCGTTTGCCGCGCCATTGCAGCCGCGCCTCGTTTTGCAGAAAGGGGACGTGCAGGAGTTCCATCAACGCCAATCCAAAGAAAATGATGAGCAGCCCGCCCAGATAGCGGAACCAATCGCCGCGCAGCAACATCCCAAGCGATCCGGCTGCAGTCCCTAGCACGATGAAAACGAGACTGAAGCCGATGACGAAGGCGATGGCGTGCGCTGCCACGAAGAAACGCTCGCTGAGGGTGGGGGCGTCGGACTTGGTGACGGCGTAGCCGCTGAGGTATCCAAGATATGCGGGCACCAGGGGCAGCACACAAGGCGCCAGGAATGATGCCAATCCCGCAATGAAAGCCACGCCGATACTGACGTTCACAGTCCCCCCTCAGGTAATTTGCGCCATTATACCACTACCATACTGGGATAACAAACGAAAAGAGGGATTTGCGGTGCACCATGCCCTGAAATCCCTCTTTCAAAAACGACCCTACTTCAACGCTTAAGGCGGATCACAATCCGCCGTTCCTCGAGGTGATCCGGCGCAAACCTCTTCGTGATTTTAGTGCTCGTAGCGGAGCACCGGATTGCGCGCGGCGCGTACCTCGTCCAGACGGCGGACGGGTGCGTTTTGCGGCGCGGCGTGGAGCAGGTCCGGCGTCTCATGCGCTTCCTCGGCGATTTTGAGCAGGATGCCGGCATAATTGTCCAGCGATTGCCGGCTCTCCGTCTCCGTCGGCTCGATCATCAGCGCCTCCGGCACGATGAGCGGGAAGTAGTTGGTGGGCGGATGCACGCCGTAATCGATGAGGCGCTTGGCGATATCGAGGGCGTGAACGCCGGGCGCGTCCTTGAAGTGGCCTTCGACGACGAATTCGTGCTTGCAGATGCGGTCGTAGGGCAGGGGATAGACGCCCTTGATCCGGCTAAGCAGGTAGTTGGCGTTGAGCACCGCGTGTTCGGCGGAGCGGCGCAGGCCCTCACCGCCGAGCATACGGATGTAGGTGTAAGCGCGCACCATCATCCCGAAGTGCCCCCAGAAGGCTTTGATGCGCCCGATGGACTTGGGTGGATTGTGGAAAATGAAGTACGGGTCTTCTTCCTCGGTCAGGTCGGGGTCGAGGGTCACGATCGGGCCGGGCAGATAATCGACCAGATGCGGGGCCACACCGACCGCACCACACCCTGGTCCGCCGCCGCCGTGCGGCGTGCTGAAGGTCTTGTGCAGGTTGAAGTGCATCACGTCGATGCCGGCGTCGCCGGGCCGTATAATGCCGGTAAGCGCGTTCATATTCGCGCCGTCGCCGTACACCAACCCGCC
>DAOUAY010000205.1:0-26230 GCA_034432995.1 Anaerolineae bacterium | reverse complement strand
AAGCGGATACCGTGCCACGTGAGCGCCTGTGCTTCCAGCCGGTTGGCGATCTCCAATGCTTGCAAAAAACGCTCGCGGGCTTCTGCCAGCATCCGCGGATAAGGCGACCACAGTTCGAAGAAGTCGTTGTGCAAGTGCAGTGAGTGGACGCGCATTCCGAAGGCGCGGCGGCGTTCATCCAGCGTTTTACCGAAGGCGGGCGTGTATTCCTCCCGCGTTTGCAGGAAGACTTCCGCGACCGGAAAACCGAGTGCGCCGGTTGCGGTCAGCGCATCCTCCGTCAGGTGTGTCGGATACAACGCCGCTGTGGATACCCCGATTTCTGGTTGATACATCCAGACCTCCCCGAAAGCGAATAATAAACCCTTCGAGTGTACACTCGAAGGGTTTGACTTGGCGTATTGTAACTGTGATACAGCGAGCGTCAATCGGCGGGGACAGGTTCAGGCATTGTCTGAGCGGGCGCGGCGTCGTGGTCGGGCAACAAGTCTTCGGCGTTGCGGATGACGGAGAAGAAATATCCCCCCAGACCCACGAGGAGGGCAAAAAATCCGGCGAGCGCAAATTGCACTCCCATGCCGGCTCCTGCGCCAACGCCGGCGGCCCAGCCGAAGATTGGCGTCAGTGCGCCGCCCTCTCGCATCGCCGGTTCGAACGCGCGGTCAGCCAGCGGCCCAGCGATCAACTGGCTGAGGGGGCTGACGAGCCACGCAATCAGCCGACGGCTGGCGAAGACGCGCCCCTGGATGTCGGGCGGCACTTTCGCCTGCCAGATGGCCTGGTTCGAGCCGTTGATGAGCGGCACAAGCATCGAGGTGAAGAAGCCGGCGACGAGCCAGCCCGGCAGCGCCTGCGAGAGTCCGGCGGCGACCATTCCGACGCCGCTCAACGCCCAGCCGAGCAAGACGCCGTGGACGCGGCGCTGGAAGCCGCCCCACGCGCCGATTGCCAATCCGCCGACGACCCCGCCGATGGCGGCTGCGCTCTGCACGCCGCTGAAGACCAGTTCGTTGCTGCTCGTGCGCGCCAGAATCATCGGCGCATAGACGGCAAATCCGAGACTGCTGAAGAAGTTGCCGATCAAAAAGACGATCTGCAGGCCAAGCAGGCTAGGTTGTTTGAAGATGTATTTGAAACCGAAGGCCGCTTCGTGGAGAAAATTACCGCGCGCCTGTTCGCCGGTCTCGGTACGTGCGGGCTGCGGAATGTGGACGAAGAGCAGTGTGCCGATGGCGAACGAGGCGCTGAGCAGGTCAATCACCAGCAACCCCAGCATCCCCGGTTTGCTGCCCAGGTGGGCGACAAATGCGGGGTCGAACGTGTTGCGAATCATCAGCCCCAACGGGCCGATAAGCGCGCCTGCGATCACCGGAGCGAGGATGCCCGACGCGGAGCCGGCCGTTTCCAGCATCGCGTTGGCGCGGGTGTAGTGCTTCTTGTCCAGCATCGTGCTGATGGCAGCGGAGTAGGCCGGCCATTGGAAACCCTGAAAGGTCCCGCCGATGAACGCCGTGATGTAGAGATGCCAGATTTGCAGATTGCCGGTTAAATACAAGATGAGGATGATGAGGGTGTTCAAGGCGGCGGCCAGATCGCTGAGCATCATCAGCAGCTTGCGGTTGGCGCGATCCACCAGCACGCCGACGATCGGCGCGAAGGCGATCATCGGCGCGATGAAGAAGAAGCCGATGAGCGTGAGCGGTGTCGCCTGTCCGCCGCTGGCGTCGAAGGCTCACAACGTCAGCCCGTATTGGCCGACGGCGGTGCCGAGTAGGGAAAGGACTTGGCCGATCCAGATGATGGTAAAAGCTGTCATGCCGGTAGGTTGCGTCGAGTTTGTTTTCATATTTGGTTTCTCCGGAAAAATGTTAGACTGAATGTGAATATCTTAATACGATACGTAAAAATGTCAATATATACCTTTAATTATTTGAATGTATTGGTAATATTTTAATTTCCCTGTCACCTCTGGGATTTCCGACTCATTCGAAACGCCTACGAACCGCGAGATATGGATCGTCCCTATGGGCAGGGATTTGACGGAATTCTGTTGCCGCGCTACCATGGAGGTATGGGCAACGTTGCAACGCGCTTACTTTCGTTGATTATGCTCTTACAATCGCACGCCACGTGGAAGGCCGCGGACCTCGCCGACGAGTTGGGCGTTTCCGAGCGGACGGTTCACCGTTACATGGGGATGCTAGAGGAGTTGGGGATTCCGCTCTACTCCGAGCGCGGGCCGTATGGCGGCTTTGCGCTGGTGCGCGGCTACAAATTGCCGCCGTTGATCTTCACGGCGGAGGAAGCCACCGTCCTGTACATGGGCGCAAACCTGGTCGGCGAGGTGTGGGGGCAAACGTACAAGGACGCGGTCACGGCGGTCACGGCCAAACTGGACAACGTGCTGCCCGACGATCTGCGCCACGAAGTGGCGAGCGCGCGGCAGAGCCTCGTAATCTGCGGTTTAGCGGCGCGGGATTACCGTCCCTGGGAGCCGATCATTCACACGCTCCGCGAGTGCATCATGGGGCGGTGTTGCGTGCGCCTGGTTTATCAAAGCTTTGCTCTCGAAGAGACCTGCCGCGACATCGAACCTTACGCGCTGACGTTCCACGGCGGGCTGTGGTATGTAGTGGGCTTCTGCCGCCTGCGCCAGGCCATGCGCACGTTCCGCGTGGATCGCATCCAGCGCGTGACATCGCTGAAAATCCCCTTCACGATTCCGCGTGATTTCTCGGCGCGCGACTACATCACCCAAACGCTGAGTTTCGAGCAGAATTACATCGTGGTTGCGCAGATTGCCGCTGGCGTTGCTCCGCACATCCGCGAGCGCTACAGCCATTGGATGGAGCTGACGGAGCACGAGGATGGCTCGGTCACGGCGCGGTTTGGCGCGTCCACGCTGGAATGGGCCACGGGATGGGCGCTCAGTTACGGCGAATCCGTGCGGGTGCTCGAACCACCAGAGCTGGTCGAGCACGTGCGCGCCGCCGCGGCGGCTATTCTCCAGCATTATGCTTAGGCGTTTGACCCTTGCGAAGGTTTAGGCGAACCTCGGTTCGCACACCTTCGCAAGACTTGACGTTTAACGTTTCAACGCTTCGACGCACAACCGGCTTTCCAAAAACGCGATAGCGAAGGTGAGAAACGCGACTGCCAGCGGACCGCACCCATCGGCGAGACGCAGATCGCTGCACATCAGGCTGCCGAAGCGTTCCGCCACCGCCTGGCTAAAGCCGCTGGTGACCGGTCGTAACACTGAGCGGTGCAGCCCTTGCTGCCCGCCCCACACGCCGACGAACATCAGCGCGCCGGAGACCAGCCCGCACAGGTGATCCACACCACCCGCGCCCGGTATGCATTGCGCTGCGTCGATGACCGGTTGCGCTACGGGCGTCTCGAACACCTCGGCAAGCACCCGCAGCACGGTCATCGCGCAGTTGTTGTCGCCAGTCACGAAGTACGCGGCAACGCGCTGTTGCACTAATGTTTCCACATCGTTGTTGATCTTCATCGATACACCTCGTTGAGCTATGGCTGCGTATATAGTCTTCTAGTGTACGCCGTCCCGGCGCAGAGGCAAGTCGCGTGTCTGCGCACTTGCCGAAGTTTGAAGTTCAGAGTAGCATGGAACTATCATACCACGCACAATGTACAATCTGTCGATTCACCGGCTCGGTTGTGCGAAAGGATGGCGCCTATGGGGGAGTCTCGCATTTTGGTGATCGGAGAGGCATATTCGGCCGTCTGTGATGTGGCCGATATGTTGCGAGCTGCTGATGATCTCATCGTGGATACAGCAGGCATAGCGGAGGCTCTCGAGGTCATCGCGCAAGCTCCGGCGCACTTGATCGTGATGGATGTCGTGCCGGGTGGCGCCTTCGCGAGTCTGCAACTGGCTGAAAAACTGCGCGCGGGTTTCGATATCCCGGTGATTCATCTGGTCGGCGTCGAGGATGCGCTGCCTGTGCAGCGGGCGACGATTGCGACATCTGGAGGCTACCTGCTCAAACCCCTTCAACCACGCGAGTTGCGCAGCGCCGTTGAAGTGGCACTGTACAGGCATAGCATAGAAATGAGGCTGGCTGAACGTGAGGCGAGTTATCGGGGCTTGTTCGAAGATGCCCCCTTCTCCGTATGGGAAGAAGATTTCAGTGCGGTCAAAACCTATTTGGATGCGTTGCGCGCGAGCGGTGTGGATGATTTGGGTCGTTATCTGCACGACAACCTGGATGTCGTGCGGCATTGCGCCTCCCTTGTCAAGGTCTTGAACGTCAATCAGGCTTCGGTGGAATTGTTTGGGGCTGCGGATAAAACCTCGTTGTTACAGGGGGTAGACAAGTTGTTTGTCAAGCAATCCCTGGCGTCCTTTGCCGACGAATTGATTGCTTTTATCCACTGGCAGAAACGCTTCGAGAGCGAGATTGTAGGGCGCAGATTTGATGGCGAATTGATCGACACGCTATTTCAAGCCACGCTCGTCTCCGGTTACGAGGGAACGTGGGGTAAGGTGTTTATCACGGCGACCGATATCACGGCGCGCAAGCGCGCTGAAGCGGAGTTGGTGCAAGAACGGCAGTTGCTGCGTGCTGTGATCGATAATCTCCCCGATGCTATTTACACAAAAGATTTACAGGGACGCAAGACGCTGGCAAATCGCGCCGACGTCGAGAACATGGGCCTGTCCTTAGAGGATGAGGCGCTGGGCAAAACCGATTTTGAGATCTTCCCTGGTGAAGTAGCGGCACACTTCGATGCCCTCGATCAGCAGGTATTCGCCACGGGACACCCCCACCTTAATTGTGAAGAGTATTTGTGCAATCGCCATGGGCGATGTGTCTGGTTACTCAGCTCCAAACTGCCACTCAAAAATCCCGCAGGTCAGGTGGTGGGGTTGCTTGGCATTGCCCGCGACATCACCGACCGCAAGCGTATGGAAGCCGAGCGCGAGCGCACGATCGCGCTGCTGCATCTGATCAACGAGAAGGACGATTTGCGCGATCTCATACAATCGGTCCTGGATTTGTTGCAGCGCGAGTTGGGCTACGACGCGGTCGGCGTGCGGCTTAAGCAGGGGTACGATTTTCCCTACTATGAAGCGCGTGGCTTCCCGCCCGAGTTTGCGCAGGCTGAAAGCTCGTTGTGCGCGCTCGACCAACGCGGTGAGCTGGTGCGCGACAGTGCGGGTAATCCTGTCCTGGAATGTATGTGTGGCAATGTCCTCTGTGGGCGCTTCGATCCGGCCTTACCGTTCTTCACCGCACATGGCAGCTTCTGGACCAATAGTACCACCGCGCTATTGGCTTCGGCTAGTGGATCCGACCTGCTGGCACGCACCCGCAATCGCTGCAACGGCGAAGGCTATGAGTCCGTGGCGCTGATTCCCATGCGCGCCGCTGCCGAGACGATTGGGCTGTTGCAGTTCAATGATCACACCGTAGGGCGCTTCGATCCACAGACGATCGCGTTCTTGGAATATCTAGCCGATAGCCTCGCCACAGCCATCGCGCACCGGCGCGCTGAGGGGGCGCTGCGTGAGAGTGAGGCGCGTTACCGTGGCCTGGCGGATGCTACGACGGACGCGATCTACGGTCATTATGTGGGCGAAGATGGCAGGCCGGGCGCGTTTTTTGAGGTGAATGACGTAGCCTGCCGGATGTTGGGGTATACGCGCGAGGAGCTTTTGCGGATGGCGGTTGCCAACGTCGATGCCCCTGACTCCGATGTGGATGTCGCGGCGGTGATGCGCGAGCTGGCGGAAGGGAAGGACGTGTTGTTTGCCCAAACACACATTGCCCGCGATGGGCGACGCATCCCGGTGGAAGTCCACGCCCGTATGGCGACTTATCAGGGCAGGCCGGCGATTTTCTCCACGGTGCGCGATATTACCGAGCGGTTGCGCGTGGAAGAAGAGCGTCGGCAGGCGGATGCGGCCCTCAAGCGCAGTGTTGCGACCTTGCGCAGCATCTTCAGCGCGGCTTCGATCGGCATTGGGCTGGTCGTCGGCGAGCGTGTGCTCGATCAGGTTAACGACCGTATTTGTGAATTGACAGGCTATACGCCTGAAGAATTAATCGGCAAAAGCGCCCGTGTCCTCTACCCGACCGACGAGGATTTCGAGTACGTGGGCCGCGAGAAATACCGCCAAATTTCCGAGCGGGGGACCGGCACGGTAGAAACGCGGTGGCAACGTAAAGATGGGCAGATTCTCGATGTGTGGCTTAGTTCCACTCCTCTTGATCCCACGGACCTCAGCGCTGGGGTCACGTTCACCGCGCTGGATATCACCGAACGCAAACGGGCCGAGCAAGAGCGCGAGCGCCTGCTGCGCCGGGTGCAAGAACAGACCCGCCAGATGCAGCAGATTATCGATACTGTCCCTGAAGGGGTACTGGTGCTGGACGATCGATTACGTCTACTGTTGTGCAATCCTTCGGCCCTGGTCTATCTGCCGGTGTTGACGGAAACCGCGGTATGTGAAACTGGACACACGTTGACGACGCTCGGCGGGCAGCCCATCGCCGAATTGCTCAGCCCGCCGCCCCGGGGGCTGTGGCACGAGGTGACGCTAAAACGCCGCCATTTCCAGATTACCGCCCACGCTATCGAAACCGGACCGCTGGTAAGCGGTTGGATGCTGGCCATCCGCGACGTGACCGAAGAATACGCCATCCGTGAAACCGCACAGCGTCAGGATCGCCTGGCGACGGTGGGCCAGCTTGCCGCCGGTATCGCCCATGACTTCAACAACATTCTGGCGGGTATCGTCCTCTATAGTCAGATGTCATTGCGCACGCCGGATCTGCCGCCGCAATTGCAAGAGCGTCTCGCCATCATTGCCAATCAGGCGCATCGGGCTGCTGACCTCATCAACCAAATCCTGGATTTCAGCCGCAGCGCCGTGCTGGATCGCCTCCCGTTGGATCTGGTCCCCTTGCTCAAAGAACAGGTCAAACTGTGGGATCGCACGCTGCCGGAGAACATTCGCGTCAATTTCACCTATGGCGCGGATAACTATACGATTGACGCTGATCCCACACGGATGCAGCAGGTGTTCATGAATCTGGTGGTAAACGCGCGTGACGCGATGCCGGAGGGCGGAACACTGAGCATCGAACTCGCGCATGTGCGCGTCACCAAGCCAAAGTATGCGCCGCTGCCCGATATGCCTGTGGGAGACTGGGTGCAGGTTGCGGTTTCGGATACCGGTTCTGGTATCCCCGAGGAGATTTTGCCCTATATCTACGATCCTTTCTTTACGACCAAACCGGAAGGGAAAGGCACCGGTCTGGGATTATCGCAGGTGTATGGGATCGTCTCCAGCCATGACGGATTTGTCGACGTGCATACCGAGATGAACGTCGGGACGACGTTCTTTTTGTACTTCCCGGCTTTAGCGTTGGCGGAATCACCTTCTGCCACCGTTTTTAGCGATTTGCCCCTGGGCCACGGCGAGACGATCCTGGTGGTAGAAGACAACGCCGCTGCCCGCGCGGCTATTGTCGCCAGCCTCGAACTCTTGAACTATCACGTTTTGGAAGCCGAGAACGGCAAGGTGGCCTTGAGGGTGTTCTCCGAGCATCGTCAGGACATTGCCCTGGTCCTGAGTGATATGGTGATGGCAGAAATGGGTGGCAAGGCATTGGCGCAGGCGCTGCATCAGTTGGCTCCGGAGATGCGCGTGGTGGTGATGACCGGCCATCCACTGACCGAGGAACGGGAGATGTTACGTGAGGCGGGCGTCGTGGCGTGGATCCAAAAGCCACCAGAGCTTGGCTATCTGGCGGAGACGCTGGCCAAGGCGTGCGCGGGCAGACTGGACTCTGCTTAAAGCCAGGGTAAATGATCCAGGTCGGCGTTCCCTCCCGACAGGATGATGCCGATCCGCTGATGGCAGAATAGATCGGGATGTTCGAACAGCGCCGCGATTGGTACTGCCGCCGATGGCTCGATGATGATCTTCATCCGTTCCCATATCAGTCGCATCGCCGTGACAATCCCCGCTTCGGTCACGGTGACGATTGTGCTGACGTGCTCGCGGATGATGGGAAAACTTATATTACCGAGAAACGTGCGCAAACCGTCGGCTATAGTATAGGCATTGGTGGGTGGATAGATGCAGCCATCGCGCAAAGAACGGGCCGCATCGTCCACCGTCTCAGGTTCCGCGCCGATCACGCGTGTGCGTGGAGACAGTGCCTTTGTCGACAACGCAGTTCCCGCCAGCAATCCCCCACCACCGACCGGCGTCATCACGATATCCAGATCGGGGACTTCTTCCTGGAGTTCCAACGTCGCTGTCCCCTGTCCGGCGATCACGCGAACATCGTTCGACGGGTGGATGAAGACCGCGCCTGACTCGGCCACCACGGTTTTCAGTGTATGTTCGCGGTCCAACGGATTCGATCCAGCCCAGATAATCTCAGCGCCGTAGCCTTCGACGGCAGCCACCTTCACGGGCGGCGCATTTTCCGGCATCACCACGACGGCGCGTATGCCGCGCAGTCCCGCCGCGAACGCGATAGCTTGCGCGTGATTCCCCGATGAGTGTGTCGCCACCCCGCGCCGCGCTTCATCCGCCGACAGCGCGAAGACGGCGTTACAAGCGCCTCTGGCTTTGAACGCCCCAACGCGCTGGAAATTCTCGGCTTTGAGGAATAGGGCTGCGTGCAACATGTTATCCAGCGTTCTGGAAGTCAAAATCGGCGTTCGATGGACATAAGGTTGTATACGATCGGCAGCCTCGAGCACATCATCGAAAACGGGCAGGATGCTCATCATCTCTCCTCACCAATCTGCTTGATCTGCTGAATCTGACACAAAAACCTTCTGCGCTTCTTCCACGAGGGCGCGATGCGGCGCGACACTTTCCAGAAACTGGCGGCGCAAGCCAGCGTCGCTGATGCGCTCTGCGCACGCTTGTAGCTGCGCGTACCCTTGCCTGAGCAGCTCGTTCGCGCGCGGATCGTCTAGCGCCTGGAGCACGCGATACGCGGTCAGATAAATCTGCGTGGGATCGCGCGCGCCTTGCAGCGTATGGCGCGCTTGGACTGCGTCTGCGGCAAGATAGGGAAGCAATTCTTCGATGCAGACGCGGGCCTGCGTCAGATCGCCTTGACAAAGCCACGTTTGGGCCAGACCGGCAAGCGGTTCGGCAATCAGATGCTCCTGGCGGAGCGCGCGGCGCAGCGCGAGGGATTCCGTGTAGGCCGCGACTGCTTCGGCGCAATCGCCCAGGCCCAGCGCAGCGTGTCCTAGAAAGAGCAGGGCGAACGCCTGGATGTTGGCATCGTTGAGGCCCCGCGCCATGTCGAGGGCCTGCCGGCTGTGCTCGCGGGCGGCGGCGTAGTCGCCTTCGCGGTAAGCCAGACGCGCCAGATTCACCTGGTCTTCGCAGCGTCCTGGCGGATCGTCCACTTCCTCGCTGAGACGGCGCGCCGCTTCGTAGTGCTGGCGGGCTTCTGCCAATTGCCCAAAGTGCCAGGCGATGTCGCCGAGAGTGCTATAGGCGATGCGCGCGCCGATGCGGTCGCCGATCATGGTTTTCAGTTGTAAGGCGCTTTCACTGTAGGTGCGCGCCTGGACATAATCCCCCTGATCGACGAGCACGATGCTGATGTTGTTCAGGGTGGCGCTCTCGCCGCGCTTGTAATTGAACGCCTGGTAGCGCGGCAGAGCTTGCTCGTAGTAGTGCATCGCTTTGGGATAGTGGCCCAAAGACCAATGCACGTTGCCGAGATTGCGCAAGCCATCAGCCTCGGTATCCGGTAGATTGCACTCCCGCGCCAGGGATAGCGCCTGCTCGAACAACGGCATGGCTGTGTGATAATGGCCTTGACGCCATTCGGCGCGCGCCCAATAGAGATAGGCCTGCGTTTCTGCTATTGGCTTGTGATACGTCTGCGCCAGTTCGACGCAGCGTTGCGCGGTTTCGACCGCGCCGGTATAGTTGCCGACCTGCTCTTCGTATCTGGCCTGGCGTAACACGACATCTACTTTTTGCTCGCCCTGCGCGACGAAAAAGAGCAGTTGTAGATCGTGGCGTTGCGCTTCGCGGTTCCCCTGCAAGTCGTAGACCATCTCGCGGGCGCTGAGGATTTCGTATTGCGTGGCTTTGTCGCGTGACGGCGTTAATTCCATTGCGCGCGTCAAAAAGCGCAGCGCCTCTTCGTTGGCGTATTCGTCCGCCGCGCGCCGTCCTGCTAAAAGCGCGTAATGGCGCTCTTTGGCGGGGATTTCGGCCTGACCGTAATGGTAGGTCAGATCGGCATAGAACGGCGCCAGATGATCGGCGTGCAGCGCTTCGATGGCCTCGCCTGCCCGCGCGTGCAGTTCCCGCAATCGGGTGCGCAACTGCATCGTGTAGACGGTATCGCGGATCAGAACGTGTTTGAACAGGTAAGTTGTCATCCCAAAATCCCGGTATGTGTGATCCTTGCCCTTACACCCGCGACCAAATCTGTTTCTGTTCGGCAGCGTGTACTTCTGTAGAGATGTCCGCTGCGAGCATGTGCGCCAGGATGTGATCGTCGAACTCGCGGCCCAGCACGGCGGCGGCCTTGACGACGTCTTTGACGTTTTGCGCCAACCGGTCGACGCGCGCGATCAGCAAAGCGTTGATCGTCGTCGGCACTTCCACGGGCAGGCCGTGTTTGAGTCGCCACGCGCCGTGCGGCGCGCGTTCGAGCAGATCGTTTTCCCGGAAGTAGTAGAGGAACTGCTGGACGAAGAAGGGGTTGGCCTGCGTGCGCTCCTGCAACAACGCGAGCAGGCTCTCATCGCTGTCGCCGTCCAGGATCGTCTCGGCCAATTGTCTCAACCCCTGGGGGAAGAGCGGCTTGAGGTCGAGCGTCAGTGTGGGCGTGCCCGCGGGCAGCGGCAAGGCCGGCGGGCTGCCGTCATCCAGGTAGCGCGACGTGATCAGAATGAGGAACGGGTAATGGCTGACGTTGCGGCACATCGTCGCCAGAACGTCCTGAGATGCTTTGTCGAGCCATTGCAGGTCTTCCAGCAGCAACACGACGGGTTTGAGGAACGTTTCGGCCAGCACCAGCGCCTTGATCGCCAACATGCTGTTTTGATAGCGCAGTTCCCCTTCCAGCGACTCGTAGAGCGAGCCGGGCCAGTGCAGACCGACCAATGCTCCCAGCACCGATTGCACGCGGCGCAATTCCGCTATCTGAATCGTGAGCGCCTCGCTTGTGCGCGGATCGGATTCGGCGGCGCGGCGCGCCTGGAGGGCGACGAGCAACGCCCGGTGCCGCGCCTCGAACCGTTGTTTGTTTTGTGCGCTCGAAGCGTCCGGCGCCTGGTCGTAATACCGCTTGAGGAAGTAGGTGAACGGGTTGAACGCCTGGCGCAGGATTTGATCGATCTGAGCGGTGAACCACGTCACCGCGTCGAGTTGGCGGAACGTCTGCCACACCTCGTAGGCCAGGTGCGATTTACCCATTCCGGCTTCTCCGGTGATGTACACCACGCCGCCAAATTGCCCGGCGAACAGCGGTTGCGCCGCCGCGAGCAGGCGCGCCAGCTCGGTTTGCCGTCCGATCAACGGTTGTTCGAAGAAGGCCGGTTCTTCGTCTTTGCGCCCCAAAAGTTGATAGGTCGGCTGCGGCTGCGCAAATCCTTTGTAGGGACGTTCACCCAGATAAGTCGTTTTGATCGTCTTGCAGTCTGCCGCTTGCGCCGACAGGTATGCCTCGCCCCATGTCGCCGCCGTAGTGAGCCGCGACGCGAGATTGACCACGCTGCCAATCGCCGTATATTCGCACCGCTCGGCGCTGCCAATGATCCCCGCGTAGACGGTGCCGTAGCTCACGCCCGCGCGCCAGCGGATCGCGCGCAGCGCCGAAGCCTCGGTCTGTTCCCGAAGCGCAATCAGGAAGTCAGTCGCGCGTTCCAGATCGTTTTCGTAAGCAATCGGCGCGCCGAAAAGGATCAGGATCATCGGGCCTTTGTCGCTGGCGTCCAGTTTGTTGAAATAGCCGCCGTGGTTGTGCGCCGTGTTGAGGATCGTGGTCACGAAGGGATCGATCAATGCATCGACCTCCGGCGCGGGATCGAAGGAGATGAAGATGTTGACCACCTGGCGGAATTCGCCGCGCCAGGTTCCGGCGCTCCCGCTGCCCGTGACGAGATCGACCGCAGCATCCAGCACGAACGGTTGGAGCGCGTCACGCGAGAGCGTAGCCGGGGTGGCTCCCGGTACCGGATGTGAGGGGGAAGGCAATGAGGACAGTACGATCAGTTCCTCGCGCGGTTCGCCACTGACTTCGGTGGCAATGACGGACCATATCAGTTTATCCGCGACCACCTCACCCACGCCAGCCCGGCTTTCCGCGTAAGTGCATCCTGCGATTGCCGCCCCGTCGAAGTAATAGGTGTAGTGATTGTCCGCGCCCAGGATGCGCCACTGCACCGGCCCATCCGAAAGCCCAATCCGCGCGCTGAAACTGAAGTCGCCGAAGCGGGTGGAGAGGGTCCCCTGCTGCCGGAGGAACGCGCGGATTTGCGCGGCCGTTTCCAGCGCCGATGCGCGCGCCCGCTCTGGATCGTCCCCGTGGGGGAAAACCCCCAGAAAGGCGTCGCCCACAAAAGCCGCAATCCAGCCGTCGCGCGCGTAGACCTCGCCGACCAGCGGATTGAACACGCGGTTGAGCGCGTCGGTCAGCGTTTCGGCGCCGTCTTTGCCGTGCTGCATCAACGTCTCGGTCAGCCGTGTAAAGCCGGTGACGTCGATGAAGAGCGTCGCCGCGTCGAAGCCTCCGGCGCGTTCCCCCCGGCGGAAATGCTCATGGATGAAGTGCGGGATCAGATTGTGCATTGTGCGCCCCTTGGATTTTTTGCCATTTGCAATTTGCCATTATCGAAGGAGTACACGGATTTTTTCTCTTGGTTTTATCCGTGGTATCCGTGTCGATCCGTGTACTATTGAAGGTTGAGTGTGCAAGCGCCGACCTGGATTACGCATCCCGTTTCACGAACCGCTCGATCCCCGCCAGCAACCACTCCGGCGAAAGATGCGCCTCCTCGATGACCTCGTCCAGCGTCCCCCCGGTGCGCCAGCGGTCGTCCCAGTCCGCCGAAAGCGCGTAGGCTTCCGACACTTTGCTGAACAGCCAGTCGTGCATCAACCAGCGCGCCTGCGTGGTGATGACGGTGGAACCGGCCCAATCGTCTGGGGAGAGCACGCGCTGCCGGTAGCTCTCCGGTTGCAGCGCGAACAACTGCGGGCTGGTCGCGCAGACGATCTTGACGTTTAGCCCGCGTTCGTCCAACTCCGGCAGCAGCTCGACGATGCTCGCCATCGCGCTCGTCCCCTGGACGATGACCGTCCCACCGCGCGGTTGATCGGGCGCGTAATCGCGGACGACGTAAGCGCCGCGCGCCGCCGCGAAGTGCGACGGCATCCCCAGCGCCGCGCGGTCGGGGATCGTGATCGGCGGGCGCGTGAGGTGCAGCGCGACAATCGGCGCGGCCTGGCGCAGCGCCGCGCCGAGCAGCGCGGGCACTTCGTTGTGTTCCCACGGGTGCAGGTTGATCACCGCGCCCTGCGGGAATAATTGCGTCACGCCCGGCGCGAAGATGCCGAAGTGCGTGCGGCTGTCGTCGGCGGTCTCCGGCCCGGAGTGTCCCGCGATCCACAACACCTTGCCCACCTTGAGTTGGCAATCCTGCGCAAGCTGGCTGAACAGCCGGAACGGTCCGTACTTGAGGTACGAGAACGAGCCGTAGGTCGAACACGCGCCCCAGAAGCCATCGAACGCCGCCTCCGGATCGTCCGCGAAATTGACGGTTGCCAGTCCCGCCAAAATGCCCGCGTTGGCGAACTCCGTGATCTCCTGTGGCAGCAGCACACCCTCCGCCGACCCGGCGCGCTCGTACCAGCCGTAACCCGCGAAGTCGCCGTAAGCCTTGGCGAACCCGCTGATCATCGTCGAATCCGCCAGATCCGCCGACGCCGCGATGAACAACGGGCGTCCGTACTCCCGCGCGCCGAAGGCGTTGACCC
Organism: Anaerolineae bacterium; assembly: GCA_034432995.1. Taxonomy (GTDB): domain Bacteria; phylum Chloroflexota; class Anaerolineae; order B4-G1; family SLSP01; genus DSWT01. The sequence goes on along the minus strand of DAOUAY010000205.1, from coordinate 12,216 downwards.
ACGCGCCCCATTTGCTGAAAGCGACGCGGTTTGCCGTGACCGCGCCCGGCGCAACATACAGGTCGGCGGGATAGTGCTCGTAATCGTAGAGCCGTTCGTCATCGAAGGGGCCTGCCCTGAGCCTGTCGAAGGGAATGCCCTTGCCCAGGCGGAACGTAGGGATGTTTTCCGGCACGCTCTCACCCAGCGCGACAAGCCGGCCCGCCAGGTAATCCACGAGCGCCTGGTCGCGGCGCAGCACGTCGATCACGGCCTCGAGGTTCGCCGCGCACTCCGCGCGCAATGCTGCCGGGTCTGTGGGCGCTGCGCCGCCGAAGTTGGTGAACGTGACGCCGTATTTCTCGGCGAATAGGCGCTTCGTCTCCCAGAACAACTCGCTGTTGATAGGGTGGGGGACGCCGTGGGATTTGTTGTCGTACTTGAGGTACGCGCGGCCTTTGCGTGTCTTCACCCAGGCGACGCTTGGAACGTGTGCTGGATTCTCTGTCGCCGTCATCTCCAGCAGCGCGCGCGTCACCGCCCCCCACTCGCTGCCGGATTCCGTCCCGAAAACGCGCCAGCCGTGCGCGCCGAACCAGTCGGCCGGCGTCCCGAAGACCACCCGGCTGACGGCGTGGTCGTCGATGCCGAAATCGTTCCAGTCCACCACGTAGTAGAGGTTATCCAACGCCAGCCCCCACGCGGAGTTCATCGTCTCGTGCGTTGCGCCGGGCGTCAGACCGCCTTCGCCCTCGAAGATGAAGACCTTGACGCCCTCCGCCCCGGCCCGCTTGAGCGCGAGCGCCAGTCCCGCCGCCGCCGGGCTGCCGTGTCCCGAAGGCCCCGTGTTGAACTTGAGGAACAGCGTCTTGCCCTCCATTTCCGCGTGGCCCGAAAGCCCGCCGCGCCGCCGGAAGGCGAGCAGGTCTTCCCAATACACGGCGCGATCCGGGCGCAGCGCGTAACGCGGATCGCCGGTCTGCGCGTGTTTGATCCGCAGCGCCTCATCGAGCACGGCGAACGTGCAGTAGATCAGCGGCGCGGTGTGTCCCGCGCCCAGGACGAAGCGGTCGCCGAAGCGCTTCTCCGGGTGGCGGATATCCCAGCGCATCACCCCGCCGAGCAGCGTGGCGAGCAGCGCGTGCACCTTCGAGCGCGACCCGCCCGGATGCCCGCTCTGCCGGTAGTTGAGCGTGATGTCGATAAGCTGGTCGATCAGGTCTTTGGTCTTCTCCCAGTACGGGAAGTCGCCGGTAACGGCCTGGTAACGGGCTTCGACGGCGGTATTGGTTATGGATGCCATAGTAATTTTCTCCCAGATGATAGTTGGGGTCTTTACGAACTTGCCGAAATCATATCATTGTCTGGCCGTATGCGCAAATGTGAATTGTTGACGCATGTAGCAGTTACCCTGGATCGTTGTATAATGAGGTTGTCGGTTGGATTGACCGTCGAGAGGGAGGTTCGATATGTTGACCAAAACGGTTGAAGTACGCGAGGCGCAATTACGGCTGGATGAGTTGTTGTCGTGGGTCAAAGCCGGCGCTGAAGTCATCCTGACGAAGGATGAAACCCATATCGCGCGCCTGGTTCCTGTTGATTTTTCTAAAACGCCTCGCCTCCCGGGCCTGCACGCCGGCGATATCTGGATGAGCGATGATTTCGACGCATCGCTGGAGATGCATCCCGAATCTTGTTAATCTGCACGAATTTCGAGGGTAAAGACCGGTCAGGTTTCTCAAACCTGCCCGGTCTTTTGGTTCACCTCCGCTACACCTCGTAATCCAATGGCTTGTCGAAGCTGTTCTCCGCGAACAACACCCCACGCGGTTTGCGAGGACGGGCGGCCGGCGTCTCAGCAGGGACGCCCACCGGCGTCAGGCAGACGAGGCCGTGATCCTCCGGAATCCCCAACACCGCCTTGACCTTCGCCTCGTCATACGCGCCGATCCAGCACGTGCCGTAGCCCAGGCTCGTTGCCGCGAGGATCGCGTGATCCAGCACGATCGCGCCGTTGGTCTTGCCCTCGCCGGGCAGCGTTACCAGGCATAGAATCACGGCAGCGTCCGCCATCCACATCTGCCCGCTGCACGCTTCCGCCGTTTTTGTCCGCGTCTCCGGGTCGGTGACGACCACCATCTTCCAGTTCTGCTTGTTCGATCCCGTCGGCGCGCGCCGCGCGGCTTCCAGAATCAAGTGCAAATCCTCTTCCGGGATCGGCTCCGGCTTGTATTTGCGGATGCTTCGTCGTTTCCATATCGTTTCCAGTGTTTCATTCATTGTGTCGCCTCCTGTAGAAATAAACTGCTAATCTACGCGAATTGTAGTAGTCAAGATGATCTTGCAATCACGAATCGAAGAATCGTACACGGATTTCACGGATTCTACGGATTTTTAGGGAAAGAAATCCATGTTTTCCGTGCTCATCCGTGTACCAAAATTGCAATATGCTTCTGCCCAGTACACTCATCTATGCGAATCTTTCTTGAAATTGGCGCAGGTTCGCGTGATTCGCGGTTAGAAATCTGCTTAATCTGCTCAATCTGCTGACTCAACCTACCGTCGCGTCGCCATCTCTCGCGCCGCGTCAATCAGCATCTTCGTGTCCAGCCCAATGGAGATGAAGCGGAAACCTTCCGCCACGCGCTGCGCCACCTCGCCGGGCTTCGGATCGACGATGAGCAGCCCCGGCGTCACGCCGGCATCCTGCGCCGCACGCACGACGCGCGCCATCGCCGCCTCCACGTCGGGGTGGGTGACCTGGCCCATCAGCCCCATCGTGCCGGAGAGATCGTAGGGGCCGACGAAGACGACGTCCAGGCCGGGTAGGGCGCAGATGCCTTCGATGTTTTTGACGGCGTCGATGTGCTCGATTTGCAAAGCCACCAGCGTCTCGGCGTTGGCCGTGGCGACGTAGTCATCGAAGGCTGCGCCATAAGCGTGGGCGCGCCCAATGCTGATGCCGCGCTCACCCTGCGGCGGGTATTTGGCGTAGCTGATCGCCCGCCGCGCATCCTCGACGGCGCGGATCATCGGGACGATGACGCCTTCCGCGCCGGTATCCAGCGCCCACTTGAACTGCTCCGGCGCGCTGATCGGCAGACGGAACAACACCGGGCAGCCGCATCCCTGGATCACCTGCACGTGCCCCAACGCCGAAGGCCAGTCGAAGACGCCATGCTCGATGTCGAGCACCACCCAGTCGAACCCGGCCTGCGCCAGAATCTCACTGACGACCGGATGTCCGATCATCTGCCACGTGCCGATACTGCTCTCGCCCCGCGCGAGTTTTTCCTTGATTCGATTGTGCATACACTCATCTCCTTGAGAATGGCCTTACTTCAACGCTTAAGGCGGATCACAATCCGCCGTCCCCGCAGCGCCGGATTATGATCCGGCGCAAGCAGCTTCGTTATCTTGGTGGTGGAATCTTGCATGCGCGCTCCTCAACCTATCTGCTTTATTGTGGTTGATTGAAACAGTTTGTCAACCTGTGTTTTCCCAGGGATATAATTTGACATATAAACAATATAAATATATAATAAATAATAAAAATGTCCCCTCATGTGCGATAAGGAGCAGTACGATGAAAAAGCACAAATCTGTCCGAGTTCTGTTGACGGTGTTGGGATTGTTTTCGATACTCGCCTTCCTGCGGGTGAACCTGGCTGCCGCGCCGGTTGCCCCGGTCGATCTCTACGCGGCGAACCTCTCTGCGGATGATCTGCTGAAGCTGGCCTTGCAACAGGCGCAGCAAGCGGGCAGCTATCGCGTGACCATGGACGTGCAGCAGACGGTGTTCGCGGCGGGCGCGATCAACGCGCCATTGAATGGCGCACAATCCGCGCGCATCGGCGTCGAAGGGCTGATCGCCGGGCCGGACCGCGCGCGCCTCACGCTGACCGACGCCCAGGTGCGCGGTTCGCTCCCGCAAGACCCGGCCTGGCAGACCTCCGCCGCGCAAGACGTCCTCATCGCCGGCGACGCGGTCTACCAGCGCGAGGGCGACCGCTGGGTGCGCCAGGAGCAGGCCGCGGCGTCGCCCGGCCTCACCACCGACGCGCTGCTGATGCTCGAAACGGCGAAGGACGCGCAGCGCCTCGATCCTGTCGAGACGCTCGGCGGCAGCTTCGCGCGCGTCGCGTTCACCCTCGATAGCCGCGACGTGTTGGCCTGGATGCTCCGGCAGGCCGGGCAGAGCGCCGATAATATCCGCTTGCTCCTGGCCTTGAATCCGCTCGAATACGGCGGCAGCGGCGAATTGTGGGTTGACGGCAACGGCTTCCCGGCGCGGCTGGCGCTCAACTTGAACATAGCGCGCGGCGGGAGCGAACCGTATCGGGCGCGCGCCGCCAGCGTTGCGCTCTACTCGGATTTTGGCGAGACCTTCCCCGCCGGGTGGTTCGATCCGACGATTGCGCCGCTCTCGCTGAACGACACGTCGCCTATCCCCGGCTCCGGCCTGAGCGGCGTGCAACTCGGCAGCGCCGCCGCGCTGACCGGCTTTTTCGGCGTCGTCGTGGCGCTGCTGCTGATCGCTATCACGCGCGCGCCGTTGGCCCGTCTGGCCCACGTCACCCTCACGGTGATGTTGATCGCCTCTATGGTCGGCCCAAGCGTGGCGCAGGCGGCGCAGGTGAGCTACTCCGCTGCGTCCCCGGCTGCCACATGGCCCGGCGCGGTCGAAACCTTTGCCGCTAACCTGCGCGACCTCGGCGAACGCCGCCGCGCGCAGATCGCGGCCCTGGCAAGTGACCTGGATCCCCTGGCTGACGATGACGGCGACGGCTTGCCCAACGGCTACGAACTCGAGCTGGGCGCCAACCCCTTCCTCGCCGACACCGACTTCGACGGGCTGACCGATTACGAGGAAGTGGTGGGCGTCGCCTGCACGTCTGGAACCGCCACCTACGACGTCGAAACCGACCCCCTCAACCCCGACAGCAACGCCGACGGCATCCGCGACGGCGACGAATTCAACCGGGGCGCGTGCCGCTTCACCGAAAGCGGGCACCGGCCCTTTGCCTGGGACGACGACAACGACAGCGACGGCGTGCCCGACGACCTCGACCTCTCGCCGTTCACCGTCTCCCAGGTCTTCCGGGCGACTGGCGCGAATCTGAGCTTCGAGACGCTCGCCAGCCTGCCCGGCGTCGCGCCCCGCGAGATGTACTATTTCGAGGCGCAAGTCGTGCCGGATGATCTTCGCACCCTGCAATACGCTTACAAATCCGCCCTGGAATGGCCGGTGGACGACAAGGGGCCAATCCAGCACAACCCGATCAGCGGGACGACGGGCCTGATACAAATCGCGCCCTTCCTGGAAGTGACGTTGGACGACACCGACGTGCCCAACACCCAGGCGATGTCCCAATATGGCGTCAACGCTATGCCCATTCTCCTGGACGACGGGACGCCCACGGGCGAGTCGAAGCTGATCATCCCGCTCGCGCCGGTCGAGCGCGGGGGAAAGATTTACGCGCTGCAAGCCAAAATGCTCCAGGATCAACCCAGCCTGGACGGCATCATCCGCTGGCGCAACGTGCGGCTGAAGTGGGGCGTGCAGGCCGACGCGCTGCGCCCCGACGACGACGGCAAGATGACGCCCAACCCGACCGGCAGCCACGGTCTGGTGGTCTACGACGAACCTTACCGCATCACGGGCGTCCAGACGTCGCGGCAGGGCCTTGCGTCTTCGCTTGTGGCAGGCGTTCCCCCCCTTTCGTCCCCCCCAGTGGGGGGGATTGAGGGGGGGATTGTTCTCCTCCGCGGCGCGCTGGAGACGCAATTCCTCGGCGGGCGGTTGACGTTGACCGACATCTACAACCGCTTCAACCTGGGCAGCACGGCGACGATCACCGAGCGGTGGGGGATCACCCAAACGTTCCGCGTCTCCTTCCCGCAAACCTATCTCCACGTCGACCAGATGCTCTTGACGACCAACGTGACGACCACCCGCTCTATGCTCAACGCCCTGTATCCCGGCGGGAACGGCAAATCCACGCTGCTTATTGCTACGGAACAGCGCACGGCGACGTTGAACGTGGACGACCTGCCCAACCCGGATTTCGACAATCTGCTGCTCAACCTCTGCGTCACGGAAATGGTGACGAGCCGCAGCCTCAAGCTGGCGACCTACCGCTGGGACGCCACGGCGGGCGCGCTGGCGGCGAGTTTGCCGGGCGCGCGCGCCGGTCTGATGTCGCCCGCCGCCGGCGATTGGGTCATGCTCGGCCTGGAAGAGGCGCTCAAGGACATCCATGAACAATACGAGGCGATCTACGGGACGCTGGAAACGTTCTACAACGAGACGCTGACGGTCCTGCAAATGGCGATGACGACGTGGTATCAGGGTCAGACGGTGATCCAGTCCATTGGCGCGCTCGATTTCACCGACATCACCGCCGCGCTCGACGATCCCGCCTTCTACCTCAACATTCTCAACCTGCTCGACCAGGCCGGGCTGTTCGACGGCCTGCCCTCGGAGTTCCGCACGGCGGTGGAGTTCCTGCTTGGCGTGCTCAATTATCCCGGCGGCCCGGCCCAATGGCTCGAAGATCAGTGGAACACCGTCATCGGCATCGGCGATGAGATTCTGGGCGGCTTCAAGAACTTCGCGGCGAGCGAGTTCAGCTTCACCCCGGATTCGCTGGTGAGTTACACGCAGACCGCGATCAACGTGCTGACGTGGCTGGCTTCGATCTTCGACTTCGGTTTCCTGGGCGACGCGATCAAGGTGCTCACCGACCTGCTCGACATCTTCAAGCGTGTGCAGGAACTGTGGGCCACGATCCAGGTGTTGGCCGAGCAGGGCGTGCAGGTGGTCAGCGAGGTGCTCAAAGCCGTGACCGGTGAGCTGGCCTCGTTGAGCGGCAGCTTGCAGTTCCTCGGCCTCATCATCAGCGTGTTCAGCACGCTCTTCAGCATGTTCATGCAGATTGCGCTCGGCGCGTTGAGCGTGCTCGGCGTCATCGGCGTGGTCCTCAAGGCCGTCATAGAGATCGCCATTGCCATTGCGCTCTTCGTCGTGGCGACGATCTTCCCCATTGGCACGCTGGTCGCCCTGGCGATCGGCATTGCCAGGGCGCTGGCTTCCTTTTTCAGGGATAACTTTGGCGACGTGGGTGAAGTCATCGCGTGGTTCCTCGATCCGCTCGGCGCGCTGCTCGATGCGGTCAACCCCGACCCGGAGCCGCTGGCGACTTTCCTGGGCAACCCGCGCATCGGCCCGCTGGAATTCAGAACCTTTCCCGGCGAACCGCTCGGCGGGATCATCGCCGGGCAGCGCTTCGGCTTTGTGATGACCGGCACGGTGTCGATGTCTGGCTCGAACACGGCGCTCAACCGCTCCCGCGCCTGGGTGCAACTGGGCCGCTACGCGGGCGGCGATAGCTTCGAGTTGTGCGGCTTCCAGATATTCCAATACCTTATGGACACCGGGCAACTCGATCAGATGCCGAATCACATCAACAACATCACCAGCGGCAAGTGCGCCACCTTCCGCCTGAAGTACGAACGCGACTGGGGCTACACCCGCGACGACAGCCGCGACCGTTCCAGCATCTACCTCACCGATACGATCCCCGGCTTCGGTTTCCCCCTGCCGTTCGAGCTGCGCGCGCGCGACTACAACACGACCGCGCGGCTCACCGTCAACCCGCGCAAACCGCAGATCAACGGCGTCGTGGCGACCGACATCAGCCTCGACGTGGCGCAGTTGTGGGAAAACTGCGGCGTCTTCGGGCTGGATTGTGACGTCTATCTCGAAAAGTACGTCACGCCGCCGAGCGTGAACTATGTGTATATGGACATCCTGCCGGTCACGCTGCGCGAACTGTGGGAGTGGGACGACTTGACCAACCGCGATCCCGACGCCGACGGTTTGATCGGCAACCAGGATCAGGGCTTCATCGGGTTCGACAACGGCCTGTGCGGACTCACCGACACCCACCTCAAACTGGATAGCGAATTCGACCGGTTGGGCGACAACTTCGAATTGTTCGCCTACAGCAGCTCGCCCTGCAAGGCCGATACCGACGGCGACAACCTCAACGACTACGACGAATACATCCTCGGCGCCGACCCGCGCAATCCCGATACCGACGGCGACGGCCTCAGCGACCGCGCCGAAGTGGCGTACTGGGCGGCTTATGCTCCGCGCCTCACCGTCCCGTGGCGCGTGGACATGCAGGGCGCGTATCCCGGCCTGCCCGAACCGGCGGCCTTCCCCAATCCGCGTATCGCCAACGCCGACCGCGACGGGCGCAGCGACAAAAAGGAGCGCGAGTTCCGTTCCAGCCCCAACGCCTTCGACGTGGGCGACATCGAAATCGCCGTCGCGCAGGAATTGCTCCAGGGCGGCGGGACGCGCATCCGCCTCACCAGCTTCCCCTGGACGAACGACGCCGCGCCCGGCCTCTCACCCCTCCTCACGCTGACGCTGCCGGTTGGCTTCAGCGGCGTGACGACGAGCGCGCGCCTGCTCAACAAGAACCTGCCGAGCCTGAATCCGCAAAACGGGACGCCCGTGACGAACACCCCGCCCAACGTCTACGCCTGGACCTTCCCGCCGCTTACGCAGAACCGGCTGGTGCAGGTGACGCTATCGGGCCTGCCGGCGATCATCCCGGCGGACGTCGTCTCGTTGACGGTGCAGTTCAGCTACAGCGAGGCCGGCGCGCCGCGCCAGACCGCCGAGACTGCGCCGCTGCTCATCAACCGGGGCGGCCCGGTGACGAGCATTACTGCGCCGTCTGAAGGCGGCGTGACGTCGGCGTTGTATGGCCCGATCCGCATCCAGGGCGCGGCGGATGACCCCGAAGGCGTCGGCAGCGTGCAGGTGTGTGTCACGGCGGGGGCGGCCTGCGCTCCGGCGGATTGGCAGAACGCGACCCTGGGCAGCCTCTACAGCCTCAGTTGGACCTACGACTGGACGCCGTCTGCCGACGGCGCGTACACCGTCCGCGCCCGCGCCGCCGATGTTTATGCGGTGGCGGGGGACGTGACCGAACCGGTGTCTTTCTTCGTGGATAGCACGCCGCCCGCCAGCGCCAGCTTCGATCTCGACGGCGCGGCCTTCATCTCCACCACCTTCGACGTGGCGTCGCTGGCGGCGTTCACCGTCACCGGGCAGATCGCCGACGCGACCGGCGGCGCTTACGTCTCCGGCGTGGGCGGCGCGCAGGTCAACGCCAAGCTCTCCACGCCCGACGGCGACGAATATCTGCGCGGCGTCTCGGTGATCGCCGACCCCGGCGCGCCCAGCAGCCCGTTCCACACCACCTTTTCGCTGCCCGTGACGCCGTTTGGCGGCGCTTCGCCCTACGCGGAAGGGCTGTACCAGCTCACGCTCGGCGCGAACGACCGCGCGGGCAATCTGCGCCCCGACAGCGACGCGCTCACCGTCATCGTGGACGACACGCCGCCCTTCGCCTTCATCCGCGTCCCGCAGACGGTGCTGGCCCCCACACTCGACCTGGGCGGGCGCGCCGATGACACCGCGCTCAGCCTGCGCCGCTTCTCACAGTCGCCGTATCCGGCTTCGCAGCCGGTAACGGCGTTCGACACACTTCTCAGCGTGCTGACGCCGAACGGGCGCGCTTACCTCGTGGGCGACCTCAACGGCGACACGCTCGACGACGTGCTGCTGGTGACGTGGGAACCGCAGAAGCCGCTGGAAGCCGGCATCTTCTTTGGCCGCGTCGAAGGCTTCCCGTTGGCGCTCAACCTTGCCACCGCCGATGTGATCGTCAACGGCGAGGTGGATTTCGGCGGGCCGACCCCGCGTGTGCCGTCGGTGGCGGTCAATGCGCCCGGCCTGCTGGACGTGAACGGCGACGGCATCGCCGACTTGCTCATCGGCGACCCGAACGCCAACGGCGGCGCGGGGCGCGCTTACCTGCTGCTCGGTCGCCGCGCATGGCCCGCGCAGATTGGGCTGGTGGATGCGGACTGGCGCTTGAGCCTCACCCGCACGATTTCGCTGGGCGGCTCGGTGGCCTCCGCGGGCGACGTGGACGGCGACGGTCTCACCGATATTCTCGTCGGCGCGGCGGTTGATACGCTGTCCTATGAAGCCGTCCTCCTCTACCTGGGCCGTGAGCGCGGCGTCCCGGCGGTACACTCGCGCCTGCACGGGCGGCTCTGTGAAGTGACATGCCCGGCCCCGGTCATTCCTAACCTGGCCGGACTCGGCGACACGGACGGCGACGGCCTTTCCGACATCCTGCTGGCCTCGTATCAGGCCGTGTGGCTGATCAACGGACGTCCAAAGGGCGATTGGCCAACGACACGTCTGGCGACTGGCGTGGCCTCGGCGCTGTTGCAAGGGAACGGCGCATTGCAAACCGTGGCCCCCGCCGGCGACGTGAACGGCGACGGCCTGCGCGATCTACTGATCGGCGATCCTTCCGGCAGCATCCCGCGTGTGTTCGTCGTCTTTGGACGTCGCCCTGAGCAGGCGTTCCCGCAACCGCCGTCGCCCGTCAACTTGATCAACCAGGCCGACATCTCATTCATCAGCCAGACAGTGGGCGGTGTGCGCTTGCCGTTCCTGGGCGAGAGCCTCGCGCCTATGGGCGACCTCGACCGCGACGGCCTGGACGATTTCGCCTTCGGGCGGACGGGCTTGAACGGCGGCGTCAGCATCGTGTTGAGCGGCCAAATAGCGTGGCGGCGCGATCAAACCCCTGAACTCGCGGCGTATCACATCGCCGGCACGAGTTCGACTCAACAAGTGGGGCGCACGCTGAGCAGCGGCGACGCGAACGGCGACGGCATCCGCGACGTTATGGTGGGCGCGCCCGGCTCGAACGCGGCGGTGCTGTTCCTGGGCGACCTGCCGCCAATGACGCCTTCGGGCGTCGCGCGCGTCGAAGTGGGCGTCGTCGGCCCAATCGAAGACCCGACCAAGCCGCTCACGGACACATTGCCCACCGTCTGGCTGCCCGCCACGCTGCGAACGCCGGACGGCAACATCACCGCGTTCAGCGTCCCGCTCACTTTCCCCGCCAGCGGCGACTATCGCCTCTACGCCCGCGCCGCCGACCGGGCGGGCAATCGCCTGCCCGTCGAGGCGTGGTACGTGGGGACAACGTTCGTCAACCTCAATGTGACTGAAATCTCCGGCCTCAACAGCGCGCTCGATGCGCCGGAACTGTTCCGCGAGGGCTTCCTGCGCGTGGCGTTGACCGGTACGGTCGGCAGCCCGGACCCAGTCCAGCACGCGCGCATCTTCGACGGCGAGCGTTGGACGCGCCTGCCCCTCACGGCGAGCGCGCCCGGCGCTTGGACGCGCGAGTCGAACATCCAGCGCAGCGACCGCCGCAAGATCACCTTCCGCCTGGTGGCCCGTGATGCGCTCGGCAACGTGGCGCACGCCACCCGGACGGCGATCACCGACACGCTGGTGGCCGCGCCCACGCTGTTCCCCAACCTCTCGAACGAGACGTGGCACACCAACATCACGCCCACGTTGACGATCACCTGGCCCACCGTGAGCGACGCCGGCGGCCCGGTGACGCGCTACGCGGTCATCGACCAGAACCCCGGCACCGCGCCCGCAACGCTCGCCGGCGCGAATCAGGTTTCGCGCGCGCTCGACGCGCCCGGCGCGTGGTACGCCCACGTCCGCGTGGTGGACGCGGCGGGCAACCAGCAGATCGTCCACGACGGCCCCTACGGCGTCAACCGGATGCGCACGCCCTCGGCGATCCTGCCCGACGGCTGGCTGGATTTCGACGGCGCGGAGTACACCGAGGGGATGATGACCAGTTACGATCCCTACGCCGCCGCCAAACCGGCGCTGCTCATGGCGACGTGGGACGCCAGCGCCCTCTACCTGGGCTTCACCGGCGCGGACTGGAACGCCGACCAACGCTTCCTCGTCTACCTAGACACGCGCGCGGGCGGGGCGACGACGTCGCTCGACGCGCCGGGGCACACCTTGCCCTTCGCCGCCGACTTCGCGCTCGTGGTGGACGGGTCCTCGCCCTCGATGTTGTTCGAGCACACCGGGGCGGGGTGGGCCGCCGTACCCGGCGCGTTCAGTTTTGCGGCGACTTCGGACGGGACGGAGATCGCCTTCAACCGGGGCGAAATCGGCGCGACGGCGGGCGTGCCTGTCTCACTGCTGGCCTACGTGGCGACGACGGACGGCATCGCCGCCGTGATCCCCGCGAGCGCCCGGCCTTCGACCGCCGACGTGCTGACCGGAACGGTGACGTTCGGCGACGCGAT
>DAOUAY010000204.1:0-12577 GCA_034432995.1 Anaerolineae bacterium | reverse complement strand
TGCGCGCGGCGGCGGGCGTGTTCCAGTTCGTAGCGCGCCCGGCGCTGCAAAACTTCAAGGCGGTATTCGAGGAACAATGTCAGGGCGCGCTTGAGCGTCAGGCGGCGCGGCTCGCCATCCACCAGCGCCAGCAGGATGATGCCGTAGCGCGTCTCCAACGATGTGCGACGGTAGAGATCGTTCAGCACCTTGTCGGGGTTGGCCCCCAGACTCAGTTCGATGACGATGCGCATCCCCTGCCGGTCCGATTCATCCCGCAGGTCGGAGATGCCTTCCAGGTTTCCAGCGCGCACATCTTCCGCGATACCTTCCAGCAGCGAGGTTTTGTTCACCTGATAGGGAATCTCGGTGATCACGAGGCGCTGCCGTCCCCGCGCGCCCTCTTCGATGTGGGCGCGCGCGCGAATCGTGACGCGCCCGCGTCCCGTAGCGTAAGCTTTGACCAGCAAATCCTCGCCATCCGCCGTATCCTTGCGGTAAACCAGCCCGCCCGTGGGGAAATCCGGTCCCTGGATGAACTTCATCAACTCCGCGACATCCACGTCATCGATCTTCTGCCAGTTGTCGAGCAGATAGATGAGCGCGTCCACCACCTCGCCCAGGTTGTGAGGTGGGATGTTGGTGGACATGCCCACCGCGATACCCGATGCCCCGTTCACCAACAGGTTCGGGATCCGCGAGGGCAGCACGGATGGTTCTTTGAGCGTGCCGTCGAAGTTGTCGACCCAATCGACGGTATCCTTGTCGATGTCCAACAAGATTTCTGTCGACAGCGGCATCAATCGGGCTTCGGTATAGCGCATCGCCGCGGGCGCGTCGCCATCGATGGAGCCGAAGTTTCCCTGCCCATCGACCAGCGGGTAGCGCATCGAGAAGTCCTGCGCCATGCGCGCCATCGCGTCGTACACTGCTGTGTCACCGTGCGGGTGATATTTACCCAACACTTCACCGACGATACGGGCCGATTTTTTGTACGGCGAATCCGGCCGCAGGCCCATGTCGTGCATCGCATACAGGATGCGGCGCTGCACCGGCTTCAGTCCGTCACGCGCATCCGGCAGCGCGCGCGCCACGATCACGCTCATGGCGTAATCGAGATAGGCGCGTTGCACCTCCGCATTGATATCCATCCGTTTGACCACACCAATTTCCATACGCACGCCTCCAAAAATTCCTTTTGTCCCCGGTCAACAGGCCGAGTGTAAAATTCACTCTCTAACTATAAGGGATGTGGGCTGTTTTAGCAAGTGTCTAATAAAGTATAGCTTCTTCTTGATTTTTCGCCCGTTGCGGTTACACTTGGGGGGATGAAAAACAAGTCACTGGAAAACTGGGGGAGAGCTATCAACATCGCGCTGTTATTGTTGGGCGTGATGCTATTGACGCGCGGCGAGGGGCCACCGCCGCAAGATCTCAAATTCCGGCTGAATGTGGCCACGACGCACCGGGCGTTCAACTTTGTCACGTGGGAAATCGAAACCATCGCCCGCAAACTGGCCTTCGGCGCGCTCAATCCGCAGCGTTTTATGGATGAGGAGCAACGCGCCCGATTTGCGCTCGCTTATCTCGGTCAAGTGTACGATGCGGCGCGGTTAGCCGACGAGATCAGCCGCGCCTACAGTAACCTGGAGATCGCCGATCCCGCCGTAGCGACGCGCGAACAACAGCAGAAGCTGGCAGACCTGCGCGCGCAGATGCAACGCAGTGGCCTGGTCGCGGAAGCGATCCTGGGGGAGCAGGTGAGCAGTGTCCTGCGCAGCGGCGGATTCGGCGCGCTGGCGCAAATCCTGCCGCCGGTCAGTGGCTCCTTCACCCCGCTGCCTTATCTGTTGATCATCTCGCCGCGTGAGATTATCCAGAGCACGCACCAACGTCCCCTGGTTGCCGGGCTGACGGCGGCTGATCAGGATGCGATTGAGAAAGAACTCGAAAGCCTGTTTCCCGACAAATCCGCCTATGTGACCGGCATTGGGGGATTGGCGGCCTATCCGGCGATGCTGTTGGAGAGCAGTTCGCTCGACTGGGTGAGTGACGTCATCGCGCATGAGTGGGCACACCATTACCTGGTCTTCTATCCCCTGGGGTTCTACTACGACCGCTCGGGCGAAACGCGCACGTTGAACGAGACGGCGGCTTCCCTGCTGGGGGAGTGGGCCGGGCAAGAGGTCATCCTGCGCTATTACACACCGTATTTCGAATGGGCTAAACGCCTGCCCAACGCCCTGACGCTCACCGAAGAAGCAGCGATAGCCAACCAGGCGCATTTCGACTTCGGCGCAGAGATGCACACCACGCGCGTCACCGTGGATCAACTGCTGGCCGAGGGCAAAGTGGAGGAGGCGGAAGCCTATATGGAAGAACGGCGGCGGTATTTCGTCGCCAACGGATACCGGCTGCGCCGCCTGAATCAAGCTTACTTCGCCTTCCACGGGGCTTACGCCAGTTCACCGGGAGCGGCTGGCGAAGACCCCATCGGCCCGGCCGTGCGTCTGATGTGGTCGCTCAGTGCGACGCCGCGCGAGTTCCTGCGCACCCTCGGCCCGGTTACCACGCTGGCGGCCCTAGAGGCGCAGATTGGGGAGTAGGGAGTAGGGAGTAGGGAGTAGGGAGTAGGGAGTAAGAAGTAAGAAGTAAGGAGTAAGGAGTAAGGAGTAAGGAGTAAGAAGTAAGAAGTAAGAAGTAGGGAGTGAGAGGTAAGAGGTCAGCATAGTTTTCATCATTCGCTGATTCGCTCATTCGCTGATTCGCTCATTCGCTCATTCGCCAATTCGCTCATTCGCCATTTGCAATTTGCTATGCTGATTGCGGCTGTGGTATGCTATGGTATAATCAAAAAGTGGGCTTAACATATGAAGACATGGATCGAGGACGTACTTGTTTAATCCGATAGACGCACTGCTAGGACTGTTCTCCCTAGACATTGGCATCGACCTGGGCACCGCCAACACGCTGGTTTATGTGCGTGGGAAGGGTATCATCAGCAATGAACCCTCGTGGGTCGCCGTCGATAGCACCCGCCGCGACTACGTGCTCGCTGTAGGCGCAGAAGCCAAGGAAATGGTGGGAAAAACGCCGCCCAATATCGTCGCCATTCGCCCCTTGCGTGACGGCGTAATCTCCGAATTCGACATCACCGAAGCGATGCTGCGGCACTTCATCAAGCAGGCGCACCGCCAGTTGTTCATCCCCTTCCCGCGTCCGCGCGTCGTGATTGGCATCCCCAGCGGCGTGACCGAAGTAGAAAAGCGCGCGGTGCGCGATGCGGCCCTGGAAGCCGGCGCGCGCGAAGCCTACCTGATCGAAGAGCCGATGGCGGCGGCAATCGGGGCCGGACTGCCCGTGACCGAAGCGCAGGGCAGCATGATCGTCGATATTGGCGGCGGTACCACCGAAGTCGCCGTGTTCGCGCTCAAAGGCATCGTCGTGAGCAAAAGCCTGCGCATCGCCGGCGACGAATTGGACGACGACATCGTGCAGTACGCGCGCCAGAAGTATAACCTGGCCATCAGCGAGCGCACCGCCGAGCGCATCAAAATCAACATCGGGTCAGCCTACCCGCTGCCTGAGGAGCGCACGATGGCCATGCGCGGGCGCAACCTCATCACCGGCCTGCCCGAAGAGATCGAAATCAGCAGTATCGAAATTCGCGAAGCCCTGAGCCGCTCGACCAACATCATCGTGGATTTGGTGCGCGACACGTTGGATGAAACGCCCCCCGAGCTGGTGTCGGATCTGATGGAAACCGGCATCTGTCTCGCCGGCGGCGGCGGACTGTTGAAGGGCATCGCCGAGCGTATCGCCGAAGAAACCCACATCCGGGCCTGGGTCTCGCAAGATCCGCTAACGTGCGTCGCCCGTGGCGCAGGGATGGTGTTGGAGAACCTCGAAGTGCTGCGCCCCACCCTTTCCAGCGACGATCGCCGCCACCCGGGAGGTTCGGCTTCGTGATACAGTGTTGCGCGTGGCGCGGTCGGAGACCGGCCACAGCAGAAAGTCAGAAATCGGCTGCAGTTGACTGGCGACTATCTGACGACTTGACTATTTAACTACAGAAAAGGATAGATCATGCGACGGGAAAGCGGGCAGTGGCTGCCCTGGGTATTGTTGGTCGTGGCGCTGCTCTTCCTGATCTTGATTGAGGCCGGTACATTCAGTCCCCTGGAAAGCCTGTTAGGCCAGATCATCGCGCCGGTAGCGCGCGGCGTGTCCGGCGTTCTCGACACACTGGGCGACCTGGGGCAAACGGCGCAAGATGTTCAACAACTGCAAGCGCAAGTCGAGACGCTACAAAGTACGAACGATACCCTGATTCAGGAAAACTTCCGCCTGCGCGAGTTCAAGGCCGAAAACGATGAGCTGCGGCGCATCCTCAACTTCGCGCAGGAAAATCCCACCTACAGCTACGTTGGCGCCGACGTTGTCGAGCGCGGCTGCAGCACTTTTCCCTGCGGCACGCTCGTTGGGCAGGATACAAATCCCTATCTGCAATATCTGATCATCAACACGGGCACGCGCCAGGGCGTCGCCGTCGGGATGCCGGTCGTCACCAGCGGCGCGGTTTTGGTCGGACGCGTCGCGCGCGTCTCGCCCAACCTGGCGTATATCCAACTCATCAACGATCCACAAAGCCAAATCGCGGCCATGCTCCAGGAGTCCCGCATCACCGGGATGTTGATCGGGACACCCGAAGGTGGCTTGAGCATGATCGACATCTTGCCCGACGAGGAAGTGCTCGGGGGGGAAACCGTCATCACTTCGGCAGCGGGGGGGCTGCTTCCCAGAGGGCTGATCCTGGGTCAGGTGGAAAGTGTCTCGTACCTGGAATCCGACCTCTTCCAGCGCGCCGTCATCCGCCCGGCTATCGACTTCAAACGGTTGGAGATGGTATTGGTGATCACCGATTTTGCGCGCGTCGATCTACAGGAGTTGCAAGAGTAGATGAGCCTATACTTTGGCGTTCCCATTCTGTTAATGGCAGCCGTCCTCCAAAGCGTATGGGTGGAAGGGATACAAATCCTCGGCGGGCGGCCTGACCTGGCGCTGTTGCTGACCGTGACGTGGGCGATCATCCGGGGGGCGAACGAGGGCGCAGTCTGGGGATTCGTGGGGGGCATCTTCTGCGATTTGCTCTCCGGCGGCGCTTTCGGCATGTGGACGCTGGCATTGACCGCCGTCGGATTCCTCGCGGGGCAGCCCTGGGTCCACGCCTTGGGGCCGACCCTGATCCGGCTGGCGCTGATGTCGGCGTTGGGCACGCTGGTGGGACACGGCGTCTTGCTGGGCACGATGGGGGTATTGGGCTACAGTATCGATCTAGGCCGCGCCGTGCAGACGGTCGCCGGGCCGGCGGCATTGCTCAACTTCTTACTCTCACCCTTTGCTTTCACGTTCCTGGTCTGGTTCCACAAGCGCACGCAACCGCGCCTGGGAGGGTTCGCCCAATGAGTTACCTGAACGGCAACGGAACACCGATCAAGGGCTTGAACAAACGGACGGCGCGGCGGCATGGCGAGATCGACAGTGAAGCATCGCGCCCGCCGTGGATCCAACGCGCGCCACGTGTAGCGGTCATCGGGTGGATCGTGCTGCTCGTCTTGGGACTGTATCTCATCCGCCTGTGGCAACTGCAATTTCTGGAGCGCGGCGCCTGGCAAACCCGCGCCGAACGCCAGCAAAGCCGTCTCATCACCGTCTCCCCGCCGCGTGGCGTCATCTACGATCGCAACGACAAAATTCTAGTGCGCAATATTCCAGCATATAACGTCACCATCACGCCGGGCCTGCTCCCTGAGGATGCAGAGCGCGAGCGCGCCGTGCTGATCCGCCTCGCGCAACTCCTCGACGTTCCTTACAGCACCACCCAGGGGTTCGACCTCCCCGAATATCAAGGCGAACTGCGCACTGTGGGACGGGCGTCATTCCCACCCTACGGCGAAAGCCCGCCGGAGGGATTGTTGGAAATGGTGAATAAGGTGCGCAGGTTGGAACCCTACAAGCCCATCGTCGTGGAACAAAACGTCGACCGCGACCTGGCTTTGCTCATCGCGCAGGAGGGCAGTGTGACCATGCCCGGCGTGGGGATCGAAATCATCCCGCGCCGCAACTATATCTACGGCCCGCAAACATCCCAAATCCTCGGCTTCTTGGGGCCGATTCCCTCAGAGCGGGTCGCCGAATACGAGGGCAAAGGCTACAATCCAAACGTCGATCGCATCGGGTACGCCGGCGTGGAAGCGCAAATGGAGGAATTTCTGCGCGGTACCCCAGGGCGGCGACTGGTAGAAAGGGATGTGCTGGGACAGGAATTGCAGATCATCAGCGAAACGCCCCCCAGTTCGGGCGACAACGTCTACCTCACCCTGGACATGGAATTGCAACAGGTCGCCGAAGACGCTCTCCGCGCCGGACTGCAAGTCGCCAATTCAAAGCGTGGGGTGGTCGTGATTTTGGATCCGCGCGACGGGCAAGTCCTCTCGATGGTGAGCCTGCCCACCTACGACAACAACATGTTCAGCGGCAAGCTGGATATGGACGCCTACCGCGCCTTGTTGAGCGATCCGCACAAACCACTCATCAACCACGCGATTTCTGATCAGATTCCGCCAGGTTCGGTTTTCAAGATTGTGCCCGCCACCGCCGCATTGCAAGAGGGCGTGATCAACCGCTATACGATCATCAACGATCCAGGTCTCTTCTATCTGCCCAACAAGTTCGCCCCCGACAATCGGGAACTGGCGCAGCCCTTCTACTGCTGGATTCACCTGCAATACGGGACAGGCCACGGGCCAATGAACGTCGTGGATGCGCTGGCGCAATCGTGCGACACCTTCTTCTATCAGGTTGCCGGCGGCTACGAGGAAACCAAATTCCAGGGTCTCGGCATCGAACGGCTGGCAGCCTACGCGCGGATGTTCGGACTGGGGGCGCTCACACAAATCGACATCCCCGGCGAAGCGCGCGGCCTGGTGCCCACGCCGACCTGGAAACGGCAGACCTACCAGGAAACGTGGACCACCGGCGACACGTACATCACTGGCATCGGCCAGGGGAATCTGCTGGCGACGCCGCTACAGATCGCCAATACATTCGCCGTCGTTGCCAACGGCGGCACGCTCTACGCCCTGCAACTCATCCACCACGTCGCCGATACTGAGGAGAACATTATCCGCCCCTTTACGCCGAAGGTGATCGACACGCTCGACGTTGCTGCGCCGGTATGGCAGATTGTACGTGAGGGACTAGACCTGACTGTTTCAGAAACCGGTACCGGGCGGCGGGCGGATCTCCCTGATCTGGGTATCAATGTCGCCGGGAAAACGGGGACCGCCGAGTACTGCGACGATATCGCCTTCAAAGCCGGACGATGCGACGTCGCGCCGGGGAAAACGCTGCCCACGCACGCCTGGTTTGCGGCCTACGCCCCCTTCGAAGCGCCGGAGATCGTCGTGCTCGTCTGGATCTACGACGGCGGCGAAGGGTCCACGCGGGCAGCGCCGGTAGCCTACGAGATATTGAACTTCTACTTCAGGCGCAGTCTGGGGCTGCTGGATCAGCCGGAGGACGAAACGCCCGCGGAGGCGACGCCCTGAACGTTCGCCGAATTGTCGAACGTGGGCTGCCCTGGTTCTGCATCGGGCTGTGCGGCGGCATCTGGGGCGCGGGTTTGGCGCGCACATTGGCGCTGGAATTTTTGATCCGACCGGGCGGACGCGCGTTCTTCTTCGGCACAGTTGGCGTTGGGCTGTTGAGTTTGCTTGGCGCAGCGACGCTTATAGTGGTCAGCCGTCAGCTATCAGCTTTCAGCGACAACGCGGCAGCTTGGGATAGAGCCAAACAGTTGCTTCCGTTGCTGCTCCCAGCCGTGGACGTGTTCAGCGGGACGTTCCAGCCCTGGCGCGGGCCGGTGTTGTTGCTAGGCGGCCTGGCGCTGGCGCTCCTCAATTTCCGACGTGGCCTCTCACAACGCGCCGGCTTCGTGATCGCTGTGGCACTGACGCTGCTCGTCTACGTACTTAACCTCTCGCCCTACGTCGGGCGCGCCGACACATTCGAGTTCCAGGTGACGGCGTTGCGGCTGGGGATCGCTCACCCCACCGGTTACCCGCTCTACGTGCTGCTGGGCAAACTCTTCACGCTGCTGCCCTTTGGGACGCTGGCGTGGAAGGTCAATCTCACTGCCGCCGTTTGCGCTGCCGCAGCCGTGGGCATCGTCTACCTGCTCATTCACCGGCTAACGCAGCGCCCTGACATCGCCGTTTTAGCGGCGCTGGCCCTGGCCTGGTCTTCTACCGTATGGTCGCAGGCCATCGTCGCCGAGGTCTACGCGCTGAACCTGCTCTTCGTTGCGGGCGCGCTATGGTTCGCGCTGGACATCCTTGAGGGCCGTTCGATGCCACGCACGCTCTGGGGTACGGCTTTGCTGATGGGCCTCTCCCTCACCAACCACATCACGATGGTGATGCTCATTCCCGCGCTAGGGCTGGCCTGCTTGCTACACTGGCCCCGGCTGCGGCTGAGTGATTGGCTCAAAGCCGTGGGCCTCTTCGCGCTGGGATTGGCGGTCTACGCCTACATCCCGTTGCGCTGGCCCGCGCTCCACGATGGACAATGGATGAACATCGCGGAGTTCCTGGCCTACATCACCGGGCGGCAATTCGGCGGGGCGCTGCAACTGGGGCTGCTGCGGGATCCCACACGCTACGCCGTCCTCTGGCGTCTGCTGCGCGAACCGTTCGGCGTGGTTGGGCTGGCTTTGGCGGCTGCCGGATGGCTATATCTCGCCGTCAAACAGTGGCGGATCGCGCTGGTGAGCCTCGCTGCGTTCCTCCCTTACTGTTTCTACGGGCTGGTCTACGTCGTGCCTGATCTCGACGTCTTCCTCATCCCCGCGCATCTGCTGCTGGCGCTGTGGATAGGAGTGGGCGTGGGGCAAATGGCGAATGGCAAATGGCAAATGGTGAATCATGAATCACGAATCATGAATCATGAATTACGAATGACGAATTACGTGCTCGTTCCGCTGTTTGCGTTGCTGCCGTTGAGCCTGTTGTGGGGGAATTTGCCCGCGCAAAACACGCGCGCGGTGGGACAGGCGGACGAAGCCTGGGGGCGGTATGTGCTGGCACAGCCGTTGGCCCCTGATGCCGCTATTCTGGCCGACAGCGAGAAATATCCGCCGCTTTACTATTTGCAGCAGGCCGAGGGGTTACGCCCCGATCTTGACCTGGTCATGCGCTTCGATGAGGCAGGCTACTTCGAGGAAATGCACACGCGGCTCGCTGCCGGACAGCGTGTCTACCTGGCACGGTATTTGCCGGGCCTGGACGCCTACGGCGTGAGCGCCGTGGGGCCGCTGGTGGAGGTCGCGCCACCGGAAAGCATCACCTCCACGTCTGGCACACGTGTGATGTTCGACGACACCCTGACCCTGATGGCTCACCGGCTGGAAACCGCCCCCCAAGGCCGCCGGATGCACCACCTCACACTGACCTGGGAACCGACCGCACCCGTGTCGCAAGACCTGACCGTGCAATTACGCCTGCTCGCTCCCGATGGCAAAGTCGCCTGGAGCGGCGGTGGTCAGCGCCCGGTCAACGGCTACTCGACCACGCAGGCATGGCAGGCTGGACAGCGCATCGACGACTACTACGCGCTGGTCTGGCCCGACTGGTTGCCCGGCGGCGAATATCGCCTGGAGATAGCCCTCGCGCCACGCTTCAGCGCCGATCTGCTCGCGCCGGGATGGGTTGCACTGGATAAGCTCACGCTCCCATGGGCCATCGCGCCGCGCGGCTTAACGCAACCGGCGCTTTTCTACGGTGCGCTCTGGCTAGAAGGCCACGATCTGCCCGGCGAGGTCGCGGCGGAAAGTCCACTCATATTCACTCTCACCTGGCTAGGGACTGGCGACCTGCCGGGGGATGCTCAGCCGCAATTCTATTGGATGCCGCTGGACAACGCCCGGTGGGAACCGTCTATCATACCAGAATCCCTGCCAGTCAACGTCTGGCCGGAGAACCAGCCTGTACAACAACGCTATACAATCGCTGCGCCTGCACAGCCCGGGCGATATCGCCTCTGGGTGGGATGGAGCGCGGCGGGCAGACCGCTTGCCGCGCGATGCAGGTGGTTGGCGCGCCCGGACGCTCAGTGCGCGCTAGGTGATATCACCGTAGGGCCTTCGACAGCGGGGCTGGCAAACTTCGGCGGGCAAGTGCTGCTGGTCGATGCCGCGCTCGACGCCGCCAATCCCGCGCCCGGCGCAACGCTTCCACTCACGCTGCGCTGGCGAGCGTTGCGCGCGCTGACCGAGAATTACACCGTGTTCGCGCAAATTGTCGGCCCGGAAGGCAAGCTATACGGGCAGGTGGATAGCTGGCCCAGCTACGGCACCCGTCCCACCGGAGGGTGGCGCAGCGGAGAAGAGATCGACGATCCATACTCGATAACGCTTGCGCCGGATGCGCCGCCGGGCGAATACCAGGTCATCGTGGGATGGTATCTCCTGGGGACGATGGAGCGGCTCGCCGTGCTGGATGCAGGCGGGCAGGCCATGGGGGATTACTATGTGGTGGGACGGTTCACGGTGGGCGAATGAGCGAATGAGTGAATCGGCGAATGAGTGAATCAGTGAATGGGCGAATGGGCGAATCGACGCAGCACGCAGCACGCATGACGCGATGGGAATGGATTGCGCTGGTCGCCATCCTGCTTGCGGCGGCGTTTCTACGGCTCTACCGGCTCGACGCGCTGCCGCCCGGGCTAACCCACGATGAAGCCGGGCACGTTCACGATGCGATGGCGATCGTTGGCGGCGCGCGGCCCATCTACCAGACGGTGGGCTATGGCCGCGAGCCGCTGTACGATTATGTGGGCGCTGGTTTAATAGCAATCGGTATCCCACCTGTTACCGCGCTGCGGCTGTTCTCGGTCACGTGCGGCTTGCTCACACTGCTGATCTCGTTCGTCTGGGCGCGTCAGGCCTTCGACGGTCCCACGGCGATGCTCGCTGTGGCCCTGCAAGCCGTCTCGTTCTGGTCGCTGGCGGTGAGCCGGCAGGCGCTGCGATCCAGCTTGCTGGCGGCGTTGTTCACCGCCGCGCTGTACCTGTTCTGGCGCGCCATAGTTTGTCCCTCACCCTCCTTGCTTCGCGGGGATCGGCAGATCCCCGTCCCAGCAGAGCGCGGATCTGGCGATCCGCTTAAAGCATGGGGGGCGTGGGCGTTGGCGCTGTTTGCCGTGCTCCTCGGCGCGACGATGTACACCTACATCCCGGCGCGGGTGCTATGGTTGCTGTTTCCCGCATTTTTGGTCTACCTGGCGCTCTACCATCGACCGGTATTCCGCCGGATCGCGGTACCGGCGCTCGTTGCGATTGGCGTTGGGCTGCTGCTTTCGGCACCGCTGTTTCTCTACTTGCGCGCCAATCCGGGCCTCGAACAACGCCTGGGAATGCTCGATGAGCCGCTGCGGGCGCTCGCTGCCGGAGATGTGTCAGTCGTGCTCAAACGCACTGCGAGCTGCATGGCGGCGTTCATCGTGCCGGGGCAAGGTGACGACTTCCTGGCCTACAACACGCCGGGTCGCCCATTTCTTGACCCGATCACGAGCGCGCTGTTTCTCGCCGGGTTAGTGATTTGCCTGCTCCGCGTGCGCCAGCCCGGATATGCGATGGCACTGCTGTGGTTCGCCGTAAGCATCTCGCCGTCGCTGGTTACGGGTGCTGCCGCCAGTACGACGCGTAGCATCACGGCGCTGCCGCCGACGTTTCTCTTCCCGGCCATCGCCGCCGTGACAGGCGCGCGTTGGATTGCGTCGCGGTGGGGCTTCCAGGCCGGACAGATTGCCGGGGGAGCGCTG
Organism: Anaerolineae bacterium; assembly: GCA_034432995.1. Taxonomy (GTDB): domain Bacteria; phylum Chloroflexota; class Anaerolineae; order B4-G1; family SLSP01; genus DSWT01. The sequence continues at coordinate 718 of DAOUAY010000204.1, read as the reverse complement.
GCGGCGCTCGTTTCGATCAGCGGTGTGTGGGCAGTCCGCGATTATGCAGCGTGGGCCAACACGCCAGAGGTGCGCGCCGCCTATATGCACACCCTGGTGCAGACCGCCAAATACCTCGATGCAACGTCTGAGACCGGCCTCGTCGCGCTTTCAACCGCCCTACCCCACGCGCCGCACGATCCCTACGTCTTCGAGGCCAGCCTGCGTCGCGCGGACTTGTCAACACGCTGGTTCAACGGCCAATGGGCGCTGATCCTACCCGCCGCAACGCACGCGCGCCTCATCGCGCCGGCTGTCGCGCCGCTCGATCCGTACTTTGCCGATCTGCCCGGTCTTACATTCCGCGAGCGCATCTCGATGCTGCCGGACGACCTCAACCCATACTTCGACGTCTACGATTGGATGCCGCAGGTCACGCGCCAGGCGCTGCTCGACCGCACTCAGGGCGCACCACTCGACCTGGCGCTGCCGGTCGATCTGGATGGCGCGTTGTTGTTGCGCGGTTACGATCTGCGTACACCCGTCGTCGCGCCGGGCGGGATGGTCGAACTGGTCACGCTGTGGGAGGTGATCGACCCCGCGCGCGTGCGACCTCAGGATTTGTCGAACGCCGAGCAGGAACTGGTGTTTTTCACGCACGCCCTCGATGCGGCGGGGATGATCGCCGGACAGGATGACCGGCTGGACGGCCCGGCCTGGAGCTGGCAGACCGGGGACA
>DAOUAY010000203.1:0-16456 GCA_034432995.1 Anaerolineae bacterium | reverse complement strand
AAATCCAAAATCGAGCCGGGGTGACTATGACCAGAAAACACACTGAACTGACCGTTTACGGCACGCGCTGGTGCCCGGATGTGCGGCGGGCGCGGCGCTTCCTCGACCAGCACGGCGTCGTTTACACATACGTCGATCTCGACGAAGACGCCGATGCTTGCGCTTACTGCGATGAAGTCCACGACGGCTGTTGGATCGTGCCCACCATCGCCTTCCCCGACGGGACGCTGCTCTTCGATCCTTCCGCGAGTGAACTGGCTGCCAGGTTGGGAATCGAGGTGTAGCTTTCAGCTATCAGCGATCAGCCGTCAGCCAAATCCGCTCGCTGACCGCCGATAGCAACGTTCACAAAAACGCTTGCGCCGGATCACAATCCGGCGCTGCGGGAACGGCGGATTGTGATCCGCCGGAAGCGTTGAAGTAGGCCCATTTTCGAAGGAGAAAACCATGAATCTTTTCGAGGGTTGCACGGGAAAAGCGCTTGCCAATGGATTGGTGTGGTTTCAAGAACCGCCAGAATGGGCGTTCGATGCGGACGGGCTGACCATCACGCCGGCCGCCAAGACCGACTTTTTCCGAGGCTATATGCGGACGTCGACCGATAACGCCTGCCTGCTCTACGTCGACGTGACCGGCGACTTCACGGCGGTCACGCACGCGCGGGCGCACCTGGTTGGCTTTGGCGATGCGGCGGCGCTCACCGTGCGGGCCAGCGCGACGCAGTGGGCCAAGTTGTGCCTCGAACGCAGCCCCATCGGCGACATCGCGGCGGTCTCGGTCGTCACCAACCCGTGGTCCGACGACGCCAACAACGAGCTGCTGGACAAGGCCGAGTGTTACCTGCGTCTGACACGCGCCGGCGACGTCTTCGCCATGCACTACAGCGTGGACGGCGCGCGGTGGCGCTTCGTGCGCACGTTCGGGCTGGTGCTGCCGCCCACGGTGATGGTCGGCATCCACGCGCAAGCGCCGTTCGTTGGGGGGTGTTCTGCCAGATTCAGCCGGTTCACGCTCACCCACGAAGCGGTCAAGGATTTTCGGTCAGGGGAATAGAACCGAACACACGTTTCAATCTCACAAGCAAACCCTCGCTCAAACATTTGGACGCAGATTAACGCTGATTTCCGCAGATAAAGTATAGTAGTCAAGATGATCTTGCAATCACGAATCGAAGAATCGTACACGGATTTCACGGATTCTACGGATTTTTAGGGAAAGAAATCCGTGTTTTCCGAGTTCATCCGTGTACCAAAATTGCAATATACTTCTGCCTAATTTACGCAGATAGAGAGACAAAATCTGCGTCAATCAGTGAAAATCTGCGTCCTTTCATAATCAAGCCGTCGCCAGTTCAGGTAGTAGCGTGTGTTGCCCTTTGAACTGGCTCATGTACAGGTGATGATAGAACCCCTGCTGCGCGAGCAGCGCATCGTGCGTGCCGCGTTCGATGATCTCGCCGTCATTGATGACCAGAATTGCGTCCGCATCCCGAATCGTGCTGAGGCGGTGCGCGATAACGAAGCTGGTGCGTCCTTCCATCAACCGCAGCATCGCTTCCTGGATGTTCTTCTCCGTGCGCGTGTCCACACTGCTCGTGGCCTCGTCGAGGATGAGGATGCTCGGATCGGCCAGGATCGCCCGCGCGATGGCGAGCAACTGCCGCTGCCCCTGGCTGATGTTGCCCGCGCGCTCCGATAACTCCGTCTGGTAGCCCTCCGGCAGGCGGTGGATGAACTGGTCGGCATTGGCGAGCTTCGCCGCCGCGATGACCTCGTCATCCGTCGCGTCCAGCCGCCCGTAGCGAATGTTCTCCATCACCGTGTCCGCGAACATGTAGGTGTCTTGCAGCACAATGCCCAGTTCGCGGCGCAGATCAGCCATCTTGAGCTGGCGGATGTCGATGCCATCCACGGTGATGCTGCCGCTGTCGATGTCGTAGAAGCGCGTGAGCAGGTTGACGATGGTGGTCTTGCCCGCCCCCGTCGGGCCGACCAGGGCGATGGTCTGCCCGCGCCGGGCGTGCAGGCTTACGTGCTTGAGCACCGGCGTCTCCGGATTGTAGCCGAAACACACATCCTTGAAAACCACATCGCCGCGAATGTTTGTGAGCGGGATCGCGTCGGGCGCGTCGATCAGTTCCGGCGTTTCGTCAAGGATGGCGAAGACGCGCTCGGCCCCGGCGATGGCAGATTGAATCGTGTTGTACAGTTGAGCGATCTGGTTCAACGGCATCGAGAACTGCCGCGCGTAGTTGATGAAGGCCGCAATCGTGCCCACGGTCGCCATCCCCTGCACCGCCATCCAACCGCCGGCCCCCGCGACGATGGCGAAACCCGTGTTGTTGACGAAGTTGCTGATCGGCCCCAGTGTCCCGGCGAAGATTTGCGCGCGGGAGGCGGCCTTGCGCAGCTTGACGTTGACCTTGCCGAATTCCTCGATGACGGCCTGCTCGCGCACGTAAGCCTTGACCACGTGCTGCCCGGTGATCGTCTCCTCGATGATGCCGTTGAGGTCGCCCAGATACTCCTGCTGCTCGCGGAAGCCCTGGCGCGTGTACTTGGCGATCCGGTTGCTCAGGAACATCATCAACGGCAGTGTGATGATGCTCACCATCGCCAGCCGCCAGTTGATGACGAACATCATCACCGCGACGCCTACCAGGCTCAACACGCTGGAGATCAACTGCGTGATGCTGCCGTTGAGCACGTTGCTGACGTTCTCCACGTCGTTCGCCAGGCGGCTCATCAATTCGCCGTGCGTGCGTTGATCGAAAAAACGCAGCGAGAGCGTTTGCAGTTTGGCGAACAGGTCGTTGCGCAGGTCGCGCACCGTCCGCTGCGCCACGGCGGACATGAGATAGGCTTCCACCCAGTTGATGCCCGCGCCGACCACGTAGATGCCGAGCATCAGCAGGAGCAAGCGCCCCAATCCGGGGATGTCGTTGGTGAGGATGAACTCGTCGATGGCCTTGCCCATCAGGTAAGGCCCCAACAGTCCCAAACCCGAAGAAATGGATACCAGGATGACGATGATAGCGAGTCCCCACCCTTGCCGTTTCAGATAATCCCAGAGCCGCCGCAGTGTGCCCCGGATGTTCTTGGCGCGCTCTTTGGGACGCATCATGTGCGCACCCGGACCGCCCGGCCCCGGGCCGCCTGGACGCGGTGGAGTTTGCGTTGTAGTTGCTTCACGTTTAGCCATACATTACTGCTCCTCGTATAAAATAACCACTAATCTGCACGAATGTTCACGAATATAAATCAAAATTAGTGTAAATTCGTGAAGATTCGTGGTGAAATTTCTATCCATTTCTCAAGCGACTGAAGTCGCCACTACGCCGCCGCCCAATTGGGAGTCATAAATTTCGCGGTAGACGGGACTGGAAGCCAGCAGTTCGCGGTGCGTCCCCTCGGCGACCACGCGCCCGTCGTCCAACACCAGGATTTTGTCCGCGTTGAGCACCGTGCTGATGCGCTGCGCGATGACGAAGCTAGTGCGGTCGCGCATAATGTCTTCCAGCGCCTCCTGGATTTTCGTCTCGGTTTCCACGTCGACGGAGCTGGTGCTGTCGTCGAGGATGAGCACCGCCGGTTTGACCAACAACGCGCGCGCAATCGCAATGCGCTGCTTCTGCCCGCCGGAAAGGTTGACGCCGCGCTGCCCGACCACCGTGTCGTACCCTTCAGAGAACTCGGTGATGAAGTCGTGCGCCTGCGCGGCTTTGGCGGCGGCGACGACTTCTTCGTCGCTTGCATCGGGCCGCCCGTAGCGGATATTGTCGCGGATCGTGCCACTGAACAGCACCGACTCTTGCAGCGCGATGCCGATGTTGTGGCGCAGCGTCGCCTCGTCGAGGTCGCGGACATCCACCCCGTCAAGGGTCACACGCCCGCTGCTCACGTCATAGAAGCGCGGGATCAGGTACACGAGGCTGGATTTGCCCGCGCCCGTCGCGCCGAGCACGGCCACCGTCTGCCCCGGCTCGGCCACAAAGCTGATGCCCGGCGGCCCGCCGTTGTCGCTTGTGCCACCGCCGAGCACCAGATCGCGCCCGTCGCGGTCGTAGCTGAAGGTCACGTTCTCGAAAGCCACCCGCCCGCGCGGCGCGAACTCGGTCAGCGCGTCAGCCTTGGTTTGCACCGTCGGTTCGCTCAACAGGACTTCCTGAATGCGATCCGCCGACGCCTGCGCCCGCGCCCAGTTGATCACCAGCATACTGACGAACATCAGCGACATCAACGTGCGCATCAGATAGTTGATGAAGGCGATCAGTTGCCCCATCTGCATACCGCCGACGGTGACCATACGCCCGCCGAACCACAGCGCGCCGACCACGCCGAGATTGACGGCGATCATCATAAAAGGCCAGACAATCGCCACCGTCCGCACCGCGCGGACCGTTTGATCCATCAAGGCATCGTTGACGCGGCCAAAGCGCTTGATTTCGTGATCGCCGCGCACGAACGCCTTGACCACGCGCACGCCGGCCAGATTCTCCTGCATCACCGTATTCAGGCCGTCGAGGCGGCGCTGGACTTCGCCGAACATCGGATAGGCTTTCCTGATGACAAAGTACAGCATCGCCCCCACCGGCGGCCCCAGGGCGACCACCAACAGCGCCAGACGCGGGTTGGTGATGAAAACCATCACCAGGCTGCCGAGGAGCATCAGCGGCGCGCGCACCATAATGCGCAGCATCATCGAGACCAGCCCTTCGACCTGCACCACGTCGTTGGTCAGGCGCGTGACCAGTTGCCCGGTTTCCAGCTCATCGAGGTTGCTGAACGACAGCGATTGCACCTTTTTGAACAGCGTATCGCGCAAGTCAGCGCCGAAGCTCAACGACGCCAGCACCGAGAAGACGGTACACCCGATGCCGCCTATCGCCCCGACGAAGGCGAAACCGATCATCCACAGGCCGGTATCGATGACGACCTGCATATCGAGCTGCGCCAAGCCCACATCCACAATACGCTGGATCATGCGCGGCTGCATCAAGTCCATCACTACTTCCAGGACCATCAACAGCGGAGCCAACGTCGCCCATAGCCAGTAAGGCTTGAGATATTTCATCAAAGCTTTCATCGATCTCATAAGTTATACGATTCTCCTCCCAACCTTACCATTCCAGGCTGCCACCGGCGCGCAGCAGATTTTCGCGCATCTGCAAGAAGAAACGGCGCAGCAGCGCTTGCTCTTCCAGCGTAAAGCCGGTGAAGGTTTCGTCCTCCAACTGTCGCCAGATGCGGTTGACGTCCTCGCGGACGGCGTAACCAATATCGGTGAGGTAGACGCGCGACACGCGCTGGTCATCGGGATCGGGACGGCGCTCGATAAAGCCGGCTTTTTCCATCCGCTGCACCATTTTGGTGACGGTGGACGCCTGAATGTGCAACCGCCCAGCCAATTCCGTGTGGGTCTGCCCGTCCTGCTCCCACAACACAAAGAGCATCGGCGGCTGCCCGTGGTACAGGCCCAGTTCCTCGAATAGCGTGAACATCCTGCCACGGTGCAGTTTGCAGACTTGACCTAGCAAAAAATCGAGTGATTCCGCCCCTTCGGTATGTGACATAACAGGCTCCTCAAAATGGCAAATGGCAAATGGCAAATGGCAAATGGCAGAAATCCGGTCGTCGAAGTAGTACTGATATTACTTAGACGGCTAATAGTTAGCTGGCTAAATTATATCCAAAGTCTAACGTATGTCAAGAGGCAAATTATCACGGCAGGCGAGAGTCAAGGAGATGTCTAACAAAAAGGGGAACAGAGAGAACAATGGCAACGCAGCAAATAACAGCGAAAAGTCACGCTTGCGCCAGAATTCGAGGATTACACGTGTAGATATCGAGATCATCTACAGTGAGGAAATCAGCATCCGTGGTGTTAAAGTCAAAGAGCAAAGCAGTCATCAATCTGCTCGTATCCGTGTTTATCCATTATTGCTTCTATATCAACTGAACCGACAGGACAGGTAGAAGTGATAATCCGAGCCAAATCAGTCAATGAGCCAGTATGCTGCGATTGCTTCCGCCGCGAAATTTGAAAACTTTATTTCGATAGTGCCCATAGCTCACGCTCCTTGAATTGATTATATCATAGCTTCTTCGAAAAGTGCATCCTTAACTGTCGCCACATCTTTCTCATTTATCCCACACCGCGCCAGATAGCCGACGATGCCGCCATACTCATCCTCGATCTTGCGGATGACGGTGCGCGCGTAGCGTTCTTGCGAAGTGAAGACGGCGTGCAGGCTTTGCGTAGGGAACAGACCGAGCGAGAGCACTTCGAAGAGGGCAATGGCGCGCCGCGCCTGAGGCAAGACGTGAGCATTGGAGCGCAAATACTCGGCGACGACGTCCTCGCTCCCCACGCCAAGCGCCAGTTGAATGACGAGGCTGATGAAGCCGGTGCGATCCCGCCCCGCGCGGCAGTAGATGAGCACCGGGTAATTCTCCCGCTGTTGGAGCAGCGCGAACAGCGCCCCCACCTGCGCGCACGAATGATCCACCGTGTCGGCGTACACGCTCTCGACCATATCGTAAACGGCATCCTGCACGTCGCGGCGGAACAGGAGCGGTTCGAGGCGTTCGCGGGTGAGTTCGTCGAAGGGCATTGGCAGCGAGACGACACGCGCGCCGGGCCACAGACGCACCTCTCGCTTGCGCTCTCTCGGCGAGCGCAAATCGATCAGTGTTTTGACGCCGAGGGCGGACAGGGTCTCCCGATCCCTCCGGCTGGCCTGATCCACGCTTCCGGAACGGTACAGGTAGCCCGTCTTGACGCGCCGCCCGTCCGCTGTGGGATAACCGCCAAAATCCCGGAAATTGATCAGTCGTTCCATATATTTACCACAGAGACACGGAGGACACAGAGGTTTCTTAAGTTTTTCTCCGTGCTCTCTGTGTCTCCGTGTTTATTTTTGCGCCGACACCAGGCGCGCCCGATTTTCCAGCCAGCCATCGTACAAGCGCAGGGCAACGACGCCAGAGAGGATCATCAGGCTGCCAGTGATTTGCGTCCCATTGAGCCGCTCACCAAGCAGAAAGTACGCGCTGATCGTCGTGAAGACCGGCTCCGATGTGGCGATCAGGTTCACCACGCTCGACGGCAGATACCCCAGACTGACGTTGTACAGCCCAAACCCCGCCACGGTCGGGCCGGCCGCCAGCAGGAACAACACGCCCCACCCCGCCCAGGCTTCGCCAAGCCAGAAGAAGTCGGCCAGGGTGTTGGCCCCGCCGGGCATTACTGTTTCGGGCAGTAAGTTGAAGCCGAGTAGAAACAGCGTCGCAAAGCCAAACGTGTAGCACAGCGTCGTCCAGGGATTCAAACCGCGCTGCGCCGCCGAACGCCCCATCAGGCTGTAGACGGCGAAGCTCAAGCCGGTGAACACGCCGACGAGGAGACCCATCACGCTGATGCGCCACGCCGACTGCGCAAACACGCCGGAGACCAGCGCGCAGCCGGCCAGACTCAGCACGATCGCCAGCCACTTGACGCCGTCCAGCCGCTCCTTGAGCAGCCACCAGCCCAACAGCGCGGTGAACGCCGCCGAACAGTAACAGAGCACCGTCGCCACCGCCGCGCCGTTGAGCGCCACGGAGAACGTCCACAGGATATTGAAGAGCGAGAGCACCAGGCCATACAACGCCAGGTAAGGGATGTGGCGACGTTCCACACGCAACAGCGCCGGGCGCAGCCAGCCCAACACCGGCAGCAGCGTGACGATCACGAAAACGTCCCGCCAGAAGGCCAGAATGAGCGGCGGAAGGGCGTAGGTCAGCGTGAGGTAGCGGATGAAGATCGCCGTGGTGGAGAGGAAGGCGGCGCTGATCAGGGCAATCGTGTATCCGCGCGTGAGGTGCGCGCGGGCGTGTTCGGAGTCCATCATCATCGATACCACACCGAATTCATCTCATAAACCGTCATTGAGCGCGCCAAAGCCGCCCCACCCTCGACACACAGGCGTAGCGTGTGAGCGTCATCGGGCAGAATCACGCCGATCGGCAAGGCCGTCAAGCCATCGGCGCCGAAAATTTCGAGCGAGGCGCGATCCAGTAAAATACGCAGACGCAGTATGCCGTCCACCAACGGTAACGACGCGGCGCGATCTTCGCACGTCAACGTTGCGGTAGCTACGTCATAAGTCACGGGGACGCCACGAATGATGAAGCTGATTGTGGTCGCTGCGCCGGGCGCGATGTCAGCGTGGATGTCGAACAAATCGCCCGTTATGCGGTCTAGCAGGTTCTCGCCGGGGTTGATCGCTGCCTTGTACCAATAATACGTCCAACGGTACAGTGTTTCGATCTCCCGCACCGGCAAGCTGTACAACCGCACGCTCTGAGGGGATCGACAGATCCCCGACTCCGGCGTCGTCCGCAACGTCAACTCGCAGGGGAAGGCCATCATCTGATTGAACGGCATTCCCGGCAGGTTGCCGCGCAGCCAGGCAATTTGAATGCGCCGTCCGTCCGGCGTGTCGCTCCACGTCTGCGCGGCGTAACTGTCGCCGCCCTGAGCATAGCGCAACACATCGGTTTCCGGCGTGAACGTCTCGCCGTCGAAGCTGCCGAGCACGTAGTTACCGTTCGCGCCCGCGAACACCCAGCGCGTGTTCGCGGGGTCGCCATCGACAGGCAGTTCGAAGAAGTCGGGGCACTCGGTCGCGTCGCCGATGTGGACGTCGCACAGCTTGCGCCACGTCTTGAGGTCGGGCGAACCGAACAGCGCGTAGTCGTAGTCCATCAGATAGAGCGCCATCACCCACTGTTGGCTCGGCGCGTGCCATAGCACCTTCGGATCGCGGTTGTGTCCGGCGATGTGGCCGAGCACGGGATTGCCGGCGTACTTCACCCACGTCTCACCGCCATCGGTGCTGTAGGCGAGACATTGCGTGTACGGCTCGCCGGCGGCGGTGTAGATCAAGACCAGCGGCGGATCGTCGCCATCCCGGAAGCCGGTCGTGTTCTGCCAATCCACCACGGCGCACCCGGAGAACATCACGCCCAGATGATCGGGGTAAAGCGCGTCGCCGAGTTCCTCCCAACGCGCCAAATCGCCGCTGACGGCGTGTCCCCAGTGCATATTGCCCCAGCTCCAGCCGAAAGGATTGTGCTGGTAGAAAAGGTGATACACGCCGTCGTAAAACACCAATCCGTTCGGATCGTTGAGCCAGCCGCGCCGCGAGGTGAAGTGGAACTGCGGGCGATACTTCTCGCTGTACAGGTCGTCCATACCGACAGGCGCATCGCTTTGAACGAGCGCCTTCAGCGCATCTTCACGCACGTCTTCCGCCGCCACCGTCAACCGCGTCTCCTGGAACGGCGCAAGGTCGGCATAGACCCAGAAATCCGGTTCGCCCTCGGCCAACTCGATGTCGAAGCGGTAGACCTCCGCGCCATCCACTACAAAGCGCAGCGCCCGCTTCTCCGCATTGTTCTGCACTGGCAAATTGAGATACCGATGTTCGACGAGAACTGTTCTTTGTGCCATCGTTTGCCCTCTCCAAAAATGATATCAACGGACTGAACGGATGAAACAGATTTTTTGCACAATCCGTGGCCAGGGAATCACGTCAGTATAGCGTAAAAGCAGGATAGCGCCAAAAGCACGTAGCTTTCAGCCAGAAAATCGCCGATAGCTGAAAGCTGATGGCTAATGGCTAATGGCGCTTTGACGATCCCCCCATTCCTGCTACAATCCACCCTATGAGCGAATACCCGCGTGTCATCCTGGCCCCGCAACGCGATGTGTCGGTGCGGCGGCGACATCCCTGGTTGTTCTCCGGGGCCATCAAGCGTGTGGAAGGCGCGCCCAAGCCTGGGGCGCTGGTCGCCGTCTACAGCTTCGAAGGCGACTTCCTCGCCTGGGGGCACTACAGCGCCGCCTCGCAGATTCGCGCGCGACTGTTTGCGTGGGACGAGCGTGATATGCCGGAGACAGCGGAATTCTGGCGCGGGCGGCTGGAACGAGCGATTGCAGCGCGACAGCCGTTGCTCGCGGACGGGACCACCACCGCCTGCCGTCTCGTCAATGCGGAGTCGGACAATATCCCCGGATTGGTTGTGGATCAATACGGCGATGTGATTGTCGCGCAGTATCTCTCCGCCGGGGCGGATGCGCGGCGCGAGTTGTTCAACGAGTTGCTGGTTGACTTGTTGCACCCTGCGACGCTCTACGAGCGCAGCGACGTGGATATGCGCGAGAAGGAGCGGCTGGAACCGCGCGAGGGTGTGCTGCACGGGGAAGAGCCGCCAGAGGTCATTGAGATTGTCGAAAACGGGCTGCGCTTCGGCGTGGATGTGCGGCACGGCCACAAAACCGGCTTCTATCTGGATCAACGCGACAACCGCGCTCTGTTGCGCGCCACCGTCACGCCGCTGAACGCCCCTACCGTGCTCAACGTCTTCAGCTACACCGGCGGGTTCGCCGTTTACGCGCTGGCGGGCGGGGCAGCGGCTGTGACCAACGTGGATACGTCGGCGGAGGCGCTGCGCGTGGGGCGGGAGAATCTCGCGCGCAACGGATTCGCAGAGGCCAACGTGGAGGACATCGAAGGCGATGCTTTCACCGTGCTGCGCGAACTGCACAGCCAGAAGCGCAACGCGACACCGTCGCGCTTCGACGTGGTGATCCTCGATCCACCCAAGTTCGCCTTCACGCAGGGCGATGTGAAACGCGCCGCGCGGGGCTACAAGGACATCAATATGCAGGCGCTGCGGCTGCTCAATCCCGGCGGCGTGCTTTTCACGTTCTCGTGCTCCGGGGCGATTTCCGCCGATCTGTTCCAGAAGATCGTCTTCGGCGCGGCGCTGGACGTGAAACGCGATGCGCAGATTGTGGGCCGGATGACACAGAGCAGCGATCACCCGGTCGCGCTGACGTTCCCGGAGGGCGAGTACCTCAAGGGGTTGGTGTGCCGGGTAGTCAGATAGGCGTTAGTCGGATAGTCGCTAGTACCGCGCGGCGCAAATAGCTCACCAGTCTATGCTTGCCAGGGATCGTCAGATCCCGGCGTGGCGCGCAAGAATCGCGGATCTGACGATCCGCTCCGAGCCTGTATAACTGGTGCGAGACTTCTGCCACGATGTACGAGTCGGTTAGGCGAATAGGGCTGTGGCCGGTCTCCAGACCGAACCACGGCCGGCGGGCGCGGTCGGAGACCGGCCCGAGCACAAGAAATTTCACGCTGGACCTTGAACTTTGGACTTTAGACTTTGGACTTTAGACTTTGGACTAAACTCTTAAGATTCGTGCTCCTGGGCGTGCTCTGCGCGATGCTGACGCCTGGCGAGCTGCCGCTGCGTGCGCAAGCGCCGGACAATGGCGCGCTCACGCTGGAGGTGATCCCAGCGTGGGAGGGTTACGTGCGCCACAGTTGGTGGACGGAAGCGCGCGTGCTGTTGCGCAACGAGGGTGCGGATTGGCGCGGCGATCTCGTCATCCGCGACGAACAGAATCAGGTGACGTACCGCCAGGCGATTGAGTTGCCGTCCCATTCTTACAAGCAGTACCGGCTGCCGCTCTTCGTCGGCAACGACGCCATACCCACCATCGCCCTGCAGGATGCCAAAGGGATGCAGCAAGAGACGCGCATCCCCGGTCGTGAAACTTTCGAGACGGGCCGCGCCATCGCGCTGGTCGATACGCGCGAGGCGTTCGCGCGCGGGCAACTGGCCGAGTCGGATGCGCTGATCTGGTTGGCGGACCTCACCGGCTTGCCCGAAACGCCGATGGCCTGGGACGCGATCGATGTGCTGCTGCTCAACGGCATCGCCACTGCCGACCTGACTCCCGCGCAGCAAGAAGCGCTGCTGGCCTGGGTTACCGCGGGCGGACATCTGATGATCGGCGGCGGACCGGCGCTCCAGCAGACGCTGGTTAACCTGCCAGACGCGCTGCGCATCGCTGTGCCCGGCAGCGTGCGCCAGTTCGAATCGATCACCGTCGAAGGAGCCACGCTCTACGACGTGGCAGCCGCGCCGTTGACGCCAGGCGCCGGCGCAAGGCGCTTGACGACAGCAGGCGCAGAAACCGTCGTTGCGCGCCGCTCCGTTGGCAAAGGCGTTGTGGATGTCATTGGGTGGGACATGGCGCACCCAACCGGCACAGCCTGGCTGGCGCAGCTCTGGGACGACGATCCACTTCCTGCCGTCAGCGTGATAGGCGGCGACCTGGGGTCCTCTCAGGGGCCCTCATCCGGCAGCCCAAACGTCTACACACTGTTCGCCGTTCCCTTCACCATCATGCCTAAGTTCTGGCCCTGGCTGCTGCTCTTTCCCCTGTATATCTTTCTTATGGGACCGGGGTCGCTCCTGCTGGTGCGGCGGCTGAAACGTCCTGTGCTGGCGTGGGTTTTCATCCCCATCTGGATTTGCGGCGCAGTGTTCATCCTGGCGCTCGGGTTGAGCAGCGCATTCTCGCAAACCTTCCCGCTGGTTCACGAAGTCGCTATGGTCTCTGTGCCCGATGCGACCCTGCCATCACGGGTGGTTCAGGGGACGGCCATCTACGCGCCGCGCGTCCGTCGCTTGACGTGGAACGCGCGCGGCATCCAACGTCCGCTGTCTGGCAGCTATCGTTTCGATAGCTATTACGACTCGGGTGATCCGTTTCCGGTCGACGCCCGCTTCACCGATGACGGAGTGGCACTCCACATTCGTAACCCCCTCGGCGTCGTCACCTGGGGCGCAGAGGGGTTATACGACAGCCCGGACATCGCCACAGACCTGCGACTCACCCCCCACGAAGATGGCAGCGGCACGCTCTATCTCACCGGCCAGGTGTGGAGCGAGGCTGCATTGCGCGACGTAGCGCTGTTGATGGGCAATGCGTCCTACGGCATCACCCTCACGGAGAACATCGTTGCGAACACGACAACGGCTGTGTCCAGACCCATCACCGCGACATATTCGATCTACAGCTACTCTGGCTACACCTCCGGTTTCTGTGGAATGACCAGTACGTACCCCGCCTACGCCATATATCCGTCGATTCCTTCCGTCTACAGCACGCACTCCGCAGTGGAATGTTATCTCAGCGGTCTAATGGACGAAGTTCCCTTTCCGGCGCAAGGACTGGGCGGCACTCAGTATCAAGAGAGCTGTATGATCTATACGATCCCGTGCCCCAAGCAACCCTCAGGGAAACTCACGGTCGCGCTGGAGCCTGCGGCAAATAAAGTCGAGAACGGTTGGGTTGACTCCACAACCAGCACCGTCTATGCTGGCGCTCCCGGCGCGACCCTGCACTATGTACTGCCAATCTATATGCAAATCCAGAACGTCGAAACGCTCACCCTGGTTTTACTGCCCGCCCCCCAGGCCAGCGTCAGCCAACCCCTGACCGCCATTACCGAAATTTCACTGTGGAGTTGGGAAGAGCAGACGTGGATCGACTATCCGCCGCCAGAAGCAGGGCAATCGCAACAGCCGCGCATTGTTTTGGCTGGGGACGCGGCTCAACAGGTTTTCGACGCCCAACAGGGCGTGCGTGCGCGCATCAGTACGCGCGACAGTGTGACGATGAAGCTGATTCTCACCCTCGAAGGGTCGCCGTGATAAGACGGTCCTCAGCACCAGGGTAACGCTAAACTAAATGGAGCACCAATGCAAACAGTTCGCATTATCATCGACACCGCGAAAGCTTTTTACGAAGAGATGTTGTTCTTCATTGTGACCGGCGGAATTCTACTCGCCGCGACTTTCCTGGTCATTCCAATGCCATTTGCGCTGGTGGGGGTATGGATGATTGCCCATCGCGCCGTGCGCGGGTTGGGCGTCAATTGGGGATTGTACTGGAGAGCGGTGAAGGAATACGGGCTGCGCTCTGTGCAGCTTACGCTCGTTCTGGCGCTCGGGTACGGTCTGCTGGCAGCCAACATCTGGTTCTACAACACCCCGGACGTTTCGACCTTACCGGCCGGCGTCCTCGTATGGATCCGGCCCATCGTGCTCATCATTGGATTGGTGTGGGTCTGCATCAGCTTCTATGCGCACGCCTTTCTGATCGAGCTGGAGGAACCGAAGCTGCTGGTGATCCTGCGCAGCAGCCTCTCCCTCGCGTTCATCAAGCCGGCGCCAACGCTGATTTTGCTGATTGTCACCCTGGCGTTGACCGCGTTGAGCATCGCGGTGCCCGTATTGCTCCTCGCGCTGCCGGGCTTCATCGCGACGCTCAGCATCACCGCCGTGCGCACGTTCGTCGCCGCCGTCCGTGAGAAGTATGGTGTTGGGGAAAAAGAACAGTCAACGGATTGAACGGATTTTAACGGATTTTTCTATGATATACACATACCCCCACCCACGCCCCGCGCTGACTGTGGATATCGTGCTCATCAAGGAAGAACGCGACAGGCCAGAAATCCTGCTCATCCAGCGCAACCACCCACCCTTCGCCGGGCATTGGGCGCTGCCGGGCGGCTTTGTGGATGAAGACGAGCCGTTGGAAACTGCCGCGCGCCGCGAACTCTTCGAGGAAACCGGGCTGGAATCGCCTGAATTACGACAACTCGGCGCGTTCGGGGATCCGGGACGCGATCCGCGCGGGTGGACGGTGACGAAAGAAAACAAAAATGGCCGGCTTGTCAATCAAGCCGGCCATTTCTTTATCGTCAGTCGGGGCGGACGGATTTGAACCGTCGACCTCTACAACCCCATTGTAGCGCCCTAGCCAAGCTGGGCTACGCCCCGTACACGTGCGGGATGATACCATAACTGAGGGGATTGTCAAACGCAAGACTACAAAAGTCTCACCAGACACCGGGTTGAGCAAAAATCAACGCAAACAAGAGGCTTGCCAGACACAATGCTTACATAGACTTTTGTAGTCTTTCACAACTTCGGAAGCGCCTGCGCCAGCGCCTCGGCCAGCGATTGCAGGCCCGGCGGCTTCTGCACCCAGGCGACAACGCCGGCCTCGCGCAACGTGTCCACCTCCGTGCCCAATGGATGCCCGCTCATCACCACGATGCGTACAGACGGAGCGCGCTGGCGCAAAGCGGCAGCCAACGCCTTGCCCCCTATCTCCGGCATCACCAGATCGCTCAATACCAGGGCGATTTCAGCAAGATGCGCATCGACAAGGGACAGCGCCTCTTTCCCATTGGCGGCTTCCAACGTGCGATACTGCAACATCTCCAGCGCCGCGACAATGGCCGCACGGGTCGCCGGGCTGTCTTCGACTACCAGGATTGTTTCGCCGTGTCCCATAGGCAATGCAGCAGGTTGACTCGCCGGCGCAGTAGACTCTGGGGTGGTAAGGGCAGGCAAAAAGATAGAAAAGGTTGTTCCTTTATCCACTTGCGTTTGCACATCGATCCACCCATCGTGCGAGACGACGATGCCGTAGACCTGCGCCAATCCCAGACCGCTGCCTTTGCCCGGCTCCTTGGTGGTGAAGAATGGATCGTAGATGTGCGGTAAAACGGCTTCGGGAATACCGGTTCCGGTATCAGCCACATCCGCCCGCACCCACTCGCCAGGCGGCTCTGCCTCGGCGACGTACACCCGCGCCAGGTCGATGCGCAGCTCGCCTCCATCCGGCATGGCATCGCGCGCGTTAACCACCAGGTTCATGAACATCTGCTGCATCCGCGTTTGATCGGCGTTGACGAGATAAGCATCCGTTCCATACGTCAAGGTGATCCGAATCGTCTCCGGCAACGTGCGCTCCCACAAGCGCACCTGCTCGGTAAGCAAAGCAGCCAGGTCGACGGGCTGTCGGTCCAGCACAGCCCGGCGACCGAAATCGAGAATCTGGTTGACCAGATCGGCAGCGCGATGCGCCTGCTCGACGATGACGAGTAAACGCTCGCGCAGTTGAGGAGACAATCCAGACATCCGCAACGACATCTGGCTATAGAGCACGATGCTCGCGAGAATGTTGTTGAAGTCGTGGGCAATGCCGGCGGCCAGTTGACCAACGCTCGCCAGTCGCTCTTGACGCTCGAGCAACCGGCGCACCGCGCGTTCCTGCGTCGCTTCGTGGATGACCAGTACCCAGTGTTCCGGCTCAGGTCCGTTGGCGATAGGCCGCGCAATGATCTCGAAGAAACGTTCGCCAGATGTCACCTCGTGCCGCAAGCCCTGAGGGGGAGAGGTAAGCAGTTCGACCAAAGCACGATCTCCCAGGTGCGTAAGTGGCTGACCCACTTCGATACCCAGCGAACTCAGGATGTTTTCGGCCACAGGATTGCTCGTCAGTATCCGGCCACGCGCATCCAACAGCAGCACCCCCTCAGGCACGGTATCGATGATGTCCTGTACTTGACGGGCCTGCGCCTGGATTTGCGCCAGCAACTGCTCCGTCGCCTCAAGCGCCTCGCGCAGTCGCTCTTCACTCGCCCGCAGTGCTTCCTCGGCCCGTGTGCGCTCATCCGCTTCAAGGCAAAAGGAGATGTAGGCCGCCAACGTTAACGCCAGTTGCTCCTCTTCAGGCAGCCAACGCCGTTTTT
>DAOUAY010000202.1:0-1516 GCA_034432995.1 Anaerolineae bacterium | reverse complement strand
GAAGTGGTCGCGCTGCAGGGCCTCGACCTGGTCGTCGGCCCCGGTGAACTGCTCGGCATCGTCGGCGCGAGCGGCAGCGGCAAGTCCACGCTGATGAACGTGCTCGGCGGGCTGGACCGGCCTTCTGCCGGGCGCGCGTGGGTGGATGGGCTGGATTTGCTCAAGCTCTCCAACGCGGAACTCAACCAGTACCGCCGCACCCGCGTGGGCTTCGTCTGGCAGCAGGGCGCGCGCAACCTGATCCCTTACCTCAACGCGCTCGAAAACATCAAGTTGCCGATGACACTGGCGGGACAGGCCGGGCGTGTCGCGCAGAAACGCGCCGAGGAGCTGCTGGCGATGGTGGAACTGACGGAGCGCAAGAGGCACCGGCTGTCGGAGCTATCCGGCGGCGAGCAACAGCGCGTGGCCATCGCGGTGGCGCTGGCGAACCAGCCACGCCTGCTCCTGGCCGACGAGCCAACCGGCGAACTGGACTCCACGACCGCGTTGACCATCTATCAGATGTTCCAAAAACTGAACCGCGAGCTAGGGCTGACCACGTTGATCGTCAGCCACGATCCGGGGATTGCGCGGCACGTGAATCGCGTCGTCGCCATCCGCGACGGCAAGCTGGCGACGGAGACCGTCCGCGCCAAAAGCGGCAGCTCGGCCTTCGAACCGGCGCACGAAGGCGCTGAGGAAATCTTCGAGGAACTGACTGTGTTGGACTCTGCCGGACGGTTGCAAATTCCCAAGGAATTCCTGGAACATTTCGGCATCCGGGGACGGGCGCGCATCGAATTGACCGAAGAAGGCATTCTCATCCTGCCCACGACCAACATCGATCACGTGCAGGACGCCGAAGCCCTGGCCTCGGAACTGGTCGAGGCGAAGAAAGCGCGCGGCTTGCGCGGCCTGCTAAATCGCTGGGTGCGCGGTGAGCACAAAAAACATGAGGTGAAAGACTAATGGCAAAGAACAAACTGCTTAACCACGCTATCCCGAAAACGGAATCGGAGGCCGCCGAAAATCCAAAATCCGAAATCCAAAATCTTAATTATCCTTACGCCATCCACACGGACAATCTGTGGCGGGTGTACAAGGTAGGGGCCATTGAGGTGCCGGCCTTGCGTGGGCTATCCCTGCAAATCGAACCAGGGCGCTACATCGCATTGAAGGGCCGGTCCGGCAGCGGCAAGACGACGCTGCTCAACTGCCTGAGCGGCCTGGATCGCCCCACCTCAGGCTCGGTCGAGGTACTCGGCAAAGACCTGACGAAGATGAACGATCAACAACTCACCCGTTGGCGGCGCGAGGAATTGGGCTTCGTCTTCCAGTCCTTTGGCCTGCTACCGACCCTCTCGGCATACGAGAACGTCGAATTGATGCTGCGGATCAAGGGCATTGGGGGGCGCAAACGCCACAACCGCACCACCTACTGCCTCGACCTCGTCGGTCTGACCAAGTGGAGCGATCACCGGCCCTACGAGCTATCCGGCGGGCAGCAGCAGCGTGTCGCCATCGCCCGCGCGCT
>DAOUAY010000201.1:0-4620 GCA_034432995.1 Anaerolineae bacterium | reverse complement strand
TACCGCGTCAACAACGCCACGTTCTCGATGTGATACGTCTGCGGGAACAAATCCACCGGCTGGACCCACTCCAGGGTATAGCCGTGCTTCACCAATCGCCGGGCGTCACGCGCCAGCGTCGCCGGATCGCACGAAACGTAGACGATGCGCTTGGGCGCGTGCGCCGCCAGCGCGTCGAGCGCCGCCAACTCCAGGCCGGTGCGCGGCGGATCGACGACCGCCGCATCGAGCTTGTGCTCCACGGTCGGCAGCACATCCTCCACCGGCCCTTGCAGGATCGTGACGTTATCCGCCCCCACCAGGTTGTGTCGCGCGTCCGCAACCGCCGCCGGATGCGCCTCGATGCCGGTCACATGTCCGGCTTCCGCGCTCAGGAACGCGGTGAACAACCCCACCCCGCAGTAAGCGTCCAACACCTTCTGATACCCGCGCGGCTCCAATGCCCCCATCACCAGATCGATCAACTGCGCGGCCTGCGCAGAATTCACCTGGTAGAAGCTCGTCGCCGAGATGCGGAACTCACGCCCGCCGACGCTCTCCATGATGTAATCCAGGCCGATGAGCGGCGCGATGGCGTCATCGTGCCGCACTTGCACCACTGACAGCGGAAAATCCACCGCCAATGCGGGCGGCTCCTCCTCCTGCGCTTGCAAGACCACCATCAGATCGCCGGTCGCGGTCCCGGCGCGCAGTTCCATCCACTCCAGTTCGGGATAAGCCATATCCAGCGATTGCCACAAATTGCTCAACAGCGGGTGCAGGATCAGGCAATCGTCGATAGGATAGACGTCGTGGCTGCGGGCGGAGAGGAATCCCAGACGGCCCTCCGCGTCGGCGTGAAAAAGCGCGTGATTGCGGTATTCCCAGCCAGTCTCATCGGGGATCGGTTCGAGGATCGGCGGTTCGTCGAATTTGCCGACGCGCCGAAACTGATCCATCACCACCAGCCCCTTGATGCGCGCCTGCACGCCATAATCGATATGCTGCCATTGACAGCCGCCGCAGGCATCGGGGCCGAAGTGCGGGCACAGCGGCGCGACGCGAGCTGGGGAAGGTTCGAGGACTTCAAGCAGGCGGGCGTGCGCGTAACGCCCGCGATCGTCGACGATCTCGACCCGCACCCGCTCGCCGGGAATCGCGTAAGGCACGAAAATCGCGCGGCCCGCGTGGCGTCCGATAGCCTCCCCGCCGTGGGCCATCGCGTCTAGCGTCAGTGTGACTGCATCAGGCATGACAAACTCCTGGGGTGAAAGATAGAGATTTGATACCCTGATTATACCAGCAGCCGCGAAAGTCGTAAAACGCTCTGCCTCCTGCATCTTGCATCCTGATACATCTTGCTAAAAACGCTGTCTATGGTATACTCCCCATCACTATGGACAACTGGCCGAAACGAAAACGCAAAACGCTCGGCTGGTTCTCGAATTTAAGGAGTATATAGGCGTGTTAGATAAAGAAGAGAAGCAGGAGATCATCAAGGAATATGCCTTGAAGGCAGAAGACACCGGTTCGCCGGAAGTGCAGATTGCGCTGCTCACGCACCGCATCAACGACCTGACCGACCATCTGCGAGTCCACAAACACGATGAAAGTTCGCGGCGCGGATTGTTGAAGATGGTGGGGCAACGCCGTCGCCAACTGGCCTATCTGCAAAAAGTGGACCTTGAGCGCTACCGGAATCTCATCCAACGACTTGGTTTGCGCAAATAAAGTACCGGTTCACAGTTCAATAATGCCAAACGAGTAGATGCCCCCATCTACTCGTTTGTCTGTATCACAATCTTATCAATCCGGCTCGTCCGTGTAGCCGTGTGTAGAAGGTGGGAATTGGGGTTTGGGGTGCAACCACGCACAGAGATGCACAACAGCCCCCAGTTTCTGACCTTCGACGCCCGGTTCTGGGAAGCGTCGGAGTCACAGAAATCAGGAGGACAATTGTGTTAGAAGAACGTACATTTTCGACGAAGCTAGGTGATCATACCATCACCCTGTCCACCGGCAAGATCGCGCGGCTCGCGGGCGGCGCGGTCATCGCCCAGAGCGGCGATACGGTGTTGCTGGCAACGGCCACGATGACCCGCACCCCGCGTGAGGGCATCGACTTTTTCCCGCTGAGTGTGGATTTCGAGGAACGGCTTTACGCCGTCGGGCGCATCCCTGGCTCATTCTTCCGCCGCGAGGGCAAGCCCTCGGAACAGGCGACGTTGACCAGCCGTTTGATCGACCGGCCCCTGCGCCCGCTGTTCCCTAAAGACATGCACAACGACGTGCAAGTCATCGTCACCTCCCTCTCGCAGGGTGAGGAGAACTACGCCGATATTCTGGGCATCATCGCGGCCTCCGCGGCGCTGATGATTTCCGATATCCCATTCGACGGGCCGGTGGCCGGCGTGCGCATCGGCTACATCGATGGCGCATTGGTAGTCAATCCCACCATCTCCCAGATGAAGCACAGCGACCTGGACCTGCGTGTCGCTGGCAGCGCCGACGCCATCATCATGGTCGAGGCCGGGGCGAACGAGATCGAAGAGGGGTTGATGGTCGAGGCCATGCAATTGGCCCACCAGTCTATGCAGGATGTGATCGCCGTCCAGAACGAGATGCGCGCCGCTGTGGGCAAACCCAAGAGCGACTACCCGCCGTACACCCTGCCGGAGGCCCTCAAGGCCCGCGTCGCCGGTCTCGTCACCGCGGACATTCAGAACCTCCTGGCGACCTCGCCGCTCAAGGGCGAGCGCATCGAGGTTGTGGATGCCCTGCGCGATGGCGTCAAGACGCAACTGGCCGAAGAGGCTGCGGCCGAGGGCTGGACGACCGCGCAGATCGGTGAGGCATTCGAAGACGCGCTCAAGGCCGTCGTCCGCCGCCGCATCCTGGACGAAAACATCCGCCCCGATGGGCGCGACCAACGCACCATCCGCCCGCTGGACGCCGAAGTGCACCTGGTGCCGCGCCCGCACGGCAGCGGTCTGTTCACCCGTGGTGAGACGCAGGTGCTCAGTCTGGTGACCCTGGGGATGCCCAACGAAGAGCAGGAGATCGACGATCTCTTCCCCGAAGACACCAAGAGCTACATCCACCACTACAACTTCCCGCCCTTCTCCACCGGCGAAGCGTACCCGCTGCGCGGGCCGCGCCGCCGCGAGATCGGCCACGGCGCTCTCGCCGAGCGCGCGCTCGTGCCGGTGCTGCCGCCCAAAGACAAGTTCCCCTACACCATCCGCGTGGTCAGCGAAGTGATGGCCTCCAACGGCAGCACATCGATGGCCTCCACCTGCGGCAGCACGCTGGCGCTGATGGATGCCGGTGTGCCCCTCAAGGCCCCCGTCGGCGGCATCGCCATGGGCCTGGTGAGCGACGGCGCGCGTTACCGCGTCCTTACCGACATCCAGGGGATGGAAGATCACCTGGGTGATATGGACTTCAAGGTCACGGGGACGCGCACGGGTATCACGGCGCTGCAAATGGACATCAAGATCAAGGGCGTCACCCGCGAAATCCTCACCGAGGCGCTGGCGCAGGCCAAGCAGGCGCGCGAGCAGATCATCGACGTGATCGAAGCGACGCTCCCGGCTCCGCGCGCGGAACTCTCTTCTTACGCGCCCAAGATGCTCACCACCAGCATCGATCCCGAAAAGATCGGCGCGCTGATCGGCCCCGGTGGCAAGAACATCCGCGCCATCCAGGCCGAGTATGGCGTCAAGATCGACGTGGAAGAGGACGGCACGGTTTTTGTCGGGTCGCCCAGTGGCGATGGTGCACAGAAGGCGCTGAAGTACATCAATGCGATGATGGAAACGCCCGAAGCGGGCAAAATTTACAGCGGCAAGGTCGTGCGTGTAGCCGACTTTGGCGCTTTCGTGGAAATCCTGCCGGGTACCGACGGGATGGTCCACATCTCCCAGTTGTCCGACACGCGCGTCAATCAGGTCACGGATGTAGTCAATGTGGGCGACGAGGTCATGGTCATGCTTACCGATGTCGGCCCCGAAGGCAAACTCCGGCTGTCACGGCGCGCTGTGCTGGAAGGCTGGACGCTGGAAGAAGCCCGGGCGCAGGACGCTCCGCGCTCCAATTCCGGTGGACGCCGCGAAGGCGGGTCCCGCGAGGGCGGAAGCCGGGAAGGCGGGCGCCGTGAGGGTGGCCGCCGCGACAACGACCGCCGCCGCTAAGCATAGCCAGGTCTCGATCCGCGCTCGCCACGGTCCATATCCAACGCGAGCGCGGAATTCCATTCACAATTCACTGATGAGAAATGAGGTAAAGATTATGGGTAACGATCCGAAAGTCCAAACGCTAGGCGAAACCGAGAATTACGTGGTCTGGGTCTCCAATGAGCCGGATGAAGGCGAAGAACTGTATCACATCGAGCTGTCGAACGTCACGCTGCACCTCTTCCCGGAAGAGTGGGAGGAGTTCACGGCGCTGATCATGCAGGCTGTTCGCTAAGAAGGAGAAAATCAACTTCCCGCTCGGGCCGGTCTGTGACTGCGCCCGCCCACGGAAAGGCTGGTTTGCCCATCACGCGCGGGGTCAATGACCTCGCGCGTTTTGTTTGGGTAGAATTTCCAGCCAGTTTTGTGTTATAATGGAAGCGAGAGAGAATATAGGTTGTGATCG
>DAOUAY010000200.1:0-2390 GCA_034432995.1 Anaerolineae bacterium | reverse complement strand
GGCGCGCGGTAATGGAATGATGCGTGATGCACTAGACAAAGAAATCCACCATGGCGTATCTTTTATGCTATAATGGAGTCAATGAGCATAATTTACCTTGACTACAATTGCTTCCAACGCGGATTCGATGATTCCCGACAGTTCAGAATCCGAATAGAGGCGCTTGCCTGCCAGGAAATTTATGCAAATGCAGAGAATGGCAAGTTCGAACTGGTATGGTCATTTATGCACGAGGATGAAACATATTTGTGTCCTGTACCAGAACGCAAAGAAGCGGTGTGGAGATTAGCGTCGCTCTGCAAAATACGGATTGGACCGGATGAGGAAATTCGCACATTGGCGCAATCACTCCAAGACAGAAGTGGGCTATCTTCAAAAGATGCTATCCATATTGCCTGTGCTATCTATGCCGGAGCCGATGCTTTCCTAACTTGCGATGACAGACTGATAAAACAAGCACAACGGTTGGATTTGAATATGACGGTGATAAATCCCGTAGAGTATGTAAGACAGGGGATGATACAATGACACAGACCCAAGTAATGATGAATGATACACAACTCCGCATCAGCGGCATCGAGGCGCTGTATAAGGCGCTTGGTCCCACAGCTACGCTCAGATTCCTGTCCCTTGTCCAACACGAACCGACGGACTACGTCGAAGTCTCTCAACGCATTTACAAAGACCAGACGATTGATGATATTTTCGAGCGGGCGAAACAACACTGGGTAGAGTAAACACACCGCTGAAGCACGACCGGCAAGCGCCTGGAATGGCTGCCTGCCGGTTTTTTATCGGCGGATTGAGCAGATTTTTTTTGTTTGCAAGACAAAATCTGCTCAATCTGCTTGATCTGCTGACAGAAAGTTCATCCGCGCTGCCGAACCGCCTGCACCAACCACGCCACGCCGAAGCACGCCGTACACGTCAACACAATCGCCGCGCCGGAGGCGATGCCGATGTAGTACGAGAGGTACAGCCCCGCCACGCCGGAGAGCGCCGCGATGAGCGCCGCGAGCGCCATCATCGGCAGCATACGTTTGGTGAGCAGGTAGGCCGTCGCCGCCGGGGTGACGAGCATGGCGACCATCAGCGCCACGCCGACCGTTTGCAGCGCCGCCACAATCGTCACCGCGATCAGGATGAGCAGCAGCGATTCGAAGAAGCGCGCGGGCAAGCGCAGCGTCGCCGCGAAGACGGGATCGAACGAGAGCACGAGGAATTCCTTGTAGAACACCGCCACCGTCAATAGCACGATCCCGCCGAAGACCGCAATGCGCACGAGATCGCCCGGCGAGACGCCGAGCACGTCGCCGAACAAAAAGTGCGTCAAATCCACAGTGTAACTGCGCGCCGTCGAAATCAACGCGATGCCCAGGGCAAACGCCCCGGCGAAGATGATGCCCGTGGCGGTATCCTCACGCACCTTCGTCTGCTTACTGATCGCGCCAATGACGAGGGAGGCCAGCACCGCCGTCGCCAGCGCCCACCAGAACAGCGGCCCGCGCGCCCCTCCGCCGACGAGATAGCCCACCGCCACGCCCGGCAGAATCGAGTGCGCCAGCGCGTCGCCGAAGAACGCCATCCCGCGCAGCACCACGTAAGTCCCCACGACGGCGCAGACCACCCCCACCATCACCGCCGCCAACAGGCCGCGCACCATAAAGGCGTACTGCAATGGCGCAACCAACCAGTCGAGCGGGTTAGTCATGGCGATGATCTCCCCCGCAGCACGTGTCGCCCACCGCCACCAGGCCGCCGTTCAGCGGCAGCAAGTGCAGATGCCCGCCGTAAGCCTGCATCAACCGCTCCGGCGTGAACACGTCCGCCGGTTCGCCAAAGCCGAGCAAGCGCCGGTTCAGCAGCATCACGCGGTCGAAGTATTGCACGGCCTGATCCAGGTCGTGGGTGGAGAGCATGATCGTCACGCCGCGCGCGCGCAGGTCGCGGAGCAACTGGAAGATGCCTTCTTGCGACGGCGCGTCCAGCCCAGTGAGCGGCTCGTCCATCAGCATCAGCTCGGCTTCCTGCGCCAGCGCGCGGGCGATGAACATCCGCTGCTGCTGCCCGCCGGAAAGCTCGTTGATCTGCCGCTTCGCCAGGTCGGCGATGCCGACCAATTCCAGACACTCGCGCACTTTGGCAAAATCGCGTTTGCCGGGGTGTCGGAACAAGCCCATCATCCCAATCCGCCCCATCAGCACCACGTCGCTCACCGTCACCGGGAACTGCCAATCCACGGCGGTGCGCTGCGGCACGTAGGCGATGCAGATGTGGCCCCCCGGCCCATGCCCGTAGACCGTCACCGCACCGGCGGTCGGCGCGAGCACGCCGGCTATCGCCTTGAGCAGCGTGCTCTTGCCCGCGCCGTTCGGCCCGACGACGGCGAC
>DAOUAY010000199.1:0-16422 GCA_034432995.1 Anaerolineae bacterium | reverse complement strand
GACATTGGGAGGCACCTACGAGTGGCCGCGTATTCAGGACGAGTCCGATTGGGCCGAGGAAGAAGACGCAGTCGCCCATCTCGGGTTTGTTCCGGCCCCGCGCCCGACGGCGGCGTCGCCGCAAGCCATGTCGTTGGGCGGCACCAGTTGGGCGATCTTGCGGCAGTCGCCGGAGGGCGAATTGTGCGCTAAAATCCTCAAACAAGTCTCGTCAGCTGAGACGCTGAAGGCATACTGCGAAGAACATTTACAGATTGCGCCGCACCGCAGCATCAACGCTGACCTGAGCAGCGGCGGACACCCGTGGCTGGAGCGGATCATCCCATTCCTGAAATTAGCCCGGCCACGCCCATTTTTGAGCAATTATTTGCAGGCATCACTCTTTATCCAGGATATGCTTCAGAAGATTCTGTGGGATGATGCGCCGGTAGAAGAAACCGTACAGCACACGGCGCAAGCCTTGACGTTATTAGTGTGAGGATTCGGGCGACGCCCAACGGCGTCACAAATGGAAATATCAGGAGGGTTCAATAAACAGAAGGAGGTGTAATGCAAAGATATAGAGAAAATACTAAGTTACTATTCCGAAATTTCACAACCAGTATAACCTAGAAGGAGGTTTGTAATGAAGAAGCGACTGTCTCTACTGTTTAGTGTGTTGGTGATCTTTGCCATGGTGGTGACGGGCTGTAAGCAAACACCCGCACCCACCGCTGCACCAACAACCCAGGCCCCGGCGGCCACCGCAGTTCCGAAGACCGAGGAACCCGCGCCGAGCAAATACAAGCAAGCCCCGATGCTGGATAACATGGGCCTGCCCCCGGTCGAAGAGCGCCTGCCCTTGGACATCATGGTCGTCGATGTGGTCGAGTCCATCGGCAAGTACGGCGGCACGTGGAACGATGTGACCTGGTGGGATGGCGCCGGCAACATCAAGATGGAATTGTACGATCCGCCCGTCCGCTGGAAGGCTGACCTCACCGGTTACGAGCCAGGGTTGTTGATCGAAATGCCCGTCTGGAGCGACGACGGCAAGACCATCACCTTCAAGTTCCGCCGGGGCATCAAGTGGTCCGACGGCGCGCCTTTCACCACCGCCGACCTGAAGTTCTGGTGGGAAGACATGGCCAAGAACCAAGAGTACAAAACGTCGAACGTGCCCTGGTGGGGACGCAACACCGATGGCACCCCCATCACCATGGAGTTCCCCGACGACTTCACCTGGGTGCTCAAGTTCGACAAGCCCCAGTACATCATGCCCTACGTTCTGGCCCAGGGCTTCTGGGAGTGGGAACCGCTCATGAAGCCTTCGCACTTCCTCAAGAAATATCACCCCGCCTACGAGGGCAAGGCCGGCGCCGAAGGCTACACCGAGCTGGATCTGATGGATCGCTGGTTCGATACCCCCGGCTACCCCTGCTTGATGGCGTGGTGTCTCAAGGAATACAAGGCCGGCGAGTATCGCATCCTCGAGCGCAACCCCTACTACTGGAAGGTCGATCCCGAAGGCAACCAACTGCCCTACATCGACTACATCCGGGTGGAGCTAGTGGAAGATAGCGAAGTACGCTTGCTGCAGCTCGCACAGGGGCGGTACGACTGCAACTTCCGCTACAATGGCAGCCCGGCGGATACCCCCTTCCTGCTGGAAAACGCCGAAGCCGGCAACTTCCGCCTGGTGCCAGGCTGGATGAACGGCGCGGGCGCGTGGCCTGGCCTCATCGTGAACCAGGACTACAACACGTCTATGGAATATGACCCGGCAACCGAGCCTGAAATCGACGTCGAAATCCGCGAACTGCTGCGCAACAAGAACTTCCTGCGCGGTCTCTCCTATGCGATGAATCGCCAGCGCGTCATCGATGTCGCCTGGGACGGCATCGGCGATCCCAAGAACTTCACCGTCAGCCCGCAATCGCCGCACTTCACCAGCTCGGCGGAAGGGATGAAGGTCTACGAGAAATGGGCCGCCGCCTATGCCGAATACAGCCCCGACAAGGCCAAGGCAGAGTTCGATGCGGCTGGCTTTAAGGATGCGACGGGTGACGGCATCCGCGACCTGCCGAGCGGCAAAGAGTTCACGCTCATCATTCAATTGAATGACTGGAGCGCCGCCACGATCAACACCGAGTTCGTCGAGGTCTACAAGAAGAACCTGGAAGATGTCGGCGTCAAGGTGCTCATCGACAACGCGATCGGCACGGCCGACGGCGGGACCAACCGTGATAACGGCTTGTTTATGTTGGCCACCACGCACGCTTCGGAACTCGACCTGTGGACTTACCCCGACTGGGTCTTCCCGGTGCGCGGCGCCGGCGAGGGGACCCGCGCCTTCCCCAAGCAGGGTCTGTACTACTCCAGCGGCGGCGAGAAAGGTTGGGAGCCTGCACCGGGCAGCCCGGCGGCGCGCTTGCAGGAAATCTATCGCCAGGGTCTACAAGAACCGGATGAACAGAAGCGCCACGAATTGATCTGGAAGGCCATCGACGTCTACATCGAGGAAGGCCCCTTCATCATCGGCGCGGCCGGCGACCAGCCCCAGCCCGTCGTCTGCAAGAACTACTTCAAGAACGTCTACGAATACGGCGTGCTCGGCCCCTGGGCGCCCGGCACCCCCGGCAATACCAATCCTGAGCAGTACTGGATGGACAAGTAACACGTCAAATTGACCTTGTGGCGGGCGGCGCAAGCCACCCGCCACAAGGCATTTTCCAGGCACAAGGGGCGCTCGCATAGCCGCCCTGGTCAGTTTCTAGGAGGAAGCTATGTTATCATATATTGCAAGACGAATACTGTACATGATTGTTATGATCGTCCTGGTCTCCTTCGTCAGCTTCCTGATCATCGAATTACCTCCCGGCGACTACTTGACCATCAAATTGCAGCAATTGCAGGCGATTGGCGACCGCAGCGCCCAACTACGCATTGAGGAATACCGCGCCCGGTACAAACTCGATCAACCGGTGCTCACCCGCTACTGGAACTGGGTCACCAATTTCATCAAAGGAGACTTCGGCGAGTCGTTCCAATACGAGCGTCCGGTCAGAGAAATCATCGGACAACGCGCGTTGATGTCGGCGTTGCTGGCGCTTGCCAGTATCACCATCGTCTGGTGTCTGGCGATTCCAATCGGCGTCTATTCGGCCACCCACCAATACTCCCTCGGCGATCAGGTGGTCACGACCCTGAGCTTTTTGGGCCTGGGGATGCCGGGGTTTCTGCTGGCGCTCTTGGTGCTCTTCTTTGCGATGATGGTGCTCAAGGTCGAGGTGGGCGGGCTGTTCTCGCGCGAGTTTGTCGACGCGCCCTGGAGTTGGGCGCGGGTCGTGGACTTGCTCAAACACCTGTGGGTTCCGGCGCTCATCAGCAGCGTGACCGGCACGGCAGGGTTGGTGCGCATCATGCGCGGCAACCTGCTGGAAACGCTGGGGCAGCCGTTTGTGGAAGCGGCGCGCGCGCGTGGGTTGAAACAGGGCGCCGTGAACTGGAAACACGCGGTGCGCGTGGCGATCAATCCACTCATCGTCATTCTAACCTCGGAAGCCTTACCGAGTATCGTGGCCGGCGATGCATTGGTGGCCACCGTGCTGAACCTTCCTACCGTCGGGCCGCTCTTTGTGAGTGCCCTCACATCACAAGACATGTTCCTGGCCGGAACAGTACTGGTGTTTATCGTGCTGATGACGATGATCGGTACGCTCATCGGCGATCTGATGCTCGCAGCGCTCGATCCGCGCATCCGGCTGGATTAAGGAGGGGACAGCCATGGAAGAACCACAAGTTACCCCGAATGCGTCTGAACCAGTGGGAAAGGCCAAGCAACAACAACTCAGCCAGGCGTACTGGAGCCTGGTATGGTGGAAATTCAAGAAGAACAAGCTAGCGATTGTCGGCGCGCTCATCATCCTCCTCTTCTACACTGCGTGCGGCTTGTTCGCCGAATTTGTGGCACCCTATCGTCTGGATTACCAATCCGATCACCTCGAAGCGCGCCCGCAACCCCTGGTCTTCAAAAATCCCCAGGGCAACTTCAGCCTGCGCCCAGCCGTCTATGGCCTGGAGGTGCAAATTGACACCGTACAGCGCCGGCGTAGCTGGATCGTGGACAAAGAGCAGATCTATCCCCTCTCTCTCTTCGTCAAAGGCCAGCCGTACAAACTGTTGGGGTTGATTCCCGCCAACATTCACCTCTTCGGCGTGGATACGGAGAAATACCCGGACGGGACCGTTTTCCTGTTTGGCACCGACCGCGTGGGCCGTGACCTTTTCTCCCGTATTTTCTACGGCGGGCGGCTGTCGTTGCTGCTAGGGCTGATCGGACAATTCCTCACCCTGATCCTGGGCATGGTGATGGGCGCCATCTCCGGTTTCTACGGAGGCGCAACGGATATTCTGATCCAGCGTTTGGTCGAATTTGTCGGCGCTTTCCCGGATATCCCCCTCTTCATGGCGCTGGCAGCCGCCATTCCAGTCACGTGGTCGCCCATCCTTGTCTACTTTATGTTGACGCTGATCCTCGTCTTCATCCGCTGGGGCGGATTAGCCCGGCAAGTGCGCGGCCTGATTCTCTCGCTGCGGGAACGCGAATACGTGTTGGCAGCGCAAAGCGCCGGCGCCAGCGACAAACGCATTATGTTTCGCCACCTGCTGCCCGGCACATTGAGCCACGTTATCGTCATCGCCACACTGATGATTCCCGGCATGATCCTCTCGGAGACGGCGTTGAGTTGGTTAGGGCTGGGATTGCGCCCGCCGCTGACCAGTTGGGGCGTGCTGCTGCAAGAAGTCAGCAGCGTGCGCGTCATCCGCTTTGCGCCCTGGCAGTTGATCACCGTCCCCTTCATTATCGTGGCCGTGCTGGCCTTCAACATGCTCGGGGATGGCCTGCGTGACGCCATGGATCCCTACGGTGGGCGGTAAAGGAGGATGCGATGGCTGAGCCTTTAGTCGAAATCAAAGATTTGCACGTAGAGTTCGAAGTGCGCGATGGGATTATCAAAGGTGTTGACGGCTTCACGTTGACCATCAACCGGGGGGAGACGTTGGGCGTGATCGGCGAAAGCGGGTGCGGCAAATCCATCACCGCCAAAGCTGTGATGCAGATGGTGCCCAAGCCCGGCAAGATCACCGGCGGTGAAATCCTCTACTATCAACGGGACAAATATGATCCCCAAAAGCCAACCGAAGTCATCAACATCACCAAACTAGACCCCGATGGAGACGCAATCCGCAAAATCCGCGGCGGCGAATTTGCGATGATCTTTCAGGAACCGATGAGTTCGCTGACCCCCGTGTATACCACCGGCACACTCATCGGGGAAGCCTTGCACTTGCACCGGATGATCCCCAAAACGGTCGGCCAGCAGATGGTCCAAAACATCACCGCTTATCGCCCGGTCACCAAAGAAGAAGCGCGGGAGATCTCCATCGAGATGCTGCAAAAGGTGGGCATCCCCAAGCCCCACGAGCGCGTGGACGCCTATCCACACCAACTCTCCGGCGGGCAGCGCCAGCGAGTGATGGTGGCGATCGCACTCTCCTGCCACCCGTTCATGCTGATCGCCGATGAACCGACGACAGCGTTGGATGTATCCATCGAGGCGCAGATTCTCGATCTGATGCGCGAATTGCAGAAATCGATGGAGATGTCTATTATGTTCATCACCCACAACCTGGGCGTAGTGGCCGAGATGGCGAAAGAGATCGTGGTGATGTATATGGGCAAACAGGTCGAGAAGTCCGACACCGTGCGGGTCTTCTACGAACCCAAACATCCTTATACCCGCGCGCTGCTCCAATCCATCCCCAAAGTGGGCAAGCGCGCCAACGAGCGCCTGGCCTCCATCAAGGGGATGGTCCCTGATCCCTTCCACCTGCCGAGCGGCTGCGTCTTCCACCCGCGCTGCCCCTCGTTCATGGCGGGCAAGTGCGATGTGCTGACGCCCAGTTGGATCGAGGCCGAACCCGATCACTGGGTCCGCTGTCTGTTATACGAGGGCGTGTAGGAGGTAGAACAAAATGGCTGAAAACAGAACAACCAAAGACGCCGCGCAAACCAATGCCATCATCCTGAATGTGAAGGGGATGAAGAAGTTCTTCCCCATCCAAAAAGGCTTGCTCAAAAAGCACGTGGGGGATGTGCGCGCCGTGGACGACGTCAGTTTCTATCTCCGCCAGGGCGAAACGTTGGGATTGGTCGGGGAAAGTGGATGTGGCAAAACCACCGTCAGCCGCACGATCATCCGCCTGTACGAACCGACCGCCGGCACCGCGCATTTCGAGACGGCGTTGTTCTCCGCCGATGGCAAGCCGGAAATGGTCAATATCTTCGACCTGGATAAGGAGCAAATGAAACGCATTCGCCGCGAGGTCTCGATGATCTTCCAGGACCCCATCAACTCGCTTAACCCGCGCATGTCGATCTTCGACATCGTTTCGGAGCCGATGGTGATTCACGGGATGAAGATCGGCCCGGAGATGGAAGAAACCGTCGTCACGCTGCTGGAACGGGTGGGCCTGCGCAAGGAACACATCCGCCGGTACCCGCACGAATTCTCCGGCGGGCAGCGCCAACTCATCGGCATCGCGCGCGCGCTTTCGATGAACCCCAAGATCATCTTCTGCGACGAGCCGGTCTCGGCGTTGGATGTCTCGATTCAAGCGCAGACGCTTAACCTGTTGCAGGACTTGCAGGCGGACTTCAACCTGTCCTACGTCTTCGTGGCGCACGACCTGAGTGTGGTGCAACACATCTCTGACCGTGTCGCGGTGATGTACGTCGGCAAGATCGCCGAGTTAGCCCACTCCGACGCGCTGTACAATGAGCCACTGCATCCCTACACCGAGGCGTTGATGTCCGCCGTACCCAAGCCAGACCCGCGCTACGAATCCGAGCGCATCATCATGCAGGGCGACGTGGCCGATCCCTCCAATCCGCCGCCGGGCTGCTACTTTCACCCGCGCTGCCGCTACGCCATCGATAGATGCTCGAAAGAGACGCCCGAATTCCGCGAACTCAAGCGGGATCACTTCGTGGCGTGCCATCGCGCCGAAGAACTCAAGTTGAAGGGGGTGTGACATGGCTGTCGCTGACAGATTGACCGTTTTGCAACGCACGCCGCTGTTTCGCGGTCTGAACCGGCGGCAAATCGAACAGGTGGGGAAACGTTTCGTCGAGCGCACGTATGCCCCAGGCGATAAGATCGTCACCCAGGGCAAGGGCGGCGAGGGGTTCTTCGTCATCATGGAAGGCCAGGCTGAGGCCGTCCGCGAACAGGCGGATGGAACGCAGGTTGTCCTGAATCCATTGAACCCGGGCGACTTCTTCGGCGAGATGGCCTTGCTGACCGAGCAACTGCGCACGGCCTCTGTCATCGCCACCGAGCCGACCTGCTGCCTGGTGCTGGCGCAATGGGACTTCCTCGGTCTGCTCCGCGAGGATGCGGATATGGCCGTCGCCGTGCTGCAAGAGCTGGCGGCGCGCTTTAGCCGCGTGCTGGCGATTATGTAACCTGCGTTTCACAGACCTGACAGGTTTCAGAAAACCTGTCAGGTCTGGTTTTTATAAACCGATCAACCTCAGGGGGTTCCCCCACCCTACCTGTTGCAGTTCTGCCTCACTAAACACGTCGAGTGACGCCAGATGCGCCATACACTGCGCCATTGTCGCTGACGAGCCGACGAGGCATTGTTTCTCCGGGTTGTGAAAACGGCCCGAAGGCTCCAGAATCGCATCGTTGTCGAGGACGTGATAGCGTCCTGGCGGCAGCCCCGCCACCGGCGAGGCGTCGCTGACGACGATGAGCTTGTCCGCACCTTTCGCCCGCGCTGCCACTTTGATCACCGACACAGGCAGGTGATGCCCGTCCGTGATGAGCATCGCCGTATACGCGTCGTGCGCCAGCCCTACCCACAAGGGGTTGTCGTGACGCGGCAGCACGTTCGGCAGTCCATTGCCCAAATGCGTGAGCGCCGTCGCGCCAGCGTCCGCCATGCGGTCGAGGTCGGCAGTCGTGAAGAGTGAGTGCCCGATGGAGACGGTGATTCCGCGCTCCACCGCGCAGCGCGCCAAATCGTCCGCGCCGGGCAGTTCCGCTGCCAGCGTGAGCAAGCGCACACGCCCACCGGCCCAGTCGAGTAACTGCTCCAACAGCGCCACGTCAGGGTCACAGACGAAGGCCGGATTGTGCGCCCCCACCGCGCCGGGCACACGGGAGATGAACGGCCCTTCGAGGTGAAAGCCTGACAGGCGACCTGGAAATTCGTCACGCGCCATCACATCGGCCATCAGTGGGAGATTGCGGGCGTAGGTGTCGAGCGAACTCGTGATCACCGTCGGCAAGAACGCCGCCGTCCCCTGCGCGAGCAGCGCCCGACAGGCGAGGATGAAGTCAGCTTCGGTCAATTCTGGGCTGGAAAAGTCCACGCCTAGAAAGCCGTTGACCTGCAAATCAACGAAACCAGTCGTCAGTCGCATAGTGATGATAGTCAAATAGTCTCTCGCTCCGAGGGGATCGTCAGATCCTCGCAGGGCGAAAAAATCTATGTTTGAAGCGGATCGCCAGATCCGCGGTTCCTGCGCACTACGCCGGGATCTGACGATCCCTGGCAAGCGTCAATCGGGAAGGTGTTTACGCCGCGCGGCGCTTACCATTCTCGCTGCGAGGGGATCGTCAGATCCCCGTTGGGCGACGAAAGGTTCCGGTGTACGCGGATTTGACAATCCGCTCAAATCACAGTTCACGCTTTATGCAACAACGCCGCCGCCGGTCCGTCGATGAACAACTCACATTGCGGGTGCTGCTGCAAGATCGAAGAAGGATGCAGATTCGTCACCAAGCCCTCGACGGCTTTCTGCACAGCGACGGCCTTGCGCGCGTCGGGCACGGTGCAGACGATGGCGGCGCTCTTCATGATCTGGCGGATGCTCATCGAGATTGCCTGCGTGGGCACGTCGTCGAAGGTGGGGAACCAGCCCTCGCCCAATTGCTGGCGGCGGCACGCCTCATCCAGGTTCACGACGATGTACGGCGCTTCGGTTTCGAAGTCGGCGGGCGGATCGTTGAAGGCCAGGTGACCGTTCTCACCGATGCCGATGCAGGCTACGTCGATGGGGTGCGCTGCGATGAGAGCGCCCAAACGGGCGCACTCGGCAACGGGGTCGGCAGTCTCTCCATCGACGTAGTGGAACATTTGCAGCGCCGGGACCTGGTCGGCGAACCGCTCCTTGAGGTACTTGCGAAAACTCGCCGGATGCGTCTGCGGCAGGCCGATGTACTCGTCGAGATGGAAAACCGTCACCTTCGACCAATCTACGTCTTGCTCAACCAGGCTTTCCAGCATCTCGAACTGGCTCGCGCCCGTCGCCAAAATCAGATTCGCCGCGCCGCGCGTCGCTATCGCCGCATTGAGCCACTGCGCCGTCCGTTCCGCTGCCGCCATGCCCATTTCTTGCTTCGTGGGATGAACATTCAACTTCATAACAACTCTCCTCAAGAGCCATCAGCCGTCAGCTTTCAGCTATCAGCCAGAACGGAAGGTACTGATGGCTGAGGGCTGACCGCTGACCGCTACTTCAAACACCGGCAGGCAATCCCTTCACCGGCAGCCTTGGGCCAGCAGCGATTGCCGGAGATGCAGGCGGAGCGCGCTTGCCCTTGCTGCAAGCGATGCGGGAAATCGGGTTCGGCGATAAACGGGCGGCACAGCGAGATAAAGTCTGCGTCACCCGTATCGAGTATATCGTCCATCACCTGCCGCGAGCGGAAGCCGCCGACGAGCATCAAAGGCAAAGGTGTGAAGCCGCGGACGGCCCGCGCAAAGTGACGGAAGTACGCTTCGTCCGTCACCTCGCGGATGGCGGCTCTGGAGTTCTGAATCGCGCCGCCCGTTATCCCACCGCTTACTTCGACAGCGTCCAGCCCCATCTCCGCCAACGCAGCGGCAACCTTTACGCTCTCATCCAGCGTCAAGCCGCCTTCGACGCCATCCACCATCCCAAACTTGATGAACAGCGGGTAGTCCGGGCCGACTTGGGCGCGCATCGCTGCACAGACAAGACGCAAAAAGCGCATCCGCCCTTCGAGGTCACCGCCCCAAGCGTCGGTGCGGCGGTTGACGAACGGCGAGAGGAACTGGTTGATCAGGTAGCCGTGCGCGCCGTGCAGTTGCACCGCATCGAATCCGGCGGCCTGCGCGCGGCGCGCTGCCTGCGCGTAAGCGTCGATGGCGCTCTCGATCTCGTCCGGCGTCATCTCGCGGGCGGGTTGTGGCAGGAACGGTGCATCCATTGCCGACGGCGCGATGGTTCCGGCGACGCTCTCACGGGCGCACTGCATCCCGCCGTGGTTGATCTGCGCGGCGATTGTGCCGCCCTCACGATGCGCAGCCTCGACCAGTTCCGCAAGTCCGGGGATCAACGCATCGTCGTAGATGCCCGTCATCCCCAAATGGCACCGTCCCACAGGATGCGCGTACATGTGCCCGGTGATGATCAGCCCCACGCCGCCCCGCGCCAGGTCACGGTACAGCGATGCAAGTTCCGGTAGAGGACGGCCCTCGTCATCCGCCATCCGCTCCGCCGTCGCCGAACGAACAAGCCGGTTTGCCAATGTCAACGTACCAAACGTACCCGGTGTAAATAACAAGCTCATCTCCCACTCCTCGAAATCGGTAACTGGTAACCGGTAATTGGTAATTGGTAATTGGTAACTGGTAATCGGTAACTGGTAACTGGTAGTCGGTAACTGGTAACTGGTAGTCGGTAACTGGTAATCGGTAACTAATCTGACTCCTGATTACTGATTACTGATTACTGATTACTGATTACCGATTACTGATTACTGATTACTGATTACCCATCACCAGCAAAAGGTCTGAATCGAGTGCGCCGGACTTTCCGTGACGGCGACGCGCCCGGCGAACTTGAGCGCGAAGGGCACGTCCCTCTCCGTGCGGTTGAGCACGACGGCGGCGATCCGCCCGTCGGGATTGACGAACGCCGTCGTTTCCAACTCGTCGCACGTCGGCGCGGCGATGATGCGCTGCGCGCCGGGACGGATGTAGCGCGAGAAGTGACCGATGTAGTCGTAGGAATGTTGGTAGAGCACTTCGCCCGTGCGCGTGTCGGCGATGATGGGCGCGCTGCAATAGTTGCCTACGTGGTTCGGCCCGCCGATTTCGTCCAGCACGAGGTTCCAGTCCACCCACCCCACCGTCCAGTGGTTCAGGTCGTGGAGCATCGAGCGGGCGTACCGCTCACCCACAGCCCACTCGCCGAGGTGCGGCCCGCCTTCCTGGCAGCCCTCGGTGAAGAGCAGGTGTTTGTCGGGATAGGCGTCATGCACCCGCTGGACGTTGTCGAAGCAATCGACGACGTACCAGTGAAAGCCAGTCCCCCAGACGTAGCGCGCGGCCTTTGGGTCGTCCAGCACGACTTTGGCGCGCTCGTAGACCAGATCGCGGTTGTGATCCCAGATGATGAGCTTGACGTCGTCCAACCCCTCGCGCTCCAGCGCTGGGCCGAGGTAATCGCGCACGAAATCGCGCTCTTCCTCGCCGGTGTAGATGCACGAGTCCCAGGTCTGCACCGCCAGCGGCTCGTTCTGCACGCTCAATCCCCAGATCGGGATGCCCGCCTTCTCGTACTCGCGGATGTAGCGGCAATAGTAGCGCGCCCAGGCGTCGCGGTATTCGGGTTTGAGCTTGCCGCCGTGATTCATCTCATGGTTGGTTTTCATCCACGCCGGCGGACTCCACGGCGAGGCGAACAGCTTGAGCGCGCCGCCCGCCACCGCCGTCGCCGCTTTGATCATCGGAATCAACGCTTGCCGGTCGCGGTCGATGGAGAAGTTCTCGAGGTCCACGTCACCGTCCACTTCAGCGTAGGCATAGTTACCCAATGAGAAATCGCAACTGTTGATGTGCGTCCGGCAGAGTGTATAGCCGTGGCCTTCTTGCGGATCGAAGTACGCCTTGAGGATTTCGGCCTGTTTCTCTGGCGGCATTTTGCGCAACGTCACCGCCGCAGCCTCGGTAAACGCGCCGCCGAAGCCCTCGATAGTCTGGAAGCGCGTGCCTGCATCCACGGTGATGGACGCCATGGCGGGTGCAAGTCCGCCGGTAAACACCAGCGGTGCTTGCGCGACCAGGCGCTCGCCGGTATCTTTCGCAGTGCGAACCCATTGCATTAAAGTGTCTGCCATACTGACCTCCTGAAAATAGCAGATTTTGTGGCGCGAGTTGGCAACCCGCGCTACAGCCTCTATATAGCACGCTTACGGAGAAATAGCAATCCACTCCGACAGACCAGAAAATCATCGAGACCGGCTCTTTATGCTTGCCAGGGATCGCCAGATCCCGGCGCAGCGCGCCGAAACCGCGGATCTGACGATCCGCTCCAAGCACTGCTAACTGGCGTGGCATTTCCACCAAGACAGACCAGAAAATCATCGAGACCGGCTATAGCGGCACTTCGCAGGAATACAAGTGCGTGTATAATGCTGATTATCTAACGAACGGAGGAAAAACCATGAACTGGATCGTCTCAGAAACCGAATTCGATCCTAGCAAATTGCATCACAAAGAAACTGTGTTCACCATTGGCAACGGCTACCTGGGGACGCGCGGCGCGTTCGAGGAGGGCTATCCCGGCGCGCAGCCGGCGACGCTCATCCACGGCGTCTTCGACGATGTGCCCGTCGTCTATACCGAGTTGGCGAACTGCCCGGACTGGCTGCCGCTCTACATCAGCGTCGAAAACGAGCGTTTTCGGCTCGATCAAGGAACGGTGTTGGCGTACCGGCGCGAACTCGATGTGCAGCGCGGCGTACTCAGCCGCGACGTGCGCTGGCGCAGTCCGGGCGGACACACGCTCGACCTGCGCTTCGAGCGGTTCGCCAGCCTCGCCGATGAGCACGTCGTCGCCCTGCGTTGCGAGATCACGGCTATCGAAAAACCCTGCGCGGTCACGGTGCAGGCTGGGATCAACGGTTATCCTGACAATATGGGCGTGCTGCACTGGGCGTGGCTCGATCAAGGCGCGGACGCCGGGACAGCCTGGCTCCATACGCGCACACGCCATTCGGGACTCACGTTGGGGATGGCGATGCGGCTGACGGTCGGTGGGACTTCAGCTCCGGTGCAGGCGATGGAGTGTCACAACTGCCCGGCATTGGCGACGACGTTCACGGCGGAACCCGGACAAACCGTCGTCATCGAAAAGACGATGACGGTCTTCACCTCACGCGACGGGGCAGAGCCGGTACAGGCAACGCGGGACAATCTAGCGGCGTTGGATGACTACGTCGCATTGCGCGCTGCCCACGAAGCAGCCTGGGGCGTAGTCTGGGAAGACAGCGACGTGATCATCGAGGGCGATCCCGTCGCGCAACTGGCCGTGCGGCACAGTCTGTTCCAGATTCTCGCCGCCGTCCCGCGTCACAATGACCGGGTAAGCGTCTCGGCCAAAACGCTCTCCGGCTTCGGCTATCGCGGGCACGTCTTCTGGGACACCGAGATTTTCCTGCTGCCGTTCCTCACGTACACGCAACCCGCGCTGGCGCGCAATCTGCTCACCTACCGCTATCACACGCTGCCGGGCGCGCGCCGCAAAGCGCAGGCCAACGGCTACGAGGGCGCGATGGTCGCCTGGGAAAGCGCGCAGACCGGCGACGAGGTGACGCCGCGCTGGGTTCCCGGTCCGCAGGGCGAAGAACTGGTACGGATATGGTGCGGCGACATCGAACTGCACATCACCGCCGACGTAGCCTACGCCGTGTGGCATTACTGGCAGGCCACCGGCGACGACGCCTGGATGCGCGACTACGGCGCGGAAATCCTGCTCGATACTGCCGTCTTCTGGGGCAGCCGCGCCGGGTGGAATCCGGCGCGCGGGGGCTACGAGATCAACGACGTCATCGGCCCGGACGAGAACCACGAGCACGTGGACAACAACGCCTTCACCAACGGGATGGCGCGCTGGCACTTGCAAACCGCGCTGGATACGTTGGCCTGGCTACAAGCGACCGACGCCGCGCGCGCCGCCGCCCTGACCGCACAACTCGATCTGACGCCCGAACGGTTAGCGCGCTGGCAGGACATCATCGCGCGCATCGTCATCTTGCACGATCCAGAAACCGGGCTGATCGAGCAGTGCGACGGCTTTTTCGCCCTCAAGGACATCAACCTGGAGGACTACGAGCCGCGCACCAAATCGATGCAGGCCATTCTCGGCATCGAAGGCGCGAACCAGCATCAGGCGCTCAAACAGGCCGACGTGATCATGCTGCTGTACCTCTTGCGCGACCGCTACGACGACGCCACGCTGCGCGCCAACTGGGACTACTACAACCCGCGCACCGACCACACCTACGGCTCGTCGCTCAGTCCAGCGATTCACGCCGCCGTCGCCTGTATGATGGACGATCCGCAGCAGGCGTACACCCACTTCACCCGCGCCGCGCTGGTAGATTTGGACGACGTGCGCGGCAACGCCGCCGAAGGCGTCCACGCAGCCTCGGCGGGCGGGCTGTGGCAGGCGATTGTGTTCGGTTTTGCGGGCGTGCGCCTGACGGACGCCGGCCCGGTCGCCGTCCCCCGGCTGCCCGCGCACTGGACACGCCTCACATTCCGCCTGCACTGGCGCGGGCAGGCGTACACGTTCGACATCCGCCCCACTCCCGCTCCCGATGACATTCGCGGCGTGATTTTCGACCTCGACGGCGTGCTCACCGACACGTCCGAGTTCCACTACCTGGGCTGGAAGCGGCTGGCCGACGAGGAAGGCATCCCCTTCGACAAAGAAGCCAACGAGGCGCTGCGCGGCGTCTCGCGGCGGGAGTCGCTATTGTTGCTGCTCGACGGTCGCCCGGCGACGGAAGCGCAGATGCAGGCAATGATGGCCCGCAAAAACCGCTACTACCAGGAGTACGTCGAAGGGGTGACGCCGGAGAATCTGCTGCCGGGGGCATTGCCGCTGCTGGAAGAACTGCGCGCCGCCGGCATCAAAATCGGCATCGGCTCGGCGAGCAAGAACGCGCGCGCGGTGATCGAGAAGCTGGGCATCCAGGCGTACATCGACGCCGTGTCCGATGGTTACAGCGTGGACAAGGTCAAGCCCGCGCCCGATCTCTTTCTGCACGCCGCCGCCCAACTGGGCTTGCAGCCCTGGCAGTGCATCGTTGTCGAAGACGCCGCGGCAGGCGTGGAAGCCGCGCTGGCAGGCGGCATGTGGACGGTGGGACTCGGCCCGCAGGAGCGTGTTGGCGCAGCGCACATCGTTTTCCCCGGTCTGGAAGGCATCCACTGGCAGGATATGCTGGCGCAACTGCGTGGGTAAAAAGTCAAAACCTGGATTCTAGAAAATCCCGGTTTTTCATCAATTCCGTCGTAGTCAAGATGATCTTGCAATCACGCATCGAAAAAATAGTACACGGATTTCACGGATTCTATGGATTTTTTTCAAAGAAATCCGTGTTTTCCGTGTTCATCTGTGTACCAAAATCGCAATATGCCTCTGCCCAGTACATTTTTCATCAATTCTGTGTATAATGATGCCATGTTTTCACTATATTTGACGCCAGCCGCGTTGGGCTATCTGACCCAGTTGATCCTGAGCGCGCTCATCAGCGCGTATTTTGTCTTTCTGGTACGGCGTCAGGCCAACCCACCGTCACACCTGCGCTGGCTCACGACATTCTTTTCGGGTCTGACTGCCTTTATTGCCACCCTCTTCCTTGAGGCCACGTTGCCGCCCACGTCGCGTCTCTACGCGGTCCTCCTGCAAGCGCCCTTGCTGGCCGCGAGTTGGCTTTGCATGTCACAGTTTGCCTATCGCTTCCCCACCCTACCCGCGTCGCTGCGCCGTGAAGCGCAAGTAAGCTTGTGGGTAAGCGGCCTCTACACGCTTTGGGAAACCGGCTACGCAGTCTTTCGCCTTATCCGCTTGCAAGCCGGCGTCGTCGAATACCGCATCG
The DNA here is from genome assembly GCA_034432995.1 of Anaerolineae bacterium. GTDB lineage: Bacteria > Chloroflexota > Anaerolineae > B4-G1 > SLSP01 > DSWT01. The sequence continues at coordinate 448 of DAOUAY010000199.1, read as the reverse complement.
ACTGGACCGACTATCTCTTGTTCCTGTTTCTCTTGTGGCCGGCAGTCATCTGCATCCGGGAATTGTACCGGCTCACCCCGGCAGAAGGCAGCTTTTGGACGCGGCTGACAACACCCTGGCGGTATCCCGCCGGCCGCGAAGCGCGCGCGCTGCGCGCCTTGATCCTCGTCTTCCTGTTCGTCGCCGGGTTGAGCGTCTTCAATATCTTACGCACCTTCTATCTGTTGCCGGTTGCGCTGGCGAATACCGGCATCGCCATAGGCGTCTTGTTCGCACTGTTCATTTTTGCCCTGGCCTATCTGAATCAACGGGTGGAGACCACATCCTTTATAATCAAACTAGCGGGCATCACGCTGACGACGATGCTGGCGATCATGAGCGCTGTTGGATGGGTCATCACCCCAGTTCACGATGCGGATTACCAGCACGATCTGACCGCGCCGCGCGC
>DAOUAY010000198.1:0-2815 GCA_034432995.1 Anaerolineae bacterium | reverse complement strand
ACGAAATTGCCGAAGGCCATGCGCACGAAGCGCTCGCTCGGGAAGCTGTCCGGGTGATCGAATTCCACGTTCGTCACGACGGCAATGGCCGGTTTGAGCGCCAAAAATGTGTTGCGGTATTCGTCCGCTTCGATCACGAAATGCTTCCCCGTTCCGGCATGGCCGTTGCTGCCCAGGTCTGCCATCACCCCGCCCACGATGTAGGTAGGATCGAGGCCCGCTTCCAACAGCAGCAGCGTCGTCATGCCGGTGACGGTGGTTTTGCCGTGCGCTCCCGCGATGGCGATGACGTCGTAGCCGGCCGTCAGCGCGCCGAGAAACTGCGGGCGATCCAGCACCTGGATGCCCTGCTGCTTGGCGGCCTGCACCTCGGCGTTATCCTCGTGGACGGCGGAAGAGATCAACACCAGATCGGCCTGGCCCAGGTTACCCGCCACGTGCCCGATGGCGACGGGGATGCCCTCCGCTTCCAGCGTGTCGATGAGCGGAGAATGGCGCTGGTCCGAACCGTGGACGCGCAACCCCTTGCCTTGCAGCACGCGCGCAATCGCCGACATCCCTGCGCCGCCGATGCCGACGATGTGTACTTCACGAACTTGCTGCAAGTTGATCATCCCATAACCTCAGATAAAGACGATGAGTACGAAGGTGAAGGCGACCGCCACCGCAACCAACAATGTTGGCCCTTCCAGCCATTCGATGGGCAGATAGGGAATGATGCCCAATGCCTGAGGCACGGTGGGCGCGGTGATGCCCCACAATGCATAGCCTTTCTGGTGCAAGAATCCCCACAACATTCCAATCACCAGGAACCCATTGATCGCGCCCAGGAAAAAGCCCAACAACGTGTCCTGCAATTTTTCCTTGCGCGCCCGCGATCCCAGGTGGGTCGAGATGATGGTGGTGGCGTAGCCGAAAGAGACGATTATGACAAACAGGATTGCGCGCACGAAAAACCAGGTTTTGGGATCGTCGGTGGCCAACGTCTGCAGTGAAGAGTTGATCACCGGCACGTATTTGACTAACACCATCTCGATGAAGCGTGCCAGGATCAGGCTGAAGCTGACCAGCAGTTCTTTGGCCCATCCGCGCAACCCACCGATGATGCCAAACAGGATAACCAGACCTATAAATACGGTTTGTATGGGTACCATATCATTCCTCTTGTTTTCGCGCCACCTGCGCTAACAATTCTGCCAGCCGCTGCGCCGCGTCCGGTCGGGCGAGCGCGCGGGCCGCAGCCGCCATCGCCTCGCGCCGTGGGGTATCCAGCAGCAGGGCGCGCACGGTGGACACGATCTGTTCCGGCAGCGCGGCATCTTCCACGATGACAGCAGCGCCGCGATTGGCGAGCCACGCCGCGTTGACCTTTTGATAGCGCCAGGCGTAAGGGTAGGGGACCAGGATCGAGGGCAGCCCGAAATAGGGAAACTCGCCCAGAATCGAAGCCCCGGCCCGGCAGATGACCAGGTCCGCCGCTGCCATCGCCGCTCCCATCTCGTCGTGGAGATAGGCGTGCGCATGATAACGTGCTTTGACAGGTTCCGGCAGTTTTTTGCGTTCCGCCGACACTTCAGACCAATCCAGCTCGCCGCTGACGTGCAGCACATCCGCGATGTCTGTCAATGCCGGCAAGTGCGCTAGCAGCGCCCGGTTGATCGACCGCGCCCCGCGACTACCGCCGAAGACCAACAACACCGGCCTTCCCAGCGGCAGACCGAGCGCCTCGCGCCCGGTGATACGGCTCCAGCGGGTGATGCGCTCGCCCAACGGGTAGCCAGTCACGACGACCTTCTCCGCCGGCAGGAAGGCCTTCGAATCCCCGACCGTCACTGCGACGCGTTTTGCCAGCCGGGCCACGGCCTTCACCGACTGCGCCGGTTCGATGTCCGGCAGGTAAACCAGGATCGGCACGCGCCGCCACGCTGCCGCGACTGCGACCGGCCCGCTGAGGTATCCGCCGGTGGTCAGGATCGCGTCTGGGCGCTCGCGCCGTAGATGATGCAGAGCCGCGAACGTTCCCCGCGTCAACTGCCAGCCGTTGCGCACCGCGTTCAACAGCGCGACGCCGTGCAGCCCGCCGGCCGGAATGCCGATGAAGGGCAGACCGGCGCGCGCGATCAATTGCGTCTCCATACCACCGATGCTCCCCACCCACGAGATGGCAGCGTCAGGCGCGACGGCTTGCAGGGCTTGGGCTGCGGCGAGCGCCGGATACACGTGCCCGCCCGTCCCCCCGCCCACGATCCAGAATCGCATTGGCAAATGCACCACCTTCCCCTTTTTTCGGTTTTCCCCGTGCGACACTCAATAATATGCCGGCGCCGGCCATCGTCATCAACATTTCCGAGCCGCCGTAGGTAAAGAACGGCAGCGCCGTGCCGGTGAAAGGAATCAGCCCGATCATGACCATGATGTTCAGCAGCGCCTCGGTGATGATCATCGTCGTCGCGCCGAAAGCGAGCAGCGAGCCGAACGGTTCCGGCGTCTGCAATGCGATGCGGTATCCCCGGTAGGCGAGCAGGATGAAGAGCGCGATGACCAACAGACATCCTAACATTCCGGCTTCTTCGGCGATGACGGCGAAGATGCTGTCGGTGTGGGGGAAGGGCAGGTAGCCGGATTTCAACCGCCCGCTGCCGATGCCCACACCCAGGATACCCCCCTCGCCAATGGCGATCATCGCGCTATGCACGTGATAGGGCATCTGCGTTGGATCGCGCAGGGAGGTGATATACGCCATGAGCCGTTCGCGCGCGTGCGGCAGTTGCCAGGCCAGCAGGCCGAACGCTGCGCCGCCGGAAATGACCGATAC
>DAOUAY010000197.1:0-2637 GCA_034432995.1 Anaerolineae bacterium | reverse complement strand
TAGGTGGCCGCCAGCGCGCCGATCTGCCCGCAGATGCGCCACGGCAGGCCCAGCGCCAGCCCTTTGATGAGGCCCGCGCGGTACGCATCACCGACGCCGGTGGGATCGAGCACTTGCTGCGGCGGGACGACCGGGACGACGATCTCTTCCCCGCCTGCCCACATGCGGGAGCCTTGTTCGCCGCGTGTGATGATGACGGCGCGCTGCACCGCCGCGCAAATATCAGCATCGCTCATGCCGGTGCGATCTTTCAATAGCTCGTACTCGTAATCGTTGACGATAAGGATGTCCGCCCCTTCGACGCCTTCGCGCAGCGCCGCGCCGTCCAGCCGCACGATCTGCTGGCTTGGATCGTAGATGTAGGGGATGCCGAGCGCCTTGCACTCCGCCGGATACTTCTGCATCGCCAACGGATCGTTGGGCGAGATGATCGTCAGATCGACCGGAGTCGTCGCGTCGTAGAACGACAGCTCGCGCGCGTAGGCCATCGCCCCGGTGTAGAAGCTGGCGATCTGGTTCTGTTGCAGGTCGGTGCTGACGAAGAACGATGCAGTGAACACGTCGGGGATGACACGCACGCCGGACGTGTCGACGCCGTGCGCTTCGAGCCACGCGCGATAATCGCCGAAGTCCTGTCCCGCCGTCCCCATCACCACGGGGCGTTCGCCCAGCAGCGCCAGCGTGAAGGCGATGTTCGGCGCGCAGCCCCCGTACTGCTTGCGCATCTCGTCCACCAGGAAGCTGAGGCTCAGCTTGTTCAACTTGTCCGGCTTGATGTGCTCCATAAAATCGCCCGGAAACGACATCAAATAATCGAAGGCGATAGAACCGGTAATGACAATGTTCATTTTGCAGCTCCTTTACAAATGGCAAATGGCAAATGGCTAATGGCAAATGGCAAACTTTCATCCAATCGTTGGTGAAGCGTAGGTTACTGTGAACCCTTGCCACTGAAGAATACTTTCAGATAAATCCACAGCACGCGCAGCCCGGTGCGCACAGCTTTCCAGCCGGCTAATCCTTTCCCTTGCGCTACCGAGCGCGGGTGGTAGTTGATGGCGACTTCGTCAATCTTGTGGCCGTTTTTGAGCAGCTTGCACGGCAGCTCGAAGTCCAGGTCGAACTCGTGACTGCTCAGATTGAGCGAACGCACCACATCCACGCGCACCAGCTTGGGACCGGTGGCGATGTCCGTCATCCTGCCGCCGAAGAGCAGATTGGCGATAAAGGTCAGGCCGCGCACGGCCCAATAATTCTGCGCGTAGAGGTAGATCTTGCGCCCGCCGAGCGTGCGCGAGCCGAACACGGCCACCGTTTCGCCCGGCGTCACCGCGGCGACCATGCGCGGGATGTCGGCGGCCTCGTATTCCAGGTCGGCGTCGAAGATGAGGCCGTAGTCGCCGCTGGCCTCGCGGAACCCGGTGAGGATCGAGGCGCTCTTGCCCATATTGCGCGGGTGCAGCACGACACGCACGCCCGGCATATCCACCGCCTGGAGCATCTCGCGCGTGCCGTCGGTCGAGCAGTTATCCACCGTGATCACTTCCTTATCCCATCCGGGCGGCAGTTGTACCGCGTGCGCCTGCGCGATCGCGTCGAGGATCGTCCGCCGCTCATTATAGGCACAGATGATGATCGAGAGTTTGTGGATTGGGAGATCGGAGATTGAGTGATTGCAGATCGGTTGATTCGCTGATTCGCTGATTCGCTGACTTGCGGATTCCTCGTTCGCAATTCGTAATTCTTGATTCATGATTCTTGATTCATGATTCATGATAACCCCCGCGTTTTGAAGAAGTCTTCGAAGACTTGCAGGATATAGGCCAGCCGCGCGTCGTTCATCCCAGGATACACGCCGATAAAGAAGGCGCTTTTGAGCACGCGCTCCGTCTCGGGCATCGATGTGGCGACACGGTGATGAATGTGACGATAGCCGGGCTGATGCAGGATGTTGCCCGCGAACAGATAGCGCGTTTCGATTTTGCGCTCGCGCAGGTAGTCGTTGAGGTCGCGGCGGGTAAAGGGCGCTGTCTCTTGCACTGCAATGGTGAAGGCGAACCACGCGGGATCGGCTTTGGGACTCCACACGGGCAAGACCAGATGATCGGCGTAGCGGGACAGCCCTTCGTGCAGCACCTTGAAGTTGCGCTGGCGCGCTGCCACGAAATCCGGCAGCTTGTCGAGCTGCGGTAGGCCAATGGCGGCCTGGATGTCCGTCATTTTGAGATTGTAGCCGATTTCCGTGAAGTAGTAGCGATGATCGTAGGGTTCGCCCAGGCCGGGGATTTCCCAGTCGAAGCGCTGGCCACATTCGCCGTCGCGATGGCTCTTGTGATCGCACCAGCAGTCGCGGCCCCAATCGCGGATGGAGTGGGCGACGTGGTACAATTTCGTGTCATTCGTGCCCACCGCGCCGCCCTCGCCGGTGGTGATATGGTGCGCCGGGTAGAAACTGAATGTGGAGAGATGGCCGAACGCGCCGCAATACTTGCCATCGTAGCGGCTGCCGAGCGCATCGCAGGTATCTTCGATCACGTAGAGATCGTGCACCCGCGCGAAGTCCATCACGCGATCCATCTCCACCGGATTGCCGAGGATGTGCGGGACAAGGACGGCGCGCGTCTTCTCCGAGAGCGC
>DAOUAY010000196.1:0-3357 GCA_034432995.1 Anaerolineae bacterium | reverse complement strand
CGCGCGCGTCATCCGTCGTCGCGCCGATTCGCCAGCACAGATCGAGCAGCAGCGCCAGGTCGAAGCGGGCGAAGAAGGTGAAGAAGCCGCGCGTGGGTTCCGCGCCCACCAATCGCGCCACTTCCAGTCCCACGTTTTGCGCCTCGCGCGTCTCGCGTCCCAGCAGCAGGTCGAGCGCGCGGCGAGCCTCTGGACTGCTGCGCCGCTCCGGGTGATGCGCCAGGCACAGCAGACTGCCGGTGGTGTTGGAGCGGCAACCCCACCGCGAGTGCGCCAGCCGCCGGTATCCGGCAACGTAGCCGTACACGCCGGTCGTTTCGGTTCCGCCGGCGATGCCGGTAGGCCAAGCGCCGTCCTCCAGCCGTTTGGCGAGCAGCCACGTGTAGGCGCGCTCGGCGCGGGGATCGCCGCCGTAGCCGCACATCGCCAGCGCGCGCAGCGGGAGCGCCGTCTGCAAAGGGACCATTGCGTAGCCTTCGCGCTCGCCGCCCTCGACGCCGTCGCTTGTGAGCGACCAGGCGCCGTCATCCTGCTGCTGGGAGAAGAGATACTCCGCGCCGCACCGCACAGCAGAATTTGTGGCGTCGAAGCCCACGTAGCCTAGCCGCATCAGCGCGAGATAAGTCGCGCGCTGACGACTGCCCTGCCAGAGCCGCCCGTCCGCCTCCCACGAGCCGTCGTCCGCCTGGCGGTTGAACAAATCGCGCACCAGTGGATCGCGTTCGCGCAATTCGGACAATTCCTGCACTTCGGGATCGTCGTCTGGATAGCCCAGCAGTTCGCGCAGCGCCAGCCACCGCAAGCACGGCGACGGATCCGCCAGCAGCAGCGCCAACCGGGATGACAGAATCTGGTTCATTTCGCTTCTCCAAAAACAGTGTCAACGGATTAAACGGATGGAACGGATTTTTTCTTTCTACATCCGCTAGAATCCGCTCAATCCGTTGACTGACCTTCCAAAACTTCGCGGATGTAGCACGCCGTGGGGGTAGCGCCTCCGGCGAGTTGCTCCGGCGCGCCTTCGGCGATGACGTAGCCGCCCTCTGGCCCGCCCGCTGGTCCCAATTCCACCAGCCAATCGCACGCCGCCAGCACGTGGGGATGATGTTCGACCACGAATACGGTGTTGCGCACGCCGTTATTGCCTTCCACCAGCCGGTGCAGCACGCGCACCAACTGCGCCACGTCCTCTAGGTGCAGGCCGAGCGTCGGCTCGTCGAGGATGTAGAGCGTCGGTTCATCTTTCTTTGGCTTGCGGCACAACTCCTGCGCGATTTTGAGCCGCTGCGCCTCGCCGCCCGAAAGCGCGTAGCCGGGCTGCCGCAGCGTCAGGTAGCCCAGGCCGACTTCGCAGGCCAATTTCAGCGGTTGGGCCAAGCGATCCACATCGCCAAATAGCTCGCTCACCTGGGCGATGGTCAGCCCGAACAGATCGGGCAGCGCCACGCCGCGCAGACGCACGTCCCACGCCTCGGCGCGATACCCCGTGCCCCGGCAGATTTCGCACAGCTCGAACACGTCGGGCAGAAAGCCCATGTCGGTGCGCGTCGCGCCGCTCCCGCCGCACGCGGAACACCGCTGTCCCAGGGTATCCGCATCCAGTCCTAACGCCTGCGCGTCCTCGCCTTCGGCGTAGAGGGCGTGAATCACGTCGTTGAGGCCGAGGAAGTTGGCCGGGCTGGTGATGCCGCGCCGGGTCTGGTCGACGACGATCACCCGTTCCGGCGCGTTCTCGATGGCGTCGTGCGCGCCCGGCTCCACGTTCTCGTAGGCGACTGATGTGGTCTGCTTTTGCGGCGCGATCGCCAGCCCTACCGTGTCGATCAGCAGCGTGCTCTTGCCCGAGCCGGAGACGCCGCACACTCCCACCAGCGCGCCCAGCGGAAGCGCCACGTCGACGTTTTTCAGGTTGTTGCCCCGCGCGCCACAGATACGCATCCACCCCTCCGGCGTGTGACGCGGCAACAGCAACGGGCGACGTTCGCCGCGCAGCCAGCGGGCTGTCGTCGTTTGCTGTTGGGCAACGACTTCCGGCGCACCCTGGGCCACAATTTCGCCGCCGGCCGCGCCTGCGCCAGGGCCGATGTCAACCAAATAGTCGGCGGCGCGCAGCACTTCCGGGTCGTGCTCCACAACGATGACCGTGTTGGCAGCGCTGCTTTTCTCGTCGCCGCGCAGGTCACGCAGCGCATCCACCAAGGCGCGAACCTCCGAAGGGTGCAGCCCGCGCGTCGGCTCGTCGAGTAGCACCGTCAGCGCGGTCAGCCCGCTGCCGAGTAATCCCGCCAGCGAGAGTCGCTGCGCCTCGCCTGCCGATACGGTGGACGCGGGCCGGTCGAGGCGCATGTAGCCCACGCCGACGCGCAGCAAGAAGCGCAAGCGTCGCAGGCACGTCGCCAGGCTCGGCGCGATCCACCGCTGCACGTCTGGCGAGCGGCCCGGTGCGTCCAGTGGCAGCGCCGCAAGAACGTCGTATAGCGCGGAGAGTGGCATCGTGCTCAGATCGTGCAGATTGTGCCCACCGAGCGTCACCGCCAGGTACTCAGGCCGCAGCTTCCCGCCGCCGCAACTGGGGCAAAGTTCGGTGTCGGTGTACATTCCGCCGACGTCCCAATCGCCGATCCAGCCAAAGAAGCCAGGGAATTTGCCCATGTAATCGCGCGTCGTACGCTCGCTTTTGCTCTCGTAATGCACCAACATCGGCTCCGGATCGCCAAAGAGGAAGACGTGCTGCGCCTCCGGCGTCATGGCATTCCAGGGCGTCGTCGCCGGGTCGAAGCCGTATTTGACTGCGAGCGCCTGCACGTGGTAGTAGCCGCCGTTGAACGGCTTGCAGAGATAGCCTTTGGGGAAAAAGCCGGGCGAGTGCATCGCGCCGCCGCACAGGGGTAGCTCCGGGTGGGCGATCAACTTGGCGGGGTTGGGTTTACGCAGCGTGCCGACGCCGTTGCAGACCGTGCAAGCGGCGGCGTAGTGGGTGGGTTGGAAATGGCGGGCGGGCGCGACCGGCGCTGTTTCGCCGCAGTGGGGACAGCGCCACGAGTCCTGATGACGTTCCAGAGTCGCGTCACAGTTCAGGCAGCGGCGCTCGCCGATCCACGACAGCAGGATCGCCAGGTGGTGCGAGAGTTCCGTCACCGTGCCCACCGTTGCCCGGCGCGCGTGCAGGCCCCGCGTCGAGCCGACTGTGACGACGACGCCCAGGCCACTGACCGCATCCACCGGCGCTTCAGGCCCTTCGCGCATCCCCTGGCGCTCGTACATCGAGAGGCTTTCGAGAAGCCGTCGTCGCGCCTCCGCCTCTAGCACGTCGCCCACCAGACTCGATTTCCCCGACCCCGATACGCCCGTCACCAC
>DAOUAY010000195.1:0-3709 GCA_034432995.1 Anaerolineae bacterium | reverse complement strand
GCGCTCAGCCCGCCGGAGTTATGGAAGCCGTGATAGCGCAGGAACGCGTTGATCACGTTCTGCATCTTGTGCATGACCATGGTTGGATTCCAGGTCATACGGTTAGCATGGCGCTCAATGGCCTTTTTCAGCGCCATACTGAGTGCCGGGTGTAAAGCGAGATACTTGCGCAGCAGATAGAGTGACGCATACGGGTGATGGGCCAGTTGCCAGGGCCTGGCGTCCTCGGGGTACGAGGCGGCGTAGATCACCCGCATTACCTCGAAGAAGGCCCGATCAGGGCGCGGCTGTGCGTCATTGTAGGCCAGGGCGGGACCCTGCTCGATGACGTGTTGGTAATAAGCTTCCATCACGCGGCGGTCGTCACTTGCCGTGCGCCGGCGCAGCGGTTCCGGCAGTGTTTCGTCCTCTTGATCGGCGGACGCGTCTGTGGCAGCCATGGCCGTGCTTTGGGAAGCCGGGGTACTGACCTTTTGGGGTTGTCGGCTGAAGTGCTTGGTTTGCGCTGGATCGAACAGCGACTCCCAACGGACGGCGGGCGCTGTGCCCCAATCGGGCGTTTCGAGGAAGGTCAGAAACGGTATAGCGACGATCTTGAACGGCAGTTGTCCGTCGTGTTCGTCGACGACGATGCCGGCGGCGCGTTCCCACACACTGACGGTGGTATCCCACAGGGGGCCGAGTGGCAAGTTGATGAGCACGCGGATGATGGGCGAAACGGTTTTCCCGGCGTCGCTGGTGAAGAAGGCGACCTTGCGCCGTAAGCTGTCGCGGACCCGACGCAACAGGCTCATGTCGGCATCCTGCTCGACCTCGAAGATCGCGGGCAAGCCGTCGGCCAGGGTCACCAGGTTATCGAGGCGGAGTGCCTGATCGTCGCCATAGGGCAGTTCCGTTTCGGTCTGCACCGATAGTCCTGCTGCGAGGGCGGCCAAACGCACATCGAGGACGCTGCGCGCGTGGGCGATGGGCGTGCTCTTTTCCAGCCCGCAGGCGTGCGCGTCAGGATAGCCGTTTTCTTGCAGGAGCGCTGCACCGACCTCGCCCAGCTTGTAGATGATGGGGCTGCCGCCGCGTCGCCCGGGACGCGGGATGCTTTCCTGGACGCGCGTGAGAATGGCGTCGGACGCCAGCGCATCGAAGCGCTTGACCAGACGGTTGACCTGGTCGCGGGAGAGGCCACTGGCCTGTTGGAGCTGTTGCGTATCGGCGACGCCGGTGGGCAGCAGGGTTTCCAGCACGGGCAGCCATTGGGAGAGAGGGCCGATCTCCGCCAGCATCGTGGCTGTATCGACCGCGCTCCACCTGCGGCGGCTGGATGAACGATTTGAGTTTCTTTGCATGGTTACTTTTCCTCCTGAATGAGATTGGGATGGTGGTGAAAAGGGCGCACACGAATCGCGTTATAGGGAATCGGACCATCTAATATAAACAGAGTATTCGTGTGCGGGTCAATGTGTGTAGACATTGATGGTCTCCTGTTGCTCGACGATCAGACGATGCAATTCTGCGATCTCATCCTCGAGCCGGTTCTGCCTGGTCTGGTTGGCTCTTTGTTCGCGGACCAGGGCCGCCTTGAGTTCGGCAATGTCCTCTTCTGCATTCTGGGCGCGCTCCCACCAGTGCTTGATTTGTTTGGCCTGCTCGCGCAGTTTCTCCTGAGGGGGATGCTGCGCGAAGTCGTTGACCCGCGACTGGAGAGTGTGGCGTTCCTGTTCGCATTTCTTGAGCGCCGCAGCGAGATTATCGCGTTGTTGCAGCATCTTCGCGACGGTTGCCACCAGTGCCTGGGCCACGGTTCTTGCATATTCACCCGGTGTATGCATTTTGGGAACGGAACAGAGTCCCTCGCGGAGCAACTGCTGGGTGGGTGAGGGCTGACCTTTCGGTGAGTCCTTTAGTCAGGATCGTGATGATGTTCCATTGCGCATCGACGACTTGTTTGTCGCTGTAACCAATTAAGGGTAGTTTCATTAATCACCTCCGTGTGTTATGGTGTTGTCACACGTCACTGCCGGGAGAAGATCCCCGGATTGATAACGTGTGCGCTTGATGAGGCCGGCATAGAGCCGGCGTTGCTTGCGCATATTGGAGGCCAGCCACTGGAAAAGCCGTAAGGTTTCCGAAGTGGCTGACTCCGCCTTTACAGCGAAACATACTATGAATACTACACCTCCTTGAACTGATCAATATGATAGAAAACAAAAAAAGGGGAGGACACAGGATTACTCCCGTGTCCTCCCCTTTCATTTCCCTCCCGGTTTCCCGGTCAGGACGCCGCAGGCTTGAAGGCTTCCTGCGGTTCGGAGCGTTTAGCCCCAGACCTTTTCGCGATGTTTGTGCACCGCTATACCATAATTATACCATACCTGACATGGCAAAATCAAGGGGGTATCTAACCGTTTCATAGCCTCCAATTATCCACCGGATCAGCCTTCTCGTGTTCGCGAGCACAATCGGCAGAGATGATCTTGGCATACCGTTGTACCATCTCCAGCGAGGTGTGACCGAGCAGGGCCTGGAGGGTGAACAGATCGCCGCCATTGCGCAGGTAGTGGGTGGCAAAGGTGTGGCGGAACTTGTGCGGATTGGCTTCCACGCTGGCGCGCTCGCCGATGCGATGAATCAGCTTCCACAGCACATCCCGCGTCAGGGAGCGTGGCGCATCCTCTGGCCCTACCGTGAAGATGGTGTCATCTTGTTTGAGGGTTTTCATCTGCGGGGTGAGATAACGCCACAGGGCACGCCCGGTGGACTTCCTGAAATGCACGACGCGCTGCTTCTTACCCTGCCCACGTCCCTTGCCCGCGACCGTGATGCTGCGCTGCGTCATATCGATGTCGCGCAGGCGAATATCACACAGCTCGCTGGCGCGGATGCCGGTGGACAGCAAGAGCAAGACGATGGCCTGATCCCGGTCTGCCGTGCTGCGCTCGTTGGTCTTGTCCTCACGATTGCGCCAGGCGCGGGACTCTTTGCACGCTTTCAGCATATCGCGTATCTGCTCACGAGTGAACGTCTCGATGACCGGGGTGTCGGCCTCCGGGCGTTCGATGGTGTGTAAGATGTGGGTGGCAGCCAATTCGATGCCGGGCGAGGTGGCCCAGGTGTAGAGGGCGCAGAGATCGGTGTGGATGTTGAGCAACGATTTCTGCGAGAGGGGCCGTGGCTCGCGCCGGGCGACGCCTTCGCAGGCGCTGATGTAGTCGTCGCGCAACCAGGCCATAAAGGCCACCCAATCCCGGCGCGTGAGATCGGCAAAGTAGGGATCGGAGTCATCCGGGCGAGTAGTCTTCAGCCACAGCGTCACTTTGCTGAAGGTGACGCGGTAGTTGCGAATCGTGTTCGCGCTCTTGCTGGCGGCTTGCTTGTCGAGGATAAAGCCGTCGAAGGCCTGGGACAAAGTGATCTTTTTCATCTGTGTGGTCTCCTTTCTGAATAGGGGTTCCGCGAATTCAAGGAACGATTTCCGAGAATGAACGCGGGGCTTTTTTTACTCAGAAAGAGGGCCAAGCCGTGTGGTCTCCGGTTTGACGATTTTTGAAAAAATCGCTTACCTGAGTCCTCACGGCTAGGTAAAATCACCTAACCGTGTGGTCTACAGTCGGGGCGTAGGGATTTGAACCCTAGACCTCACGGACCCGAACCGTGCGCGCTACCAAACTGCGCTACGCCCCGAACAGTTGAGATTATACCGCAGTTCAGTCTT
>DAOUAY010000194.1:0-7527 GCA_034432995.1 Anaerolineae bacterium | reverse complement strand
TCCAGTTCATCGACAGACAGCGGCGGGATAGCGTAGTCGCCGGTGTCGACGTCGATGCCGTTGGCATAAATCATAGTGTTCATAGGCACTCCTTCAAAAACAACCTTACTTCAACGCTTAAGGCGGATCACAATCCGCCGTCCCCACAGCGCCGGATTATGATCCGGCGCAAGCATTTTCATTATCGGGGCTGTACTGCAAGTTTCGCCGTAGTCCTTTATGTCGACGGTACCAGCCCTCGCCGCTTCAGCTCGCGTTGCGCTGCCTCCAACGCCCGCATCGCATCCAGGCGCAGGAAGGTCAGGTTGGTGTGCCGGACGTTGTCGTCTTCGTCATCGCCATCGACAATGGGCACACCGCCACGCCGCAGCCAGTTGGTGATCTGGGTGACTGTAGGCAACTCACCGGTATAGCGTTTGTAGTATTCCTGCAACAGCAGGATGACGCCCACGGTCACTGGCGTGGCCTGGCTCGTGCCGTGCTGCACCGACTCGCCGTGCGGGCCATTGATGCCGGATGAGGTGACCGGCGCGCCTGGCGCGAAAATCTCGGTGCGCGTTACTGCGTTCACAGTGGGGTGCAGACGCTGTGAGAACGGCGTGATCTGTCCCGCCCGGCTGGAGAAAGCCTCCGCGCCGCTGCCGTACCGGAATCCTCCCTCCGCTGCATCGTACACCGCGCCGACACTGACCGTTTGGCGGATGATCGCCGGATAGCCCATGCCTTGCTGACTGTTGTGCGCGTAGTAGTCATTGCCCGCGGCGACGACGACGGCGATCCTGGCCCGGCGCAACGCGGCGATTTTGCGCTTCATTGGGTTATTCAAGTAAGGGCGATCCTGGACATAGTTCCCGCCGTCGCCCAGCGACATACAGACGGCGCTGATGTTGTGCGTCCGATAGTTTTGCAGCACCCAATCCAGCGCCTGCTCCACCCAGGTGAAACTGCCGCCCCCAACGTCCCCCAGCACCTTGAGCGCCGCGACGTTGGCTGCGGGCGCTATGCCGGTGTGGTCGCCCTTGCTCAGGATGATGCCGGCGACGTTGGTGCCGTGACCGTTGCCGTCGGTCACGTTGTGGGGATCGCCGCCATGGTCGGCGGTGAAGTTCCGCACAGCGGCGATGCGCCCGGCAAAATCCACGTGCTGCGTGTTGAGTCCTGTGTCCATCACTGCGGCGCACAGTCCCTTCCCGCTGACCTGGAAGGTCTGTCGCGCCTGGCTGGCGCGGACGAACGCATCGACTTCGGGCAGAAACGCGGCTTGGGGACTGTCCAACTGCACTGCGGGGGGATCTACCGGCTTGACCATCTCGGGAAATCGGACTTCCGTCATTGTTGACCTCCTTAACCTATTGTCATTTATGTAAAGTCTGAAGGCGTGACCGGGATTATCGCTTCCCAGGGAAGACACTTACCCGGCGTAAACGATACGGTAAATGTGTGGAGGCTGCGACTCTCTTCGGCTTACTGGTGGGTATACTTCAATTATATGTAAACGCACGATAAAAGCAATCGAGAACGATTGCCTACAACAAAAGAGATTGCACTTCTGGATACTATTCATCCAGGGCTTGCTTGCCTGCATATTCGTGCTACAACTATTGCCAGTGTGTCACGTCGTCCTATATCTGCAAAGGAGATGATTCGTTATGGACAAACCTAAACTCAACTATGGCAAGACTTTCCTCATTGGCTTTGGCTTCTTCGGTATCAGCGTGATGTGGACGTTGTACAACGCCTATGTTCCTATCTTTTTGCAGGCCGGGAATCCCGACTTCAAGGCGGTTGGGGAACTTGGTTTCGGCTTCAAACCAGGATTGACCGGCTTTATCATGACGCTGGACAACATCGCGGCATTCTTCTTACTGCCTTTCATCGGCGTGTGGTCGGATCGGGTGTGGACGCGCCTCGGACGGCGGATGCCTTTCATCCTCGTCCTTGCGCCGATTTCGATTGCCGCCTTCATCCTGGTCCCGGCAGCCGTAGGGATGATTCCAGTCTCCTTGAACGGGCAGACGGCGCAATTGGGTGGGCCGCTTGCCATGTTCATGCTTGCTCTCGGCCTTTTCCTGTTGGCGATGGCCGGTTTTCGCACGCCCGTCATTGCGTTGATGCCGGACTTAACGCCAAGCCCATTGCGCTCGCAGGCCAACGGCATCATCAACATGATGGGCGGCATCGGCACGCTGATTGCGACGTTGGGCAGCAGCATTCTCTACAAAATGGGGCGGATCACGCCGTTCGTGTTTGGCGGGGTGCTGATGGCGGTCGCGGTGCTGATGCTGTTCATTTTCGTCAAGGAACGGCGCGAGTCGGTGGTGGCGACAGCGGATGAGGAGGCGGAGGGGTTCAGCGCGCTGCGCGGGATCAAACGCGTGTCGCCGGAAGCCCGCCGCAGTCTGTGGTTTTTGATGGGCGCGATCTTCTGTTGGTTCGTCGGCTACAACGCCACCGAGACTTTCCTGAGTTCTTATGCTGTCACCGTGTTGGGTATCTCGACCGGACAAGCGCCGCTGCTGTTAGGCGTGGCTTCATTGACCTTTCTAGTCTTCGCCGTGCCCGCCGGCTACATCGCCGCGCGTTTCGGACGGCGCAAGACCATCATCACCGGGCTGATCGTGTTCGGCGTGTTGCTGCTGCTTAACTTTTTCCTGCGCAATCCCACACTGATCTGGCCGATCATGGGAATTGGTGGGTTAGGTTGGGCGCTGGTCAATATAAATTCCTTGCCCATGGTGGTTGACACCGCCGCCTCCGACGCGGACGTGGGGACGTACACCGGCCTGTACTACATCGCCTCTCAGTTGGCGGCGGTCGTCGGCCCGATTCTCAACGGGCATATCGTGGAGTGGTTCGGCAACGACTACAACCTCATCTTCGTGGTCACGCCGCTGTTCTTCCTGTTTGCCATTTTGTGTATGGTGCAGGTGACGAAAGGGGAAGCGAAGACGGAGAATGTCGCAGCCTAACCGCGCCAAAGACTACAAAAGTCTCACGAGGCCCCTGTTCAAGCCAATACGCGCGCTAAACGACAGGTTTGCAAGGCCCAATACGTGCTGAGACTTTTGTAGTCTTCGATTTTCGATCCACTGAGTCTTGCATTTTCACGGGACGATCTTGAGCGCGACGGCGGGGGTATCTGGCAGGGTGCGGGGCAGCGTGAGCGTCAGGGCTGATCCGCGCCGCTGCCACGCGAAGGGCGCGTTGTAGCCGAGCACGTAGACGCTGGCCGTCTCCGGGACCGATAGCGCGGGGATTTCCAGGTGATCGGTTTGCGGCTTGCCGAGGAGGATAGCGTACAGCGCATCATCCTTCTGCGTGAAGCGCACCGGGAGGCCATCGCCGGTTTGGCCTTCCGCGCGACTCCAGGGCCGCGTGCCGAAAATCGCCTCGCCGTTGAGCTTGAGCCACGCGCCGAGGCCTTCCAGCCGCGCGACCTGCTCCGGCGGGATCGTGCCATCGGCCAGCGGCCCGACGTTGAGTAGCAGGTTGCCGTTCTTGCTGACGACGTCGGCCAGCAGGTGAACGAGGTCTTTTACAGCGATGAGGTCTGCCAGTCGCTCGTTGCGATTGTACCCGAAGGATTGCCCGATCCCCCGCGTAGCCTCCCATTTCTGCGCCGTGGCTTTGGCGTAGGTGGCATACTCCGGTGTGCGGAAATCGCAGTGCGCGCCGCCGGTTTGCAAACGGGCGACAAGGCTCTGCGGATGCGTCATCGCCCGGCGGATGATCCAGCGGATGAGTTTGCGCGGTACCCCTGTCAGCTTTCCCGAACCGGGTAGGTTGATTTGGGTGAAGCGGTCGTTGACCACGCCCTCTGAAACGGCGTTGTAGTAGTGGGCGAAGAGCGCCGGCAGGTCGGCGGAGGCCGGGTAGCCGATGTCGTTCCATAGCACAGCGGGCGCGTAACGCTCGATGAGTTCGCGCCAGTGCGCGTCGGCGTAGGCGGCGTAGGCTGGATCGTTGGGAATGGCCGTCGCCATGTCGGCGAAGTCGCGGATGACAACATCTCTGAAGGTGAAATCCAGCCCGCCGGAGTAATACAGGCCCATCCGCATCCCGCGCGCGCGGACGGCGGCGCTGAGTTCACCCACGCAATCGCGTTCGGCGCGCCAGTCAGGCTTGTGCGGGGTGGGGACGGCGCTCGGCCACATCAGAAAGCCATCGTGGTGCTTGGCGACCATCACCACGTAGCGCGCGCCGGCCCGGCGGAAGAGGTTGGCCCACGTCGAAGGCTCCCACGCCCGCGCCGCCGCGTTGAATTGCGGGCCAAACGCAGTGTATGGGGCATGTTCGCCGTAGGTTTTCAGGTGATATCGTTGTGTGGGACTGCCCTCGATCTGCATTGCCTGGCAGTACCACTCGGCGTAGGGATTGTGCCTGAACCAGTGCGCGTCGCCATGTTGGGCGATCACCTCGCGGAGGTTGCCCGCGCGCGGCGCCCATCCGGGCACGGAGTACGGTCCCCAATGGATGAAGATGCCCAACTTGGCATCCGCGAACCACGCCGGGACCGGATGTTGCTTTATCGAAGCCAGAGTGGGATTGTACGTTTGCATGGCCCTATTAAACCACAAATCCGCAGAACTGTAAGCTATGTCAACGGATTGAACGGATCAAACGGATTTGACCGACTATCCGACTACAAGACTCAGTAGGTCTAATTTTGCTTGGCCTGGATCGTCAGATCCAGGCCGGAACGGGGACCTGACGATCCCCTCGGAGCATTTTTTGATCTACTGAGACTGCCAGACTAATACCAGGAGTATGCTATGCCCGACCAGATTCATATCAAAGATCTATTGCTGAGAACGATCATCGGTATCAACGAGGAAGAGCGCCGCAATCGCCAGGATGTGTTGATCAACATCATACTCTTCGCCGATTTGCGCCCCGCCGGCATTTCCGATCAAATTGTCGATGCGGTCAACTATCGCACGATTACCAAGCAAATTATCGCTATGGTTGAGGCATCCAGTTTCTTCACGGTGGAGAAGCTAGTGGCGGAGATCGCTGCGATCTGCCTGACGGACGCGCGCGTGGAGGCGACGCAGGTGCGGGTGGAGAAGCCGGGCGCGCTGCGTTTCGCCCGCTCGGTCGGTGTGGAAATTTATCGCACACGGGCCGATTTGGAGAGGCGGCGGAATCGCGCTTTTGTCGCGCTGGGGTCCAACATCGACGCCGAAAATAACCTGCGCGAAGCGACGCGACTGCTGACGGAACAGTGCGTCCTGGTGGCCATCTCCCCGGTATACGAGACAGTGCCCGTCGGCAAACTCGACCAACCAAACTTCCTCAATGCGGCGGCGCTCATCGAAACCGAACTGTCAGCAGCCGAGTTGAAGCAGGAGGTGCTGTCGGGAATCGAATGCCAGTTGGGCCGCGTGAGGGTGGCGGATAAAAACGCCCCGCGCACCATCGACCTGGACATTGCCTTGTTCAACACCGAGGTGCTGGATGTGGACACACGCCACATCCCCGATCCCGACATCCTGAAGTACGCCCACATCGCCGTGCCATTGGCCGATCTCGCCCCGCAGTACCGCCATCCCGAAACGGGACAGACGCTGCGCGAGATTGCCGAGCGCTCGTTTATGGGTGGGATGATGCGTCGCGACGACGTGCGACTTTAGCCAGGAGAGAACAATGAAACAGCCCATGCAGATTGTGCCAAGTGATTACGACGTCTTTCGTAATGATTTGTTGGATGTCCCCGCGCAGGAATGTACCGGGGAAATCGAGTGCGCCGTGGTGATGATCCTCGAAGCGATTGGCGAGGACCCCACGCGCGAGGGTCTGCTCCGTACCCCAAACCGCGTCGCCCGCATGTACGAGGAGTTGACCGCCGGCTATCACGTCGATCCGGTGCGCCTGATCAACGACGCCCTCTTCGATGTGAACTACGACGAAATGGTCATCGTCAAGGACATCGACTACTACAGCCTGTGCGAACATCACATGCTGCCGTTTATGGGAAAAGTCCACGTGGCCTATATCCCCAACGGCAAGGTGATCGGCCTGAGCAAAATCCCGCGCATCGTGGAGATGTTCGCCCGGCGTTTGCAGGTGCAGGAGCGGATGACGAAGCAGATCGCGGAGTTCCTCGACGAGACGCTGCACCCGCAAGGCGTCGCTGTCGTTGCCGAGGGGCTGCACATGTGCGCGGCGATGCGCGGTGTGAAGAAGGCCAACGCCCGCATGAGCACCAGCGCGATGTTGGGCAGCTTCAAGGAATCGCAGGCCACCCGCAACGAATTTCTTGCGCACATCGGGCGGCGGCCTGTCAACCTTTAGGTTGAATGTGAAGAACAAAACAACCCCGGAAGTTTACCTTCCGGGGTTGTTTGTTGTGTTGGTGACGATCTACGTTCCTTCTTGCCAGGAATCCAGGTAGTGCTTCTGTGCCTCGGTCAGCACGTCGATTTCTACGCCCATCGCCGCGAGCTTGAGTTTGGCGATGGCCTGGTCAATCAGTTCCGGCACGGCGTAGACGGTGTGCTCCAATTCCTCGGCGTGCGCGAGCATGTACTCGGCGCAGAGCGCCTGGTTGGCGAACGACATATCCATCACCGCGCTCGGATGCCCTTCGGCAGCGGCGAGGTTGACCAGACGCCCTTCGCCCAGGATGTTGATGTGTCGCCCGTCGGGCAGCACGTACTGCTCGACGAAGGGCCGGATGCGGCGCGGCGCGCTAACGGCCATTTCGGCCAGGCCCGGCAGGTTCAACTCGACGTTGAAGTGCCCGGAGTTGCAGACAATCGCGCCGTCCTTCATCACGGCAAAGTGCTGCGTGTCCACCACGTTGATGTCGCCCGTGGAGGTGACGAAGATGTCGCCAATCGGCGCGGCTTCGAGCATCGGCATCACGCGGAAGCCGTCCATGACCGCTTCCAACGCCTTGAGCGGATCTACCTCCGTGACGATGACGTTGCCGCCCATCCCCTTGGCGCGCATCGCAATGCCGCGGCTGCACCAGCCGTAACCGCCCACCACCACGTTCTTCCCGGCGATGAGCACGTTGGTCGCGCGGATGATGCCGTCGAGCGTGGACTGGCCCGTGCCGTAGCGATTGTCGAAGAGGTGCTTGGTCAGCGCGTCGTTCACGGCGATGATGGGGTATTCCAGCGCGCCTTCCTTCGCCATCGCCCGCAGGCGGATGACGCCGGTGGTCGTTTCCTCAGTCCCGCCGACGACGGTGTTGAGCACTTCACGGCGGGTCTTGTGCATGACGCCCACCAGGTCGGCGCCGTCGTCCATCGTCATGTGCGGTTTGTGATCCAGCGCCGCGTTCAGATGTTCATAGTAAGTGGCGTTGTCTTCGCCCTTGATCGCGTAGACGGGGATCTCGTCGTAGGTGACGAGCGCCGCCGCGACATCGTCCTGCGTGCTCAGCGGATTGCTGGCAACCAGGACGAGGTCTGCGCCGCCGGCCTGGAGCACGCGCGCCAGGTTGCCGGTCTCCGTAGTGACGTGGAGGCACGCCGAAAGGCGCACGCCCTTGAGCGGCCGCTCGGCGGCAAAGCGCTC
>DAOUAY010000193.1:0-7691 GCA_034432995.1 Anaerolineae bacterium | reverse complement strand
ATTTGCCATTTGCCATTTGCCATTTGCCATTTGCCATTTGCCATTTGCCATTCTTTAGGAGGCGCTGTGTGAAGATTTCACGTCTTGCTTTGTTAGGGATTGCGCTCACCATCGTATGCAGTGGATGCGCATGGCTATCGTCGTCAGGGGGGCCACCATCGCCGACGCCTACAGCCTCGCCCACATCGACGCCGGAGCCAACGCCCACACCGACGGCGACGCCTTTGCCAAGTATCGCCACATTGACGCTGTGGGTGCCCGGTTTTCTCAGCCCCTACGAAGACGCAACGGGCGCTGTCATCTTCCACGAGCAATTGGCACAGTTTTCGCTGATCCAGCCGGACATTCAAGTGCAGATCATCGCCAAAAAAGCAACCGGCGCCGGCGGATTGTACAATATGCTGAGCACGGCCTATGCCGCCGCGCCCTCCATCTTGCCGGATGTGATCATTCTGAGCGAATACGACCTACGCGCAGCGGCGAGTGCAGGCTATCTACAGCCCCTCGACGCTACGGTGGTACAAACGGCGGATTTCTTCCCCCTCGTGCGCATCACTGATCCGGCCATTACGACCACATACGGCGTGCCTTTCATCATCACCGCCGAGCAGACGACTTACCGCCAGAACATCGCGGCAACGCCTCCGCTCTCGTGGACCGCCATCTTGACCGGCAGCTACTCGCTGCTGTTTCCTGCCGCGCCGGTCGACGGGCTGGCCAGCGATCTGGTGTTGGCCGCCTACATCGGTGCGGGCGGCGCGACCAGCGATGAGAATGGCAGACCCAGGCTCGACCGCGCGGCGCTCGAACAGCTTTATCGCTTTGTGGCCGAAATGGCGGAACAGAAGTTGATCGATGTCGAGCGCGTTTCGAACCTGGCAGACGCCGCCGCGTGCTGGGGACTCTACCAGGAGGGAATTGGGCACCTGAGCGTCGTCCCGGCCGGGCTGTACTGGAGCGCGCCGCTCGAAGGAAGCTTGCCGGGGTGGATGCCCACGCCGACGGGGAACCCCATCACGATTGGCCACGTGTGGTTCATGGCGATGGTGAGCCAGGATTCCTATCGACAGGGCGCTGCGCAAAAGCTGCTGGAATGGCTGACCACGCCCGAACAAGCCGCCGATTTGACCCGCGCCACACGCACACTGCCCGCCCGCTTCCATGCCATCGAGCTATGGAACCTGCTGCCGGAACAAACCGCTTTCCTCAAACAATTGCTGACCAATGCCGCGCCGAGCCTGCCGCCGAATATCGACACGCCGGTGCGTCGCGCGCTGCAGGCCGGATTGACCGCTATTCTCAATGGCGAAGTCGAAACGCCGGAAGAGGCCGCGTCGTATGCGCTGAACAGCCTGCGCCCGTGATGCCAATACTCCACGACCATCTCGGCCTCATTCAGGCTGCGGCGTTGCGCGCTGTCGACCCATATCCCGCCGTCCATCGCTACCTCACCCGGCTGGGCAACGTCCTGCATGTCGCCGATCGCACCTGGAATTTGGACGACGTCGCGCGAATCATCGTTATTGCGGCAGGCAAAGCCGCCGTCCCCATGGCGCAGGCGGCGGTCGACGCGATAGGTCATGCGCCGCTCACCGGCATCGTCGTGACGAAGAGCGGGCACGCCGCGGGGCACACTTTGCCGCAGACGCTGCGCGTCGCCGAAGCCGGACACCCCGTCCCCGATGCGGTAGGATTGGCGGCGGCCGAAGCCATCGCTGATCTGCTGGCCTCGACCACCGCGCGGGATCGTGTGCTGCTATTGCTGTCGGGAGGCGCTTCGGCGCTGTTGCCCTCACCCGTAGTCGGCGTCTCGCTGGCGGACCTGCAAGCCATCACGGAGGGCCTCTTGCGCGCGGGCGCCACCATTGGCGAACTCAACGCCGTGCGCAAACACCTCTCACGCCTCAGCGGAGGACAGTTGGCGCGGCTCGCGCCCTCCGCTCCCGTCGTCACGCTGATCCTCTCCGACGTAGTCGGCGATCCGCTCGATGTCATCGCCTCTGGCCCCACCACCCCTGATCCAACGACGTATGCTATGGCGCAGGCCATCCTGGCGCGGTACGATCTCGCCGAGCGGATACCGCCCGCAGTATCAACGCATCTCGCCGCAGGCGTCGCCGGGCGCATTGCGGAGACGCCCAAGCCCGGTGATCCCGCGTTTGCCCAGGTCAGCAACGTCATCGTCGGCTCGAACCGGTTGGCGGCGCAGGCAGCCATCGTCGAGGCGGAGCGCCTGGGCTACAACACGCTGCTGCTTACGACGTTCATGGAAGGCGAGGCCCGCGAGGTCGCGAAAGTTACGGCGGCGCTGGCGAAGGGCATCCGCACCCATGGTGATCCGGTGAAGCCGCCGGCGTGTCTCGTGTGGGGTGGGGAAACGACGGTGACGGTGCGCGGGCAAGGGCAAGGAGGACGGAATCAGGAATTGGCGCTGGCAGCGGCCCTGGCGCTGGATGGCTTGCCGGACGTAGCCCTGTTGGCGCTGGCAACCGACGGAACGGACGGGCCCACCGATGCCGCCGGCGCTATTGTCGACGGGGGCACAGCCGAACATGCGCGGGCTGCAGGGTGGGATCCCGCCGCCGCGTTAGCCGACAACAACGCTTACCCGCTGCTCGACGCTGTCGGCGCGCTGCTACGCACCGGTCCAACGGGGACAAACGTGAACGATATTACAGTGGTATTGGTCGTCCAGACATCCGATAACTTGCCGTTTCGCCTGAGTGGTGTATGATAGGTGGCGATACCACATCCTAGAATTTATTCTGAAATTTCCGTATGAATAGACAACATTTTTTAGTCACGGGAGGCGCAGGATTTATCGGGTCGCATCTCGTGGATGCGTTGCTGGGAGCCGAGCACGCCGTTACCGTGCTGGATGACCTGTCGGTGGGCAAGACGCAAAACATCGCCCATCATCTCGCCCATCCCCACTTCCACTTCGTCGAAGGCTCCATTCTCGACAAAGCCTTGGTCGAGCAACTCGTCGCCCAGGTGGATGGTATCTACCACCTGGCAGCCGTCGTCGGCGTGAAATACGTCGTCGAGGATCCCCTGCGCGGGATACAGGTCAACGTCAGGGGAACGGAGACGATGCTGGAAGCCGCACGGGCACGAGGGTGCAAGGTGGTGCTGGCTTCCAGTTCGGAGATTTACGGCAAATCAGCCGGAGTGCCATTCGCCGAAGAGGATGTGACGGTGATCGGGCCAACGTCTGTGCCACGCTGGTCGTATGCCGTCTCCAAGTTATTGGACGAACACCTGGCTTTCGCGTACTACCGCCAGGAAGGACTGCCGGTGGCCGCCGTCCGCTACTTCAATGCTTTTGGGCCTCGGCTGGATCCGCGTGGGTATGGCAGCGTCATCGCCCGGTTCATCAACCAGGCGCTCGAGGGCCAGGCGCTCACCGTCTACGGGGATGGGCAGCAAACGCGCTCGTTCACCTTCGTCGCCGACACAGTGCGCGGTACCATCGCGGCCATGGAAACGCCCGAGAGCGCGGGACAGGCGTTCAACATTGGCAATCCGCGCGAAATCACCATGAACGAATTGGCCGCCCAGATTCGGGAGGGCGTAGGCGCAGACGTGGACATCGCCTACGTGCCCTACACGCAGGCTTACGGCGCGGCTTTCGAAGATACGCCCCGGAGATTGCCGAACGTCACGCGCGCGGCAGAAATACTCGGCTTCCGGGCAACCACCTCTTTTGAAGAGGGCTTACGTCAGACGATTCTGTGGTTCAAGGAGCACCGTGATGCATAGCTTAACGACGCCTGGTTCAACTGCGCATGGCGCTACGCCATCATCCCGCTTCAGTGCGTTCTGCGATCGCGCCCTGGAAGCTGGTTGGCTGATAGGTGTGACCATCACCCCGGTCTTCTTCAATGTCTATTCCAGCCGGGTCTTCGAACCCGACAAGTTGACCTCGTTGCGCATCCTGGCGACCGTGATGGCCGTATTGTGGGTGGTGCGGCTATTCGAGGAGATCATGCGCCAGCAAAAGCCGCTGCGCTTCTCCTGGCGCACGCCGATGGTGCTGCCCGCGCTGGCAATGATGGGAATTTACCTGATCAGCTCCGTCTTCTCATTGGTGCGATACACCAGCTTTGTCGGCTCTTACCAGCGCTTACAAGGAACGTACACGCTGTTCGGCTATCTGGTGCTCTTCTTTGCCATTGTCACCAGTTTGCGCACGCGCGCGCAACTGGCGCGACTGGTGACCGCGCTCATTCTCAACAGTCTGCCGATTTCGCTCTACGGCATCATCCAACACAACGGCCTGGATCCGCTGCCCTGGGCTGGGGACGTAACCTCGCGCGTCGCCTCGAATATGGGCAACGCGATTTTCGTGGCAGCCTACCTCATTATGATCGTTCCTCTGACGGCGGCGCGCATTATTCAAAGCTTCGATGACATCCTGAGCCGTGAAGATGTGCGCGTGAGCGACATCCTGCGGGCTTCAGGCTACATTTTCATCATGGCCGTGCAATTGCTCACGATATGGTACTCACAAAGCCGCGGCCCGTGGCTCGGTATCGTGGCGGCGGCGGTGCTCTTCCCCTACCTGGCGCTGATTATGCTACAACGGCGCGCGTTGAGCGAAAAACCGGCTACAGCTAAGGCAGGGATGGATGTGCTGAAAGGTGCGGGCTTTGGTCTGGCGATAACCGCCGTCGCCGGGGGGTTGGCTGCACTGGCGGTGTTAGTGCTCAAGGGCAAAACGGGGATTTACGTGGGCGGCGGGTTAGCTGTGCTGGCCTTCGGCGGCGCGTGGCTCTACTGTGTCGTCGAACGCAAGGGCTGGCGCTGGCTGTGGATCGGATGGGGGACGGTGGGACTGGCAGCGGCGACGTTACTGCTGCTGTTCAATATTCCCGGGGCAGTACAAACCCAAGTGCGCAAAGTCGAACAACTATACCGTTTGACGACGATCACCGAACTGCAAAGCGGCACGGGAAAGGTACGTGGTTTGATCTGGCAAGGCGCGGTGGAATTGATCAAGCCACACGCGCCGATCAAATTCCCAGATGGCAGCCAGGACACGTTGAATTTCCTCCGCCCGCTCATCGGCTACGGTCCAGAATCGATGTACGTGGCCTACAACGCCTTCTACCCGGCGGAACTGGGGCACTACGAATCCCGCACGGCCTCACCGGATCGTTCACACAACGAGACGCTGGACTCGATCATCATTACCGGGGTCTTGGGTCTGGCAGTGTATCTATTCACGTTCGGCAGCTTTTTCTATTGGGGACTGCGATGGCTGGGGTTGCTCAAAACGCGCAGACAGCTTTGGTTGTACATCGGCATCATGGGGGTCAGCGCCCTGATCTTCTTCATCCTTGCGTGGCTGTTGGAAGGCGCTTACCTCTTCGCCGTAGCGATTCCGCTGGGCGTTTTGGTCGGCACGATGATCTACATCACGGTGGACGCTTTCCGCGCCCAATTTGCCGCACGCGCTACGAATACAACGGAAGATGCCTCATTATCATCCGCTGACCTCTCATCTGAAATCCAAAATCCACAGTTGCACCCGCACATCCTGCTTATCATCGGCCTGCTGGCCGGTGTGATTGCGCATTTCGTGGAAATCAACTTCGGAATCGCCATTGCCTCGACCCGCACCACGTTCTGGGCGTTTGCCGGACTGCTGGTCGTCCTCGGTCTGGAGTGGGTGCCGGGCATTGTCACCGCGACGGTGGAAGCGGCGCAGACGCCGGTATCTGAGACGCGGGCCAAGCGGCGGCAGCGCACCACGCGCGCACGCCGCAAACAGACCGGGTTACCAGCATGGCTGGCGGCAGTGCTGGCCTTGAGCTTTGTGGCGACCTTCCTGCTGGGGACACTGGCCTTCGACTTCATCAACAATCCAGAACGACTGACCAGCGGCAGCGAAATCTTTGCCAACTCGCTGACGACAAAATATCATCCAGAGAGAACCAAAGCCTACGGCGCGCTGATGATCTTCATCTTTACGTGGGTGCTGTTTGGCGTGATCGGACTGAGCGAGTTCGACCGCGAGGGGCTGTTCGCCGTGCAACGCGGCACCCGTTGGGGCATGGCAATTGCCGTTTACGCGATCATCTCCCTGATGGGACTGTTGATTTTTGGCAGCATCCTGGCCGCTCACCAAGCCAATCTGACTGTAGCTGGCACAAAAATCGACCAAACGTCGCTGGAGAGCCTGATCAGTGGTGTCGTCGGCATCGCCGACCAATTGGCCGCCCTCATGGTGCGCTATTACAGCCTGATTTTCACCATGATGGCGCTGGCCGGACTGGCGTTGCTCTGGGAAGAGCCACTCCCCCGTCAAGTAGGGGAAATATGGAGTCCCTTGATCTTCGTCGGGCTGCTGGTGATATGTACTCTCGCCTTCATCACCCCCGCCGGCTACAATTTGATACGCGCGGACATCGTTTACAAACAGGGAGGTGTGTTTGCCGGCAGTAACAACGCCAATGAGAAACAAATCGGCATCTCCCACTACGAAAAAGCGCTGGAATACGCCCCGCGCGAAGACTACTACAACCTTTTCCTGGGCAAAGCCTATCTGGAACTGGCGCAGGGCCTGCCGGCCGAGACGACGCCGGAACAACGCGAATCGATTTTCCTCAAGACCGAGGAAATACTCAATCACGCGCGCAAGATCAACCCCCTCAACACCGACCACAGCGCAAACCTGGCGCGCTTCTACAAATCGTGGGCAGCGCGCATCGCCAATGAAATGCGCACCGAGGGTCTGACGACCGCGCAACAAACAACGTTAGCGAACCGGTATGAGAGGTTGTTGCAACAATCGGAGGAGAATTACAAAATCGCGCTAACGCTCAGCCCCAACAACCCCATCATTTGGAATGAGCTGGCGCAGCTTTACGCCATCGACATGGGCGACGACCTGAAATTCCGCCAGACGATCTCCACGTCGCTGGAAGTGGATGAGCGCTTCGAACAAACCTGGATGTTGCTCGGTGACATCCGCTCTTCGCAGGGCGATCTTGCGGGCGCCGTCGAAGCTTACCAGAAGTCGCTGAATATCAGCAACAACTGCTTGGTGCGCCGGGTGATTGGCACGTTGCTGGCGCAACAAGGGCTGTGGGTGGATGCGGTTTCTTCTCTGGAAGAGGCCGTGGGGAAATGCCCGGACTCGAGCGAGTTGTGGGACATCTACCGCGTGCAGGCGATCGCTTACGCCAACCTGGGGCAGGTCGAAGCTGCTTTACAAACCGCGATGCTATCGCTGCAGACCGCACCCGAAGCGCAGAAAGAAGCCATCCAGCAGCTTATCGCCCAATTGCAAGGCCAGGCTACGCCGACTGAAACGCCGCAACAGCCCTGAGAGGTTACGGATGAGCACCTACATTGTGGTCTTTGTCGGGGTTTTGCTCCTCGCCGTCGCCGGGACGCCGCTGGCGCGCAAACTGGGATTGCGCCTCAATACCGTCGATCAGCCTGACCCGACCCGCAAAGTCCACACGATTCCCACCCCACGGCTGGGCGGCGTTGCCATCTTCCTGAGCACGCTGATCGTGACGCTGCTGTTGGGCGAGCAGTACAACGTCAGCCAAATGGCCGGCATTCTGATCGGCGCGGCGTTGATGTCATTCATGGGATTGTGGGATGACCGGTTTTCGCTGCCTGCCAGCATCAAACTCATCGGGCAAGTGATCGCACTGAGCCTGTTGATCATTACC
>DAOUAY010000192.1:0-5174 GCA_034432995.1 Anaerolineae bacterium | reverse complement strand
ATTTGCCATTTGCCATTTGCCATTTGCCATTTGCCATTTGCCATTTTAGAAGGAGGCGTGTATGTTAGTCAAAGACTGTATGACCCCCAATCCTGTGACGATCAACCCCGATATGCCGGTGGCCGAGGCGTTGAGTTTTATGCGCCAGCATAACGTGCGCCGGTTGCCGATCCTCGACAAGAAGCGTAAACTCGTCGGCATCATTTCGGAGAAGGACTTGCTTTATGCTTCACCGTCGCCGGCGACCAGCCTCAGCGTCTACGAAGTGGGCTATCTGCTCTCCAAGCTCAAGGTTGCAGAGATTATGACCAAAGACGTGACCACCATCACCCCCGATGCCCCCTTGGAAGAGGCGGCGCGCATTATGGCCGATGGCAAAATCGGCGGCCTTCCCGTCGTGGATGGCGACCGCCTGGTGGGCATCATCACGGAGACCGACGTTTTCAAGACCATTCTGGGGATGATGGGAGCGCGCCAGCCCGGTGTGCGTTTGACGTTACACCTCGTCGATGAACCGGGAGCGCTCAGTCGCATCGCCGGCGGCATTGCGGCGCTCGGTGGTGACATCATTGCCCTGGGCACCTTCCATCGACCGGATGGTGGCGGGGCGATGATGGTCAAAGTTTGCGGGGTGGAGCGTGAAGTACTCGTCAAAGCGATGGAAGCCATGGATGTCAAGGTCGCCGATGTGCGTGAAAACTGACTTCGTGCGGATGTCATGGTCAGTCTGGGATAGATGGCAATGCGTATCGGCCTGATTTCAGACACGCACGACGAGGAGCACACGCTTGGCCTGGCATTGGCGCGCTTCCGTCAGGCGCAGGTGAAGACCGTGCTGCACGCGGGAGATGTGACCAGCGCATTTACGCTCAAGCTGTTTGCCGACTTTGATGTGTGGATCGCCAGAGGCAATATGGATCATGATCCCAAGTTGGCGCTGGCAGTGGCTGAATGTTTCGGCGCAGAGCGGCTGGCTCGCGGTCACGAGCTTCGTTTCAACGGCGCGTACATTGCGCTGACCCATGGCGATAGCTGGCAGCGTCTTGAAACCCTGATCCGTGCCCCCGTGCCCGATGGGCAACGCCGCTATGTCATCCATGGACACACCCATGTGCCCAACGATGAAACCCTGGGGAGCACGCGGGTCATCAACCCCGGCGCGATTGGCCGCACGCGATGGCGCTGCGCCACCTGCGCGATTTTGGATTTGACCACCGGCGATCTTGAGTGGATCGAGTTGTAGTTCGATTGTGAGGGTATGTGTATGCACATCCAGGAAAGCAAACGTGTCTTAAGGCAGTCGGATCTATTCCGCGACCTCAACGAGATTCATCTCGATCTGGTTTTGATGGTGTGTGAGGAGATTGGCTATCGCGCCGGAGAGTACATCTTCCACCAAAACGATCCCGGTAATGCGCTTTACATCGTAGCGCGCGGACAGGTGGACATTCTCATGGAATCGCAGATGACCCAGAGTGAGCCGATGACGGTTGCGGCGCTGGGGGACAATGACACCTTCGGCGAAATCCTGCTGGTGGATGAGGGCGCTCGCTCGGCATCCGCGCGTTGCCGGGCGGACACGCAGCTTCTGCGTCTTTCGCGCGATCGCCTACTCAAGCTCTGCTACGATTATCCAGAAATCGGGTTTCATATCATGCATCGCATCGCGGCGGAACTGGCGCGCAAACTGCGTTCCAGTAATCAGGACATCCGCGAGCAATTGTTTGCCAAGACACCCGAGGCGAGCAACACTGCCACCAGCGGAATTGCCGGCACGTAAAACCGATCGTGCGCGATTGGCCCCGGCAGCAGCAAGATGTAGGCGATGCTGCCGGTCAGTGCCAGCAGCATCCACGGATCGCGCCGCAAGCGCCAGACCGCGCGCCCGCACAGCCACCATGCGGCGATGCGCGCGGCGCTCAATCCCCACCATAGCAGCGCCGCCAGCGCCGGCGGACGCGCCACCCGTTCGCTCCACAGCGCGTGCAGCGCATCTCCCACCGCGCCGCGTTCCAGTGACCACGCCATCCGCGCCCCGATGTCGGCGACGACACCCGTGCTCTCCCACTCCTGCCCTGTCAGCACGTGATACCACAGGCGATGTCCGGGATCGCGCAAGCTCGTCAGGACGCCGCGCAGGTGGGCGTAGAGATAGTCGAATGGGTGAGCGCGCACGATGTCCCTGGCTGCACGCGCCACCTCGGTTTGGCGCTGTTGTTGTTCCGCGCACGCATCCCGGAGCGGAGCACGGGTGTCCCATCGGTAGTGCGCGCGCACATCGGCGACGAGACGGTCGTAATAGTATTCCCACGTCTCCGTCCACGGCTCGACGCGCACACCGTCGATTTCGGCCAACGTCGCCACCGCACTCACCCGCGCTATGTTTTCCTCGAAGGCCGTGGACAGCATCCACCGGCCAGACACAGCACGGTTACGCAACAGCCAGGGAAACACTGTCAAGCCGAGGGTCAGCCAGAAAAAGAGAAATGCGAAACGAGAAATGGGAGACGCAGTCGACGAACGGCTTGGCTGAAAGCTGACCGCTGAAAGCTGACGGCTGAAAGCTAACACACCCACGCACAGTGCGAGGAATTCCACGTTCGGTTTGGCGAGCAGAGCGAGGCCCCAGAGCAGCCCGGCGACGGTGGCTTTTCGGGTCGTTGGATGGCGCAGACAGCGTATGGTCATCCAGAGGGCCGCCGTCAACAACGGGAGGAGCAGCATCTCGGAGAGAAGATAGCCGGTGTAACGCTGCGTCGTGCCGTTGCACGCATAGAGCACGCCAGCCCACAACCCAACGCGCTTGCCGCCCAGATCGCATCCCAAACGGATCACCAGCGCCGTTGTCAACACTTCGAGCAGCAGGTGCAGTGGTAATATCCGCACGGGATCATGGCCTGCAATGGCGTAGATTCCAGCGACGAACAAGGGGTACAGCGGAGTGCGCACCGTCGTCGGACAAAAGGGCGCTTCCCATCCGATAGCGAATCCGTGCCCGGCAAGCATATTCACCGCGAGCAAATGGTAGCCTTCCGCATCCACCGGGGCGATGGGATCGGTTGGAAAGCGCGCCAACCACGCGACGCGCACGAGCAAGGCCAGCAGGAGTATCCCGATGGTTATGAGTTGCGAGTTTCGGGTTGTGGGTTTAGCGTTGTGGGTTATGGGTTCCAGACTACGCGCTGATTTGCCATTTGCCATTCCCTATTTGCCATTTTTATTCAACAGCGCGATCAACCGAATCCCATCCAAGGTCAGCCATTCATCCGCCACTGCGAAGCAGGATGTGAGCGGCGCGATCAACCGTGCCAGGCCGCCGGTCGCCAGCGCGGGTGCAGGCACGCCCATCTGCTCGCGGAAGCGCGCGATGAGGCTCTCCACCATCCCAACATACCCTAACACGATGCCGGATTGAATCGAATGGATGGTATTCGTGCCGATTGGCTTCGACGGCGCGCTCAAGCGGATTTGCGGCAGTTGCGCCGTCCCCCCCGCCAGCGCCGACATCGCCATGTTGATGCCCGGCGCGATGGCGACGCCGAGGTATGTTGCGTCCGCTGCTACCGCCGAGAACGTCGTCGCCGTGCCGAAGTCCACCACGATGCACGCATCCCGCACGCGGTCGTAAGCGGCGACCCCGTCGGCGATCAAATCGGCCCCCAACTCCGCCGGATTGTCGATGGCGAACGTCAGCCCGGTTTTCACCGCCGCGCTGATGATCAACGGCGCTACGCCCATCTGCGCGATGAGCATCTCCTCCATTCGGTCGGTGATCGGCGGAACGACACTGCTGATGGCGGCTTGATGCAGCTCCTTCAACGATACACCCGTCTCGCGCAGATACTCGCGGAAGAGCAAACCGTACTCATCGGGCATTTTGTCGCGTACCGTCCGCACACGCCACTGTCGCAGCCACTTCTTCCCGTCGTGAAGACCAAAAACAATGTTCGTGTTTCCTACATTGACTGCTAAGAGCATCTGTTCCTCCTGATTCATGGCAAAGACTACAAAAGTTTCGGCATATACTGCGTCTTGTAAAGCTGTCGTATAACGCAGAAAATCGGTCAACCAGGCGCCTTGTGAGACTTTTGTAGTCTGGCTCCCGCTTGAATTTCGATCTACTGAATCTGGTTGTTACGCTTATGAGTTATAGCCAACCTTACGCAGGATGCAAATCCAACTTCGCAAGGTTTTTGAAAGTGGTATAATGAGCGTATGAAAAAGCGAAGCCTGCAAATCATCGTGACTCTGGTTTTGAGTGCGTTGGCCCTCTATGCGGCGCTCCATGGCGTGGACTTCAGCGAGGTGAGCGCGGCCCTGCAACAGGTCCGTTTGGGATGGCTCCTCTCGACCCTCGCATTGATCCTGCTGACACTCGTCGTCCGCGCGCAGCGTTGGCGGATCTTGTTGGGGCGCAAGCTCTCCTTCCGTGACACGTTCGGCTTGATCAACATCGGTTATCTGGTGAGTGGGGTGCTGCCCTTTCGAGCCGGCGATCCCGCCCGCGCTGTCGCTGCCAGCGCCCGCGGCCCCGTTTCGGTCATCGCGGCGCTCTCGACGGTTGTGGTGGAACGCGTGCTGGATATGTTCCTTGTCGTCATTATGCTTGTGGCGACGTTGCCGTTCGTGCCTGGACTGCGTACATATCTCGCGGGAGGGCAACTGGCCGGGTCGCTTTCATATCAGTTGATCATTGGGTTGAGTGGTGTGCTGGCCTTGGGGCTGTTGGTCGTATTCTTCCTGGTGGCGTTGTTTCCCCAGAAGATCGAAGCGCTGGCGCGGCGTGTGTTGGAGATATTGCACATCCCTAATCCCGAACGCTGGTTGAAGCCTGTCCAGCACGCGCTGGACGGCCTGATTGCGCTGCGTTCGGCGCGTGAAGGGGCGGCAATGCTGCTGTGGTCGGTGCTCTTGTGGATCGTGACTCCCCTGTATTTTTTAACGGGACTGCAAGCCTGCCCTTTCCTGACCGCCGGCGACAGCGTGCTCAAGGCTGCAGTCGTCACATGGTCCAGCGCCTTCGGCATGGTGTTCCCGGCGACCGGTGGCCTGGGATCGTTCCACTTCGCGGTACGCGAAGCGCTCTTTTGGGGCTTCGACATTGCCCGCGAGTCCGGTTTTACCTATGCGGTGATCGTCCACGCGCTGGCTTATCTCACCGGCATCATCCTGGG
>DAOUAY010000191.1:0-2965 GCA_034432995.1 Anaerolineae bacterium | reverse complement strand
TGCAAGCCCTGCTCGAAGCGGCGCTTGCGCCCGCGCAGGCTATCTTGCCCGGCGTAGTTCGTCCCGTCGGCGAACCACAGGCTGAGATCGCGGCTGCCGGTCTTGGTCATGATCTCGCAGCACTCCAGGATGTGATCGAGCGCCATCTCGCGGATGCCCGGATCAGGATTGCCGAACGACCCCAGGCGGTACTCGTCATCCTGGAACACGTTGGGGTTGATCGCGCCCAGCGCAATGCCCTGCGCTTCGGCGTATTGGCGCATCGCGGTGTAGTCGTTGTCCTCCGGCTTGTCCCAGGGGATGTGCAGCGCCACCGACGGCGCGATGCCCGTCATCTTGTGGACCATCGCCGCATCGTCGAGCTTCTCGCGGGTGCTGACGGCGGCGCCGGGCCAGGCAAACGCCTTGAAGCGCGTGCCGCTGTTGGCGTAGCCCCACGAGGGCGTCTCGATCTTTTGCGCCTTCAGCCGCGCTTTCACGATCTCCAGGTTGATGCCCTGGCGGGTCAGGTCTTCGGCTAACAATTCGTACATGGCTCGATAATTCATCCGCGAAACCTCCTTCGAAAATGACTTACTTCAACGCATAAGGCGGATTACAATCCGCCGTCCCCGCAGCGCCGGATTATGAGCCGGCGCAAGCATTTTCATCCTCGTGGATGTGGAATCCCACCTGGAGATTCCATCGAAGTCTGAAAACGTTATTCTCGCTCTGGGGTCATCAGGTCTTTGAAGAAGTCCGTCAACGTCTCTGTTTTGAAATCGGTGAATTCGCCCGCGTCGAAGAAAATGCCATAGCAAATTGAGCAGCCCTCATACCAGATGTGGGGCTGGCGCGCGTCGACCATGCGTAACATTTGCGCGCCGCACACAGGGCAATCGATGTGGTCGATTTTATTGTACGTTTCGCCTGTTTTATGGTCGCCGGTGTCGATTTCTTCCGATCTTTTCAGGCTCTTTAGTTGATCCTTTTCCAGTGGCTCAAACCAGATCCCGCCACAATTCGTACAACGTTCTACTTCGATTGAACCAAAACTGACCTGTTCCATAGCCGCGTGACACTTTGGACATTCCATACTCACACCTCCTTGGGTTTGATAACTTCGATATGTGGCTTGAAATAGCTTGATAAAGCGCGTTTTTGATTGAGTAACGTTTCCAGAATAGTAAAGGCCACCCCAATTCCGCCGATAAACAGTGCCGTGTCGAGCATCTTGGATGATTGCCACATCGCCCGCCACACTTTCGGTAAAAGATCCGCCGATAGGGCCATACCAAGTTCTTTGGAACCGTACCATATGATTGATAGATATGTGCCGAGGATCACTGCACCCATGGCGTATCCAGCGGCCATGAGCACACTCCAGATACTTCGTTTGGTTCCTCGCCAATCCATGATTTTGACAATCGCAACCATAATAAGGGCAGCGAAGATTGCGCCGATGCGGTCAAGCAAAACGGCAATAGCTGCCCAAAGGATACTGCCGACGAACATCCCGGCCAGTCCCGCCAGTGCGCCTGGCAGCAGGCGGTTGGGTAAAGCGCGGTAATTCTCTTTGGCTTTCTCCCCTAACTGCCCCAGTCCTTCTACACAATTATGACACATAAAACGGGGAAAGCCATTGAGAAAAACCAATTCCAGCGGGGTTGTTCCTTGAAAATGGCAGTTGATATTTTCACACACATTCTCTGGAAGGGGTCTGGTATAACTGGCTATCACGCGTACAAAGCTCAGGATTCTGTCCGCAAGTTGAGGCGCTGTTTCTTTATTCTGATTATAGAGTAGCGTGACCAGAGCATAATCTTCCTGGACATCCAGAACATCCTTTTGCTTTATCCGTTTCCCCAAAAGCGCTTGTATTCTTGGGTCTTCTCTAAGTTGTGCTTTGGTGCTCTCTATCGCCAACGGGGGCATGGCATAGCGCACCAGGACGCCTACAAGTGGAATGTAGGTGTTTTCCTTTTGCAAGTATTGAGCAACGACCAGAAAATTGTCCACTTTCCCCACCAGGCGATGACTGTAGAAACCCTGGGCCTGGGGAATGGGCATATAGTCCAGACCGGTCGCCAGAGATAGTGTCTTCCAATACTCGCTGCCCTTGATGACGATTTCTTGTTGTCTACTCAGGCGTTTCTTTCCAGCGTCTTGTAGAGACGGCACAACAAGGCCGTCAACGGTCAAATAATAACTGCAGGTAATGCCGTTGGTTATAATGTATACTTCACATGGGTGCTCTGTGACAAGGAATGAATGTCTGGAACCATTATCTAATAGTTTCTGTGCTTCCAGTATGAGTTCATCATCTACCCAAATCTTGCGTTTCCCTGACCAATAACCATGGAATAGCCGTACTGAGTGCTGTTGATTGTCGATGTGGATTTCCCAGGTGCGTTCCGCCACAGGTTTTGGTCCTTTGTTGTAGATAGCTATATTGGCACAATCTGATTATAATGGCGTTCGATAGTTCGTCAAAGGTGAGTCTATGGAGCTTACATTACGTTACGGACGAGGTGGGCTACTTGTTGCATTGCCTGACAATGTCGATGTGGTGACGACGCGCTTCACGCCCGGCTTGCTGGACGAGACGGCGGCAATCCGCGAGGCGCTGCGCCGTCCAATCGCCTCTGCGCCGCTGGTAAACCTGGTGAAACCGGGCGACACGGTCGTGATCGCGCACAGCGACATCACGCGGGCCACGCCGAACGCGCGCCTGCTGCCGGTGTTGCTGGCGGAATTGAAAGCCGCCGGCGTCGCGCGCGAGGACATCGCCCTGCTCAACGCGCTCGGCACGCACCGTCCGCAGACGGAGGCCGAGCTGCGGGTGATGTTGGGTGACGCTGTCGTGGAGCGTTACCGTTGCTTGCAACATGACGGCAACGACGACGCCGGGTTGGTTGCGTTGGGGCATACGAGTTTTGGCCATCCCGTGCGCGTGAACCGCCGCTTTATGGAAGCCGACGTGCGC
>DAOUAY010000190.1:0-1817 GCA_034432995.1 Anaerolineae bacterium | reverse complement strand
TCGATGCATCGCGCGCTGTACAAGTCGATGGGCTACAGCGACTATGACCTGGAACGCCCGCTCATCGGCGTCGCCAACTCGTGGAACCGCGTCGTGCCGGGGCATTACAACCTGAATCTGGTGTCGGAGTACGTCAAGCAGGGGATTTTCCAGGCCGGGGGGACGCCGGTGGAATTTGGGGTGATGGCCCCATGTGACGGCACCGCGCAGGGGCACATCGGGATGCACTACATTCTGCCGAGCCGCGACCTGATCGCCAACGACGTGGAGATGATGGTGCAGGCGCACCAGTTCGACGCCGTCGTGCTGCTGTGTTCGTGCGACAAGATCGTGCCGGGGATGTTGATGGCGGCGGCGCGCCTGGACGTGCCGGCGATTGTCGTCGTCGGTGGGCCGATGGAGGGCGGTTGCCTCTTCGACAATCGCCCGGCGGATGCGACCTCGCTCACGGAAGGGCTAGGGATGTTGATGGCGGGGAAAATTGATGACGCGCAGTACCGCCAACTGGAAGACGCCGCTACGCCCACCTGCGGCTCGTGCTCGTTCCTGGGGACGGCGAATACGATGTGTTGCATCGCCGAGGCGCTCGGTATGTGCCTGCCGGGCAGCGCGACGATCCCGGCGACGCACGCGGAACGGTTGCGGTCGGCGCAGGCGGCGGGACGGCAGATCGTCGCTTTGGTGGAGCAGGGCATCACCGCGCGGATGATCATCACCCAAAAGGGCATCGAAAACGCCGTGCGCCTGGGGACAGCGATTGGCGGCTCGACCAATATGGCGCTGCACCTTCCTGCGATTGCTTACGAAGCGGATGTTGACCTGACGTTGGACCATTTCGAGGCG
The DNA here is from genome assembly GCA_034432995.1 of Anaerolineae bacterium. GTDB lineage: Bacteria > Chloroflexota > Anaerolineae > B4-G1 > SLSP01 > DSWT01. Next base: position 974 of record DAOUAY010000190.1, on the reverse strand, counting down.
CTGGCGCGCTTCACGCCGCACATCGCCAAGATGAACCCGGCGGCCCCGCTCAACGTGCCCGACTTTCACGCGGCCGGCGGCGTCCCGGCGGTGATGAAGGAGCTGCTGCCCCTGCTGCACGGCGACGCGCTGACCGTGAGCGGCAAGACGGTGGCGGAGAACGTCGCCGGCGCCGAAACGCGCGATCCGCGCATCATCAAGACGTTCGACGCGCCGTGGGGGATGGGCGGCGTCGCCGTTTTGCGCGGCAACCTCGCGCCGCATACCGCGATCACCAAACCGGCGGCGATCAAGGCGGAGATGCGCACCTTCACAGGCCAGGCGCGCTGCTTCGATTCCGAGGAAGCGGCCAACCAGGCCATTCTCGAAGGCCAGGTGCAGCCGGGGGAGGTCGTCGTCATCCGCTACGAAGGCCCGAAGGGCGGGCCGGGGATGCGCGAGATGTACATCGCCATGAAGCTGCTCTACGGGCGCGGTCTGGCGCTCACGACGGCGGTGGTGACGGACGGACGCTTTTCCGGGACGAACAACGGCTGTTTCGTGGGCCACGTCTCGCCTGAAGCCGCCGAGGGCGGGCCGCTCGCGGTGGTCGAGGACGGCGACACGATCACGATCGACATCCCTAACCGGGGGTTACACTTGCACGTCGATGCTGCTGAAATCGCGGCGCGGTTGGCAAAGTGGCAGCGCCCAGAGCCGAAGATCAAGCGGGGTTATCTGGCGTTGTACAGCCGTCTGGCGGAGTCGGCGGATAAAGGGGCGATCATCCGGCATAAATGAAACGGAAGATGATCTATAGTGCGACAGGCCAGGCACTCGATGCCTTGAATATGGAAGCTGTCCTCGAAGGCAGGTTGACCACCGAGGACTTCCGCATCAGCGCGGAGACGTTGCGGGCGCAAGCCGACGTCGCCGAGGCTGCGGGCTATCGTCAACTGGCGGAGAACTTTCGCCGCGCCGCCGAACTGGCGGGC
>DAOUAY010000189.1:0-5959 GCA_034432995.1 Anaerolineae bacterium | reverse complement strand
TGGCCGCTATGTCTTTGACAACAACTGTATTTCTGCTGTACTTGACCGACTATTCTGGCATCGGAGCGGCGGCGGCAACGGTTGGCACGATCTTGCTGCTCGCCGGGCGGCTGTTCGACGCGTTCGATGACCCCTTACAGGGCTGGCTGATGGACAATGCGCCCTGTACAAAGATCGGCAGATACAAACCGTTTATGCTGGGTGGCATCGTGGTATGCACTGCAGCGCTCATCCTCCTGTTCAACATTCCGAGGGGTGTGAGTCTGGCGGTGAAGATCGTGTGGCTGTCCGTGGCGTATCTACTCTACGAGATCGGCTATTCTTTCCAGCCGGCTGACCCGATCAAGTATTCTCTCTCCCCCGATCCCAAAATCAGGGAGAGGATTCTGGTGGTCCCGCGCGTGGTCGAGCAAATCATTGCAGTCCCATTCTCGTTCTTCCTGGCGCTGGCACTCGCCCTCGGCGGATCGTTGGGGGATGCAGGGAAAGGCATCAGCCTGAGTGTCATTCTGGTCACAGTGCCCATGATGATCATGTCGTTCGTCGGGACCTTGTTGGTCAGAGAGGGCCATGTGATGCAGCAGAGTGAGAGTGTCGGTTTCAGGGACATCCTGGCTATGCTGAAAATCAACAAACCGCTCTTGGTCATGGCCATTACGGGTCTCATTGGACTGACGTTTCCCTTCATCATGGCATCTGCCGTCTACTACATCAAATGGGCGTTCGGACCTGAAAACCTGGGGACCAATTCTGCCATCTGGGGCGCGGTCATCTTGCTCGGTATCATCACCGGCACGATCATCGCCCCAAAACTCCTCAAGGGGACGATTCCGATGAAGGGTGTGATCATCTGCAGCCTGGCCAACGCCGTACCGCTTGTTGTGCTGTATGTATTGTCAATCCTTGGTTTTCGCAACCCGATCGTTTTCTTTGGCTTTATGTTCTTAGCGATGACGGCCGCCGGCATGAGCTACATCCCAGGCACTGTCCTGGCGATGGAGGTCATGGACTATTCACTGCATCGGACCGGGAAGGGGATGCAAGGCATCATTCAAGCCATACGCAACTTCCTGGAAAAAACACAGTCCGCCATGTCCAGCACCATCACGGGCGCTGTGTTGATCGCGGTCGGTTATGTGGTCAACGACGCCGGGGACTACGTGGGGACCGCTCCCGTCGAATCACTGCTGTTTGGCTTGCTCCTGGTATGTATGCTGATCCCGGCCATCTTGAGCGTACTGTCTGCGGGAATTTACCACTTTTTCTATCCTCTGAAGGGTGCAGTCCGCGACCAGATGTACGCACAGCTTGGAGAGTTTAGGGAACAAAGCCTCCCCGAGAGCGCCTAAATCGCGTGAGGTCTTCATAGTTTACTATGGAATCCGCTGCCAGGTCCTTCTACCGCGTGATCTCGAGCGTCTATCACCTCCGGTTGCGTATCCACGACGAAACCGGAGCGCTCCAGGAGATCATCTCGCCGCACGGCGACGGTGAGTCGACCCTGCCCATCGATACCCAAAGCAGCGAACGGCTCTGTAGCTTGTGCGGTCAAAGTCGGAGACCGCAGGTCATCTCCAACGAGCTAAACCAGGTCTGGGCCGGTGTGCCCGTTCTCGAGGGTGATGTCCTCCGGGGCACGATTGTGGTTGGCCCTGTCTATACGTCTGAGGTGTCGGAACACCTCGTGGCCGATTACGCGCGCGCTCATCACCTGCCGTTTCAATACAGGGCACAGTTGTTCGCGTCATTCCGGCAAACGCCTATCTATCCCTACGTCGAGTTCGCTCGGCTGGTCGCCATGATCTACCAATTCCTCTATCATCAGGAGATGGATATCTCATTGCTGGCTACTGCGAGCTTGCCAGCGGAAGTGCTAGGACCTCCCATTGAGGTTCAGACCTACCGGCGCAACCGGGTCTACGACGAGAGTCCGGTTCATGCCACGTATGCCTTTGAGCAGATGATCTGGCAGTGCATTCGGGAAGGGAAACTTGAGAAGCTGAAAAAGCATCTCCAGGTCGGCACCTATGGCAACATTGGCCCGATGGTCCACAATGATCCCGTCCGGCAGCAGAAAAACACGTTCATTGTCTCGGTGACGCTGGCGACACGCGCCGCCATAGAGGGTGGCCTCAGCCCGGAGATGGCCTATTCCCTCAGCGATCTGTACATCCAACAGGTCGAAACGATGAAGGATGTGCTGCTGATTATGACATTGAACGAAGCGATGTTATACGATTTTGCCAATCGCGTGCATCACCAGCAGCACACTCGCCGTTATTCGAAATTGGTCAACGCTTGCTGTGATTTCATCGACGAACATGTTCGGGAGAACCTGAGAGTTAGCGATGTGGCAGCGTTCACCGGCTACAGCGCCGATTATGTGTCGCGAAAGTTCAAGGAAGAAACTGGTGGTTCGATCGGCAACTATATCAAGGTGGCAAAGGTATCCGAGGCTAAGTCGCTGCTCAAATACTCCGAACTGTCGTTGGCCGAAATCAGCGAACTGCTTTCCTTCAGTTCACAGAGCTTCTTTACCGGGACATTTAAGCGTGTGACGGGCGTCACCCCAGGGCAATATCGTCAGGATGCCGAACCCGATACCTGGCATTCTTATGGAGGAAATATGAAAATTACCCATCTCAAGACCAATCGAATCGAAAATCCTTTGGGATTCGCACTCGACCATCTATCTTGTTCCTGGATTGTCGAGGAGGCATCTGACCCGGTGCAGACCGCCGCGCAGTTCATCCTGGCGAAGGACCCCGAATTTGAGCAGGTGTTCTTTGATAGTGGGCGGGAAGAAGGGTTGCGCATCGATAGTCTGGCTTATCGCCCGGACATCTGCCTTGCACCGCGCACGCGCTATTATTGGAAAGTGCGGGTATGGAGCGAGACGGATTACGCCGAGAGTGCTGCTGCCTGGTTCGAAACTGCCAAGATGGATGAACCCTGGCAGGCGCAGTGGATTACTCCTGATTGGGAGGACAAAGCTATTCACCCCATCCTCTCGAAGTCCTTCACGCTGCCCACCTCAGCGTTGAATGCCAGAGTTTATATCTGTGGACTGGGACTTTACCACCTGGAACTCAATGGCGACAAGGTTGGCAACGAACATCTCACACCCTACTGCAACGCCTACGATCAATGGCTGCAATACCAGACGTTTGACATCACCGGTCAGCTCACTGAGGGAGAAAACCACCTGGCGGTGATGCTCGGCAATGGCTGGTATAAGGGACGCTACTGTGGCGATGGCGGGCACCACAGCAATGTGTACGGCGACCGGTTTGCGCTCATTTGTGAGGTGCGCATCACACTCCAAACGGGTGAAGAGCTGGTGCTGGGCAGCGACGAGTCCTGGACGGCTACGCGCTCACCCGTTCTCGCAAGTGAGATCTATGATGGCGAAATTTACGATGCACGGCTGGTTGGAGTGGGCGACACCTGCGGCGTCAAACCAATCGCTATGGATATGAATAAGCTCCAGGCGCGCCGGTCGCTGCCGGTGTGCATCAATGAAGAACGCAAACCGGTCGCTGTTCTCCATACCCCGGCCGGTGAGGTCGTGCTGGATATGGGCCAAAATATGGTCGGGTGGGTGCGATTCAAAACGCAAGCTCCTGCTGGGACGGAAATTCACTTACAGTACGGCGAGGTGCTGCAAGGTGGCAACTTCTACCGCGACAACCTGCGTTCTGCCAAGGCCGAATACACCTACATCGCCGATGGCCGAGAAGCCATCGTCCAGCCGTATTTCACCTTCTATGGGTTCCGGTATGTCAAAGTGACCGGATGGCCCGGTGAGGTGAACACCGACGATTTCACCGGCTGCGTGGTCTATTCTAAGATGGACATCATCGGCGATATCCAAACGTCCAACGAGAAGGTAAACCGGTTGTTCCAAAATGCTCTCTGGGGCCAAAAAGGCAACTTCCTGGATATCCCCACCGATTGCCCGCAGCGTGATGAGCGCTTGGGTTGGACCGGGGACACACAGATGTTCTCGGGCACGGCTTGTTTCAACATGGATTCCAGCGCGTTCTTTGCCAAATTCAGCTATGATTGTGCTCTCGAACAGGCAAAACGCGGCGGGATGGTGCCGATGGTTGTTCCGGCGGTGGATATGCAAGGCGGCGGCTCTAGCGCCTGGGGAGATGTGGCGACGATCCTCCCCTGGAACGTGTACGAATTCTACGGGGATAAGGCTATCCTCGAACAACAGTTTGAGAGCATGCGCAGTTGGGTGGATTTCATCAAGGCCGCGGATGATGCCGCCGGCGGTAAGCGGCTCTGGACATCAGGGTTTCATTTTGGCGATTGGCTCTCACTGGATGGTAGCGATCCGAACTCACCGATGGGTGGCACATCCGAAGACTTCATTGCCTCGGCCTATTACTATCACTCCACCCGTTTGGTGGCGCGCGCGGCAGTGGTGCTCGGAAAAACCGACGAGGCAGCCTGCTATGGCGCGCTGGCCGAGGAAATCAAAGCCGCCATTCAGCAGGAATACTTTACGCCAACCGGCCGCCTTGCCATTAACACGCAAACCGGTTTTGTGTTGGCCCTGTTTATGGATCTCGCCCCGGAGGAATTTCGCGCGCGCGTGATCCACGATCTGATTTTCCGACTGCGCAAAGACAAAGTCCATCTGCGCACCGGATTTGTGGGCACGCCCTATCTCTGCCGGGTGCTCTCCAACCACGGCGCCAACGACCTGGCCTATCGGCTGTTGCTCAACGAGGATTACCCCTCCTGGCTGTATGCTGTCAATCTGGGCGCGACCACCATTTGGGAGCGCTGGAACTCTCTCAACCCGGATGGCACGGTCAGTTCTACGGGAATGAACTCGCTCAACCATTACGCTTACGGCTCCATCGTCGAGTGGATGTACCGCGATATGTGCGGCCTGAATCCCACCTCGGGCGACGATGGCGTCACCGGCTTCCGCCGAGCACGCATCGCGCCCAAACCCAATCTCTTACTCCAATGGGCAAAGGCGCGCTATCGTTCGGCTGCGGGGCTTTATGAAAGCGCTTGGAGAATCGGCGAGCACGGTGAGCTATCCTTCGAGTTCACCATCCCATTTAACGCTGAGGCTGAGGTAGTGCTTCCAGATGCAGCGTTGGGCGAAATTTCCATCAATGGACAAAAATCTGCGAAAGGAACCCCACAGGGCAATGACCTGAACCTACAACTTCCTGCCGGCACTTACCTGATCATCTATCAACCCACCCGACCGTACCGGAAAACGTTCAGCACGCATACACCCATCGTGCAGCTAGTGCAGAACGAACAGGCTAAAGCCATCCTGGCGGGTGTCTTTCCTATGATTGCCGCCCTGGATGATGCTATGTTAGCGGCGATGGGCGAAGCCAGCATGCGCGATATGGCAAACACACCCTATCTGCCTATGACGCCCGAACAACTGGATGGCATCGACCAACTGTTGAAAGAAATCTGAAACTGAGAATGGGCTTCCAAAAAACTGTTGACCCTGCCTAAGTCGGGGTTGAGACAGAATTAACTTCGCGGAGAATCACCGAACAGTCAAAGGTTTATTACTTGATCAAAGACATAGGGCCGGGGGCGTCGCCCCGGCCCTATGTCTTTACCAAAACGCCGGATACTCCTCCTTCAACTCCAGCCCAATGTCCAGACTGTGGGCGAAGAGCGCCCACAACACCCAGGCCAGCGCCCGTTCGGCTGGCTCGGTGAAGTCGCGGGCGAAGTATGTCTTGTGCTCGTGACCCAGCAGCATCTGCGGATGCAAGCTCACTGCGACTTTGAAGTCCCCAGCCAGGTCGGGGCGATTGTAGTTGCTTGTCGGATAGGCGCTCAGCCCGCCGGAGTTATGGAAGCCGTGATAGCGCAGGAACGCGTTGATCACGTTCTGCATCTTGTGCATGACCATGGTTGGATTCCAGGTCATACGGTTAGCATGGCGCTCAATGGCCTT
>DAOUAY010000188.1:0-2400 GCA_034432995.1 Anaerolineae bacterium | reverse complement strand
TAACTGCATTTTGATAAAATTGATATTGCTAACCGGAAAATCAATTTCATTCAAGATAAAAATAAAGATTTCTCTGTGTTCTCCGTGTCTCTGTGGTGAATTTTCCTTTTTGCAGTAGGGTCATTGGATGACTTTCAAAGCATTCTCTAAGCTACCGTTAACGCTCTGCTAATGATCCTGTGCGATACTGGTATGGGGACGTATTGGAGGTAAACATGGACAAACAACAGAGCAAAAAAGTGGGCTTTTCGGCGGTTTATCTGCTGGCGGCGATTCTACTCGCCACGCTTTTCCAGCAGTTGATTTTTCGCCCGATGGTCATTCGCTGGACAGAGGTGCCGTACAGCCGTTTCCTTGAGCAATTGGCAGCCGGTGAGATCGCCGAGGTGCAGTTGACGGGGGATCGCATCATGTACACCTGCTGCGGGGATGCCGCCGCCGCGACGCAGGGACGGGCCAACAACGTCGTGCGCGTGGACGATCCCGATTTGATCCAGCGGTTGGTCGATGCCGGCGTGACGTTCTCCGCTCAAGCGCCGGCCAATACCTTGATGACGATGCTGCTCGGATGGATCATCCCCTTGATACCCTTGGGCTTGATCTGGTACTTTGGATTCCGGCGCATGGGCGAGGCCGGGGCCGGAGTAATGTCCATCGGCAAAAGCCGGGCCAAGGAGATCACCGGCGAGAAGACGGGCATCAAGTTCGAGCACGTCGGCGGCGTCGATGAAGTGGAAGTCGAGCTGAAAGAGATCATCGATTTCCTCAAAGACCCGGCGCGCTTCACTCGCCTCGGCGCGAAGTTGCCCAAGGGCGTGCTGCTCGTCGGGCCGCCTGGTACGGGCAAGACGTTGCTGGCGAAGGCGACAGCCGGAGAGGCCGGCGTGCCTTTCTTTTCCATCAGCGGCTCCGACTTCGTGGAGATGTTCGTGGGCGTGGGCGCGGCGCGCGTCCGCGACCTCTTCGAGCAGGCCAAACGCCGCGCGCCGTGTATCGTCTTCATCGACGAAATCGACGCCATCGGGCAATCGCGCGTCACAGTGGGGGCGATTGGCTCCAACGACGAACGCGAGCAAACGCTGAACCAGCTCTTGTCCGAAATGGATGGCTTCGAACCCAACCAGGGCGTCATCATCATGGCAGCGACCAACCGGCCTGAAATTCTGGATCGGGCGTTGCTGCGGCCCGGGCGCTTCGACCGGCAGGTGCAGGTGGGCATGCCGACCGAGGCCGGCCGGCGGCAAATCCTCGCCATCCACACGCGCGACGTGCAGTTGGCGCAGGATGTGGACATGGCGCGTGTGGCGCAAATCACCGCCGGATTTTCGGGCGCGGACCTGGCGAACATCGTGAACGAAGCCGCGCTGTTAGCCGTGCGCAGCGGGCGAGAAGCGGTGACGATGGGCGACTTCGATCTTGCTATCGAGCGCGTGGTGGCCGGATTGCAGCGCAAGATCACGCTCAAGCCCGAACTCAAGCGCCGCGTGGCCTATCACGAGGGCGGGCACGCGCTGGTGGCGCAGTTGCAGCCGAATACCGATCCCGTGCATAAAGTCAGCATCATCCCCACGGCGAAGGGCGCGCTGGGCTATACGCTGCAGATGCCGGAAGAAGACACCTATCTGATGAGCAAGCGCGAGTTGGAGGAGCGCCTCGCGGTGATCCTGGGCGGGCGCGCGGCGGAACTGCTCGTCTTCAACGACACGTCCACGGGTGCGGCCAATGACTTGCAGGTGGCTACTGCTCTGGCGCGGCGTATGGTGACGGAGTTCGGGATGACGGAGGCGCTTGGCCCGGTCCGTTATGCGGCGGATGAGGGCACGGGCTATCTGGTTCGTCTGGAGGGCGTGCGCAGCGACGTCAGCCCGGAGACGGCCACGCTGATCGACAAGGAGATGCGCCGCATCGTCGAAGACGCCGAGCAGCGCGCGGTGAGCCTGTTGCAGCAACACAGCGAGACGCTCCACGAAATCGCTCGCATCTTGCAGGAAAAGGAAGTCATCAGCGGCGACGAGATCAAGCGGTTGGTGCAGAAACTGGTATAGAGAAGATTAAATCAGGGATTGACTTTTGTTGCAAAGCCCTATTTTCGGAGTAGAATAAGGCATACACGTGAGGTTGGGTACTATCTGAAGTGCTGTTGGGGAGGACGGCAAGCCCTCTCACCGGCAGCGACGGTTGCCGTTGAAACACCCGGACTATTGGACCAATGACGAACGAGACTGTTGGGGGAGGGAGAGCCATTACTACCGCTGAAGTCCAGCAACGCCTGCAGTATCAGTTTGCATACCCTGAGCTTTTGGAACTTGCCCTGACGCACCCTTCTTTCGCGCACGAGCATCCTGAAGAAGGCGGAGAAGAACACCACAACCAGCGGCTCGAGTTTCTCGGCGACGCGGT
>DAOUAY010000187.1:0-1946 GCA_034432995.1 Anaerolineae bacterium | reverse complement strand
TACAAGGCCGCACATCAGAATGACAACAACAAGGTTTACTGATCGGCTTCTGCGTTCGGCGCCCATTCGCTTAACTCCCGTATCATCGATTCGGCGTGTTCCCGCCAGTAAGGATGTTCGCCGACTGCCAGGTACGCCCGAAAATCGGCGACGGCTTCGGCGTACTCGCGCAGTTGTTGATGCGCGATGCCGCGGTTGAACTGCGCCTCGACCAGGGTTGGATCGAGGTTCATCGCCAGGGTCAAGTCGTGGGTAGCTTTGCGCGGGTGGTCGATTTCGCGCCAGTAGAGGATACCGCGATCCAGGTAGACCTGCGCGAAGTCGGGTTTCCATTCCAGCGCGCGGGTGAAGGCGTCGATGGCGGCTTCGTACTCCCATTGCGCGCCGCGTGAGTTGCCGATGTAGCGGTGGATGATGCCGATCAGGTAATGGCTGTGGGCCATCAATTCTCTGAATAGTATCGCGGGTATCGAGAGGAGCTTCATGCCAGCATCTCCTGATAAACCTTGATGGTTTGCTGCGCTACGTGCTGCTGCGTGTATTGTGCCAGCACGCGCGCGCGCCCTCGCGCGCCCAAATCCTGGCGCAAGGTCGGATCGTGGATCAAGCGCGTTAGCGCAACGCGCAGCGCCTCTACGTCATTTTCGGGGAAGACGATCCCGGCGTCGCCGATGACGTGCGGGATTTCGCCCGCGGCCGAGCCAACCACCGGCACGCCGCAGGCCATCGCTTCCACCAGCACGCGCCCGAATTGCTCGGTCCAGTTCTCCTGTGTGCGCGAGGGAAGCGCGAGCGCGTCGAGGGTCTGGTAGAACGCCGGCATATCCACGGACGGAACCGGCGGGCGGAACGTGACGCGCGCCGTCAGGTCGTAACGCTCCACCAGCGCGCGCAGGCGCGCCTCATCGGGGCCGTTCCCCTGGATGGTGGCGCGCCACGGACCTTCCAGTCCGGCAAGCGCCTCCAGCAGCAGGTCGAGGCCCTTTTCCGGCACCAACCGCCCCGCGTAGGCAATGTGGGGGACGTGATCCGGCGCGGCGTCGTGTTCGAGAGGCAGGAAGATGTCGGGGTCCACGCCAAACTGCGGAATGACGGCGAGCGGCCCGGCGTAGCCCTTGCGCCGCCACACTTCCGCGGCGGTGGCGCTGCCGGCGATGGCGTACTCTATGTGGCGGAGGTTGTACTGCTCGATCCAGTTGAAGGGCGAGGGATAACGACGCAGCAAGTTCTGCCACGAGAACCACAGCGTCTTGGCCCCGCAATCCCGCGCCTGCCGGTTGGCGAGATAGGTCGCCAGGTTGTAAGGTTCCTCATCGATGTGGACGATATCCGGGCGAAATTCGCGGATCAGCCCGCCAAGCGTGGGGTAGAAATGCAGGTGAAACTGCCCGTTGAACGCCAGCGGCAGCACTTCCAGCCGGTAGCCGCGCGTGTGGGCCAGCTCTAGCCGCGTGACGCCGCCTTTGTCCTTCCAGGCTGGCGGCACGGCGACCTCGAGCGTCATCTCCGGCGCGCGCGCGGCCAGTTCTTCCAGCTTGCGCTGGTAGGCCCCCACGATGCAGGCTTTCGAGAGCATCAAGACGCGCACAATCGATCTCCCTGAAGGCTCAACGGATTGAACGGAATCAACGGATGAAGGGAAGTATAGCGCAACTATGGAGGAAGGAAAGGGACGTGATGAATAGTCACTTGCATTTTTCTCGTTTATCTCGTATAATCTAACCATAACATCGATATTGGTTTGTGTGACTCCTTGCGTCATAATGTGGCCAACCACGGGTTAATCCGACTGTCTTTTTGTGCTTTAGCAAACACTGCTATTCCCAACATAATTCAGGAGGTCACGAAATGATGCCCATGCGTTGGTCCCGACGTCTGTATCAGGCTGTATCAGTCGTGGTGTTGTGTACGCTCATCCTGCCGCCCGGTGTGGCTGGTGTGATTGC
>DAOUAY010000186.1:0-4611 GCA_034432995.1 Anaerolineae bacterium | reverse complement strand
TTCGCGTTTTGTGATAACCTGGGGTGTAGGTGTGGTACAGGCCGTCGCTACCATCGCGGTCGTGAAAACGGCCGCGCTGCGCAGGAATTCTCTGCGCGTGAGTTTCTTTCTACTCTCCTTCATTTCTCCCTCCAGATATGTTTAGTTGAAACTGAATAAAAAACTAATCTTTGGGCGGTATATGCGTTTTTATATTGCTTATCTCACCTCCTCTTCCGGGATCGAGCAGAAGTATTGACCAAGGAAATTTGGGTTTCGGAAAGACAATCGTCACAAATCTTACGCGTCAATTGTGAATGGTCACACTCATAATATAGCACATTTCCTTCAAGAAGTCAATACCTTGACGCGTTTTGTACCCATTTTCGCGAATCTGGGCGGCTCCGAAGGCGCTGATTTTAACTTTTTTTCTGAAACATCTTTATAAAACCATTGCATTTAGTTTAAACATAATGTATAATGTTAATGAACTCTGTGAAGGATCACAATTCAAGGACCGAGGTGCTATGATGCAAGAACCACTGGTCAAGCGTTCGACATTGCGCGATGTGGCTGAACTCGCCGGAGTCTCTTATCAAACGGTTTCGCGCGTCATCAACCAACATCCCAACGTTGCCAGGCGTACCCGTGAGCGTGTCCTATCTGCAATCCGCCAACTCGATTATCGTCCTAACCAGGCAGCTAAGGTGTTGGCCACCGGGCGTTCGTATATCTTGCAATTGCTCATGTATGATATCCGCTACAGTGATCCCCTGCCGGCGATGATTTATCAAGCCAGGAAACTCGGCTATACCCTGCTTATCTCAGAACTTAGCCCTTTCGCCGCTCCAGACGAAATCCGCGCCGCATTGGATGATCTGACCGCGCGGATGATCGATGGCCTGGTTATTTATACACCTACGCCTTTTTTCTCCTACAATGAAATGCTGAGTCTCTGTCGCGGCGTGCCGTTTGTTTTGGTGGGCGCCGCGCTGGGGATCAAATCCCCTTCGGTGGTGTTTGATCAACGGCATGGCTGCGAGTTAGCCATCCAACACCTGCTGGATTTGGGACACCGGCAGATCGCCGAAATTTCCGGTCAATCACGGCACATCGATGCGCGATTGCGTCATGAGACGATGGTGGCTATGCTAGAAGCACAGGGGTTGTCGCTTGGGCCTAGCGTCGAAGGGGATTTCGAGGTCCCCAGTGGTTATGTGGCTGTCAAGAAACTTCTGGACAGCGGCGAACCTTTTACGGCGCTTTTTGTGGCTAACGACCGGATGGCCTTGGGGGCTTTGCGCGCGTTGCACGAGCGTGGTATTCGTGTGCCTGAGGATGTGTCGATCGTGGGCTTCGACGATGTGGGCGAGGCTGCCTATTTTACCCCGCCGCTCACCACGGTACGCCAGGATTTGCAAGTCTTGGCCCACCAGAGCATCGAGTATCTCGTTTCTATGATCCAAAACTCGACGATGCCAGTGCAACAGCGTGTCCTCTATCCCGAATTGATCGTGCGTGAAAGCACGGCCCCGCTGAAATAACCCTGTTGCTGCAATTTCCTCCTTTCGTTTCTGTTGGTATCGGCGTCGAGCGCCGCAGAAAAGAAAACGCACGCTACACTTTATTTGATGGTTTGGCAGGAATCCCGTATCACTAACTGAGTCGGTACTTTACAAACCGGCTCTTCGAGCGGTTCGCCTTGCATTAACTTGATCAACATCGTTGTGGCGATATATCCCATCTCGCTCAAAGACTGGTCCACTGTGGTCAACCCGGGTACTGAGCGTGTCGCCTGGGGGGTGTTGTCGAATCCAACCACCGACAAATGACCAGGAATGTGCAAGCCGGCTGTGCTCGCCGCATCGATCACGCCGAGTGCGGATTGGTCATTAGCAGCAAAAATCGCTGTGGGTGGGTCCGGTAGGGTAAATAAGTGTTGCGCGCAGCGAAAGCCGGTCTCCCGGGTATAATCGCCGGGCTGGATCAGGGCTGCGTCGACCTGCAATCCTGCCTGTTCGAGGGCATCGATATAGCCCTGCTGGCGGCGGTTTGAACTGACCAGACCCTGGCGACCGGTGATAAAGCCGATGCGTCGATGTCCCAAGCCAATCAGATACTCCATCACCGCAACAGCCCCTTCGCGATTAGCCGACAAGACAGCCGGGTATACGTTATGCTCATGGGGATCGATGGCTACCAGCGGTGAAATGGCGGTAAGGTCCTCCGTTGTAGGCGTCACGACCAATACCCCGTCAGTGATACTGCCATCCAATCGCGAGAGGTGCCAATGTTCCCATCCGGATTGCGCTGTTGCGGCAATCCGCCCGCTGCTGTATACGATCAGATCGTACTCAGTGCCGTAGATGGCCTTGCCGATGCCTTTGAACAATTCGAGGCTGAAGGGATCGCCTAGATCAACGACCAGAACCCCAATGACATTGGTGCGCCGGCTGCGCATACTGGTCGCAGCCAGGCTCGAGGTATAGCCCATTTCGGCGATCACGCGCCGCACTTTTTCGTAGGTTTCTGCTGAGACGTCGGCCTTGTCGTTGAGGACTCGCGATACAGTGGAGATCGAAACCTCGCAAGCTTCGGCCACATCCCGAATGGTAAGAGAGTTTTTATTACGCTTCATAATGGGTTAACCGCGGTGAATGGCTCTCCGGTAACAATACCGGTATCGTTACCGGAATCTTTTTAAACTATATCATGGTTTTTCTGCCGTGTCAATAGGTTTGGACGATCAGTCGGACAACTGGGGCATAAGTTGCACTTGTATCTGTTCCTTTTTCTGTGTGGCGAATTGTACACCTTTGTAAACCGTGGTATAGTTTGTGCTGTTGCTTGTCATGCAGTCCTCATAGGAGTACAAAAATGAACATGGGACCCTCGTTTGCAGCGCGGCTTCAGCTCCTGCGCGAGCAACATACCGCGTTATACGAACGCAAAAACTTGATCAGTCCTGCATGGTCGAATGGCGTCTTTGACCGCTGGACATATCCTGTACTTATGGCCGCGCACACGCCTCTTTTCTGGCGCTATGACCTCAATCCGGAGACCAACCCCTACCTGATGGAGCGCATGGGCGTCAACGGCGTGTTCAATGCTGGTGCGATGGAGTGGGATGGCAAAATCCTGCTTGTCTGCCGGGTGGAAGGCTACGACCGCAAATCTTTCTTCGCCGTGGCTGAAAGCGAGACGGGTGTGGACGGCTTCCGCTTTTGGGATTACCCCATCGTCATGCCGGAGACGGACGATCCCGACGTCAATGTCTACGATATGCGTGTGGTGCGGCACGAAGATGGCTGGATCTACGGCATCTTCTGCACCGAGCGCAAGGACCCCGACGCGCCGCCCGGTGATTTGAGCAGTGCGGTGGCGCAGGCCGGCATCGCCCGCACTCGTGACCTGGTCATGTGGGAGCGACTCGACGATCTCAAGACGACCTCGGCGCAGCAACGCAACGCTGTCTTGCTGCCGGAGTTCGTTCAGGGGAAGTATGCCTTCTACACCCGTCCGCAGGACAGCTTCATCGAGGCGGGGAAGGGCGGCGGCATTGGCTTTGGCCTGGCGGACGATATTGCGCACGCCGACATCAAGGAAGAGATCATCGTGGATCCGCGCGCTTACCACACCATCAAGGAACTGAAGAACGGCGCGGGTGACGTCATCAAGACGCCGGCCGGCTGGCTGCACATCGCCCACGGTGTGCGTGGGTGTGCGGCGGGCTTGCGCTACGTGCTCTACGCCTTCCTGTGCGACCTGGATGATCCAGGCAAGGTCATTGCCCGGCCCGGCGGCTACCTGATGGCGCCTGAAGGCGAGGAGCGCGTGGGCGACGTTTCCAATGTTTTGTTCTGCAACGGCGCTGTCGCCCGCGCTAACGGCGACATCTTCATTTACTATGCTTCCTCCGACACCCGTATGCACGTGGCGACGAGCACTGTGGACCGGTTGCTGGATTATGTCCTCAACACGCCGGAAGACGGGATGCGCTCTGCCGCCTGCGTCGCGCAGCGCATCGAGCTGATCCGCAAGAATTTGGAGAGTGGTAATCGGTAATTGGTGAGTGTCGGTGAAATCTAGTTCCGTCACCGTTTGTCCGGTCAACTTTTGTAACCCATACAGGCGCTGGTCCACCCACGCTTGCGCGCGGTCCATACAATGCGTGTGCGCGGAAAGGATGTGGATCAACCAGATGGTGATGACCCACCCGGGACTTCTTAACCCTTGCCAATTGCCGTGCGGCTTGATCATCGCGTCAATGGTCGCCTGTATGCGCGCCTTTTGTAGATGTCCAAAGATGACCGGAACGTCATCTAATCTTTCCACTTGTATCTCACCAATTGTCTTTGGGTTGTCCATACTGGTGAGAATACCAGATTTTATCTTTTATGTCCAGATTTGAACGAACGCCGAGGATGTATGGCTGAATTCCAAAAACAAAAGGGCCTGAGCCTGCGGCGGTTGCTGTTTGGCGATCGCCTCTCAACGTCACAGTTGGTTCACGAGCGGCTAACGAAGATCAAAGCGTTAGCCGTTTTTGCTTCAGACGCGCTTTCCTCGACGGCTTATGCCACCGAAGAGATGATGCTGATCCTCATCCTGGCCGGCAGCGGCGCACCTGGC
>DAOUAY010000185.1:0-3122 GCA_034432995.1 Anaerolineae bacterium | reverse complement strand
TGGGCTTCGACCGCATCCAGCACGCGCAAATCCGCGCCGACCTGCGCAGCGGGCGCATCGGCCTGGCGCAGAACCGCCTTCCGGCGAGCACGGTCATCGAGGATGTGTATGCGGGGGATGTGACGGAGGGCGAATCACGAATTACGAATCATGAATTACGAATCATGAATCATGAATCACGAATTACGAATTGCGAATTGCCAATCGTCAATCCCCAATCCCCAATTACCGGTTACGGATTACAGGCGTTGCGGGAAGGGCGCGTGGCGGTGGTGACGTTGGCCGCGGGCGTAGGGAGCCGCTGGACGCACGGGGCGGGCGTGGTGAAGGCGCTGCACCCGTTCTGCAAGCTGGGCGGGAAGCATCGCTCGTTCATCGAGGTGCACCTGGCGAAGAGCCGTCGCATGGGGCAGATGGCAGGGATGCCGGTGCCGCACGTCATCACCACGAGCTATTTGACGCACGAGCCGATCCGCGACTTTTTGGCGCAGCGGGATAACTACGGTTACACCGGGCCGCTCTACCTCTCGCCGGGACGTGCGGTGGGCCTGCGCCTGATCCCGATGACGCGTGATTTGCGTTTCGCCTGGGAGGAGATGCCGCAGCAGTTGCTCGACGAGCAGGCGCAGAAAGTGCGCGAGAGCCTGCACGCGGCGCTCATCGGCTGGGCGCAGCAGATGGGTGAAGGCAGCGACTACCGGGACAACGTGCCGCAGCAGTGCCTGCACCCCGTTGGGCACTGGTTCGAGATTCCCAACCTGCTCAAGAACGGCGTGCTGGCCAAGATGCTGGTCGAACGTCCCCAGCTCGAGACGCTGATGCTGCACAACATCGACACGGTGGGGACCGACGTGGATGCGACGATCCTCGGCCAACACCTGACTTCCGGCGCGACGATGACGATCGAGGTCATCACGCGGCGCGTAGAAGATCGCGGCGGTGGGCTGGCCCGCGTGGACGGCAATCTGCGACTCATCGAAGGGATGGCGCTGCCGCGCGAAGAGGACGAGTTCAAACTCTCGTATTACAACAGCAATACGATGTGGATCAGCATCGACAAATTGCTCGATCTTTTCGGGCTGACGCGCGACGATCTCCATGCGGCGCATCTGGCGGGAAGCGCGTCGCACGCGGCGAAGATCGACGAAGCCGTGCGTATTGTCGCAGCGCGGATGCCCACCTACATCACGCTCAAAGACGTGAAGAAGCGTTGGGGCCACGGGCAGGAGGACGTGTTCCCCGTGGCGCAGTTCGAGAAGCTCTGGGGCGATATGACCGCGCTGCCGGGTATGACGACGCAGTACGTCGTCGTCCATCGCCTGCGCGGGCAGCAACTCAAAGAGGTGGCGCAACTCGACGGCTGGCTGCGCGACGGGTCGGCGGCGTATGTGGAATCACTGTGTGCGTGGGAATGACAAGTAGACGGTAGGCGGTAGACGGCAGACGGGGAAGAGAATCGCTATGTGCGGAAAGACATAGCAAGGAATTCGATACCAACGATCATGAAAAGGCTTACGCCGGATCACAATCCGGCGCTGCGGGAACGGCGGATTGTGATCCGCCTCAAGCGTTGAAGTAAAGCCCTTTTTACGAGGAGGAGGCAAGGATGACTATTTGCACAGCGCAACTGATATACTTCTCACCGACGCGCACGACACAGCGGGTTTTGACAGGCATCGCCGAAGGGATCGATCTGGGCGATGTGGTCCACCTTGACCTGACGCCGCCGGGTGTGCGGGGCCGGACGTTCAAGGTCGGCGAGGAAACCATCGCGCTGCTTGGCGCGCCGGTGTACGGCGGGCGGTTGCCGAAAGACGCGGTGGAGCGGCTGTACCGGGTGCGGGGCAACAAGACGCCGGCAGTGCTCGCGGTCGTCTACGGCAATCGCGCCTTCGAGGACGCCTTGCTGGAATTGAAGGACATCGCGGAGGCGTGCGACTTTGTTCCCATCGCGGGTGCGGCGTTTATCGGGGAACACTCGTACTCAACCGAAGCAATGCCCATCGCCGTGGGCCGCCCGGATGCCGCCGACATGGAAAAAGCCTTCGCTTTTGGGCAACGGATTCGGCAGAAGCTGGCGCAGACGACGCTCGACACTCTGCCGCCGCCGACCATTCCCGGCAATTTCCCTTACAAAGAACGGCGACCTTCCACCGAGACCCCACCCACCCCGATCACCATCGCCGATCTCTGCACGCTATGCGGAGACTGCGCCGCCGTCTGCCCGCCGGCGGCCATCACCGTCGACGACGCCGTGATCACGCAGGCGGCGGCTTGCATCCAGTGCTGCGCGTGCACGCGCGCCTGCCCGACCAACGCGCGGGTGATGGAGGATCCACGCATCCTACGGACGGCGGCGTGGCTGTACGAAAATCACAGCGCGCGCAAGGAGCCGGAAGTGTTTGTCGTTGATGGCCTATGAAACGCCGCTTCTTCTCCGCTCTCATCGGCCTCCTGTGTCTGGGGTTCATCGTGATTTCGAGTTCAGCCACTATAACAGCGCCCACCAGGCACAAGAGCAACTTGCCACCTTCTTGCGCGGGCGCGGTGAGAGTGTCGAAGTTCGCGAAGAACAGGGTTGGTTTACCACGTTCTGCGGTGGGGTCTTGCTTCTCAGCACGCTGCTTTTTACAGGGATCATGGTCTTCAATATCCTTGAGAAGTCGAAGAAGAGTGTTTCAGTGAATCCTTGAGGGGTTTGATTTTCTTCATCAAAAGGCAGATTCAAATCATCAAAATTTACCGATATATTAAGAATTATGCTTTCATAATAAAAATTATTCACTCCCCAGCCTTGACAAACCGAGAGACAATGTTACAATATTACTCGTAATTCAATTACATCAGGCTGGAGAGTGCAATATGGATGAAGGTGCATTGAGTCACACTGGCGCGCAACAGAGCGCACAGACGGAATCGAACAAGAGCTGGGTCGCCCCCTTCTTCACCATCTGGGGCGGGCAGGCGTTATCCCTGGTGGGCAGCCAGGTAGGCGGATTTGCCCTGGTGTGGTGGCTGACCAAAGAGAGTGGTGGCTCAGCCACCGTCTTAGCCGGGATGACGTTGATCGCGATGCTCCCGCAGGTGTTTCTGGGGCCATTCGTAGGCGCTTTGGTGGATCG
>DAOUAY010000184.1:0-2766 GCA_034432995.1 Anaerolineae bacterium | reverse complement strand
GTAGTCCCCCAGGGGGAGGCTGCGCGCTATAGCACGCCGTTCTGACGCAGGGCAACTCGCTGGCCGCCGTGGATGTAACTCCTGGCGACGGTTGCCGCCGGTATGTGCGCACGAACTGGCGTTTGCCTATGACTTCTCATCGGTTTCGGTTTGGAGCCTCGCTGCGATGCTTTGGATCAACAACGCATAATGATCGATTTCCGGACGAATCGCAAAGCTGGGCAAAATAGTTCTTCCATAGATCCAACCTATAACGCGGTGAAAGGGCGTAATTCGCCTGACTCGGACGACTGTGCGCCGCAGCGGCCAACTTACGTTCCGCATATCCACAACGTCCGTCCAGCGGATCCTCGCTTTCACAAACAAGAACATCGAGATTGTGAGATGGTCATCTTCAACCCAGATGTCGGGATAGCCGTTCACCAAGACTGAACCAATTGTCCACCCAACAACCACGAACCACAGACCAAAGCAGATCAGGTTCAGCGCTGATCGCACATCTCCGTTTAGCGCCGCGCCGACCGGAATTCCTACAGCCGCCACCGTCGAGAGCAGAAACGCCATCGTGCCGCCAAACACTTCGATTCCCCTGCCCAGTCTGGCGACACCCGAATACGTATACTTCATAAGTCGTCTCTCCTGTTCAGCGACGAGGCAGCCATGGGAGGGCTGGCGTCTGTTGTAAATCAACGCGAAATGCTGTGAACAGCTCACGGAGCGCCGTTCCCGCATCAAATGGGGGCCAAGCCTGGCTGCCTCGCGTATTCAGCTGGTAGATTTCATACCTTGTTTTTGCGCAAGCAGCGACGGTCTCTATTCTAAGACGCCCGTCTGCGGGCTGACGATGCAAACAGGCGACATTTCTAATCGTCTGTAGCCGCCACCAAGAGGCGCTCTTTGCTGATTGGGTGTATCCTTCAGAAACTGCTTTTGACTTACCACCTGAAGGGATAGCCCCATGGACATCAAAATTGGCTTTACCGAAACACTCACGAACACTTGCTATGCGCCCTTGGTAGCTCTTTTTGCACATTACCAACAGAAGAATTTGTTCGCTCCCCTGCATCATGTGCAGATTCCGATGCGCCAGCGCGATTTTGCGCCTGCCAGCAAGCTGGAACAGATTCTGCTCAGTATCTTCGCCGGATGTGAGACACTTTCAGAAGTCAATCCCCATCTGAGACAGGAGCGGGTATTGGCAGCGGTGTTGGGAATCCCGCGTCTGGCTGACCAATCCAGCTTGTCGCGCACGCTGGATGCGCTAACTCTAAAGAACATTGATGAGTTGCGCACCAGTGTGGGGCAAATCTGGCAGCCACTGAGCCGGGTACGCACCCGCGACTGGCGCCGTTACCTGTGGCTGGACTTTGATTTGTCGGGTCTGCCCTGCGGACCCCAGGCCGAAGCCAGCCAAAAAGGCTACTTTGCCGGTAAAAAAACGAGCGTGGCAGGCAGTTGGCCCGCGCGAGTGCGATCCAGGAAGGCGAAACCATCTGGTCAGCAGTCTATCCCGGCAACTATCATACCGTGCATTGCCTGCAGCCTGCGGTCGAAGCGACCGAAACTGCTTTAGAGTTAACGCCGGAGCAACGCAAACGCACCGTCTGGCGCCTGGATGGTGGCGCTGGCTCGGATGAACAGTTGATCTGGCTGCTCGCCCGGGGCTACCACATCCTGGCCAAGGGGATGTCCAACCGGCGGGCCGAAGCCTTAGCCCGGCAGGTTCAGCGCTGGGACCCGTATGCCGCACATGCCTGGCTCGGCGAAGTGGCGCCGCCGACCGATTATGGGCGTCCAGTGCGCGTCTTTGTGAAGCGCCGTTGGCAAGACGAGCAGTTTTGCCACAGCTACTACGTTTCGACCCTGGCGTTGCCTTCCAAAAGTTGCTTTCTGCGCCGCTACGATGACCGGGGTGGCGCCGAAGTCGAGCAATTTCGCAATGACAAATCCGGCTTGAGCCTGGAAGCACGGCGTAAGCGTAGTTTTACCGGTCAGCAAGGCTACATCTTGCTCACCGACCTGGCGCACAACCTGCTGGCTGACTTTGCCCACCGTGGGCTGGCAGGCTCATCTTTCGCCGGGTATGGCCCAAAACGCATCGTGCGTGATTTGCTCAGGATGCCCGGCTTGGTCGCCCTGGCCGAAAACCAGGTCCAGATCGACCTGCTATCTCAAAACCAATTTGCCGAGGAGCTGGCTATGTGCTTGGTAAAGTACTGTTCTGGCTGACTCAAGCGATTAGAAACCGCTCCTGTTTGCACTCAGAAATAGAAGTGGTTTCTATTTGCGCAAAAATAAGGTCAGAGTTATGAGCGCAAAGCCGCTGGCGTTAATACAACTGATACCGACAACAACGCCAATGATTTCTTGTACAATGATGGGAGCAGTAACCCACAGAATTCAAGTTCAGCATGTACTCCTCCGTCTGACGCGGCCCCCACCGTCAGCAGCACCGTCCCGGCCAACGGCGCGACCGGTGTTGCTATCGCCACGAATATCCAAGTTACCTTTAGCGAGCCGGTGACCGTCAGCGGCAACTGGTTCCAGATCGTCTGCACCAGCAGCGGCACGCGCAACGTGGCCGACACCGCGGTCAGCGGCGGGCCGACCATCTTCACCATCAACCCCAATGCGGATTTTGCGTTGAATGAAAGCTGCACGACGACCATCTTTGCCGCTCAAGTGACCGATCAGGACGGCACGCCGAACAACATGGCGGCCAATTATGTGTTCTCCTTCAGCACGCCGGCGTCCGACCCGTGCAGC
>DAOUAY010000183.1:0-11428 GCA_034432995.1 Anaerolineae bacterium | reverse complement strand
CCTGCACTACGAGATCCGTCTCAACGGCGCTCCTCAGAATCCCCAGCTTTTCGAACCATGAGTATGCCAGCCAAGCCTCCCCAACGGGATAGCCTTGCCTGGCATATCCCCCCCCTGATTCGCTTTTTCACGCGCTTTGCCGTGTGGGTGTGGCGCTGGCGCGGCGACCGCGAAGCGCAGCGCCCTGTACTGGGCCGTATGGCCTCGCACGTTGCGCTCGCGCTGATTCTGGTGCTGTTTGTCGTCCTGGGCAGTATGAGATTTGATTTTATAGTCTCTGCTTCCCAGGCCGCGAGTGACCTCGCTTCACGGAATGCGAGCACCAACGCTGCCGCACTCACCACGTCGACGCCGCGTTCGTACTACCGCGGTGGGGGGAACACCGGCATCACCCGTCAGGTCGAGGCGCACACGGCCATCCCCGAACGCCCCCGGTTGGAGATTATCACCTACGCGGTGCAGCCGGGCGATACCGCTGAGTTGATCGCGCAATCGTTTGGCTTACAGCCGACGACGTTGATGTGGTCGAATCCAGAGATGGAGAAGATGCCCGATCTCCTGCAGGTGGGGCAAATTCTGACGATTCTGCCCATCGATGGCGTTTATCACACGGTCGAAGTCAGCGACACGCTCGAATCTCTGGCCGAGAAGTACAAAGTCGCCGTCGAGGCCATTGCCACCTGCGCCTTCAATACGCTCCCGGCAGGTGGGCAGTTGGCCGTGGGCGATAAACTGATCGTCCCCGGTGGCACCAAGCCGTATGTGGCGCGCGAGGTGACGACCTATCAAGGCCCGGTGCAGACCGTTGTGACCGGCGCGGGCATTTTCTACTGGCCGGCGTCCGGCGTATTGACGCAGGGCTATTGGTACGGTCACCGCGCCATCGACATCGGTGCATCGGTGGGAGCGGCGATTGTGGCTTCGGATGGCGGCTATGTGAGTTTCGCCGGCTGGACGGATATCGGGTATGGCTATCTGGTCGTGCTGGATCACGCCAACGGCTTCCAGACCTATTACGCGCACCTGAGCCGCATTTTCGTCGTCGAAGGCGAAACGGTCTACGCGGGCGAGGTCATCGGCGCGATGGGGAGCACGGGAAATTCGACCGGGCCGCACCTGCACTACGAAATTCGTTACAACGGCTACCCCACCAACCCGTTGATTTATCTGCCGTAACAGGCGAGCCGGATCCGGTAAACAGACGAGCCGCAAGGCTCGTTTTTTGTTGCGATAGGGAGGGATAATGGGGACTGGACTAGAGCTTTTGACCATTGACGAGGCGCGTCGTCTGTATGCGGGCGCCGATAGCGTGCATGATTTCGATCATATCCTGCGCGTGTTGACGCTGGCGGGGCGCGTTGCCCGGGCGGAGGGCGCCGACCTGGAGGTGGTGCATACAGCAACGCTGTTGCACGATTGGGGACGGAGCGAGGCCGATGCCGGCGGGCAGAATCATGCCGCGGTGGCCGCCGAACGGGCGCGAGCCTACCTATCGGCGCGGGGACATGCGGCGGCGTGGATCGAAGCTGTGGTCCACGCGATTGCTGCGCATCGCTTTCGCGTCGCGCCGGAACCGGCGACGTTGGAGGCGCGGGTGCTGTTCGACGCGGACAAGTTGGACGCAATTGGCGCGATCGGCATTGCGCGGGCGTTTGCGTATGGCGGCGCGCACCAACAGCGGCTGTGGGCGCCGATGGAGGTCGTCGATCTGGCGCATTGGGAGGCCAACGGCGACGATGCCGCCCATACCCCGGTCCATGAGTTCGTGGTGAAGCTCTCCCGCATCCAGGAACGGTTATACACCCATGAAGGCCGGGCTATCGCCCAGGAGCGCCACCGTTATATGGAAGCGTTCTACCACCGGCTGGATGCTGAAGTACAGGGCTTGCTGTAAACAAAAAAGCCGGATGCGAGCAAATTACATCCGACTTTTTCTGTGTGCGGGTCAGTCGCGCGAGCGCAGGTGTGGATAGAGGAGCACGTCGCGGATCGCACGATGATTGGTCAGCAACATGGCGAGGCGGTCGATCCCCAAGCCGAACCCGCCATTGGGCGGCATCCCGTACTTCAGCGCGCGCAGGTAATCCTCGTCCATCGGTTGCGCTTCCTCATCTCCGGCTTCGTAATCGCGCCCCTGTTGAAAGAACCGCTGTTCCTGTTCGAAGGGATCGTTCAACTCGGTGAAGGCATTGCCCATCTCCATACCGCCGATGAAGAGTTCGAAGCGCTCCACGTGGGTGGGATCGTCTGATTTCTGTTTGGCCAGCGGCGAAATTTCGACCGGGTAGTCGTGGACGAACGTGGGCTGGATGAGCTGCGGTTCTGCTTCCGAGAGCAAATTATCCACCAGATGACCCCAGGTGGCGTTGCTGGCGGCGTCGTAACCCCGGCGGCGCATCTCGGCGCGTAGCGTGTCCGCATCGGGGAACGCCACGTAGTCGATGCCGGTGTGGGTGAGGATCAACTCGCGCAGTGTCACGCGCTGCCAGGGCGGCGTGAACGTAATTTCATGACCTTGGTAGGTGAGCGTGGCGCTGCCCAGAACACGTTCCACCGTGTAGGCGATCAATTGTTCGACGGTTTCCATGACGCCGAACAGATCCGTGTACGCGCAGTAGAATTCGAGCTGGGTGAATTCAGGATTGTGCTTGAACGACACACCCTCGTTGCGGAAGTCGCGGCCAATCTCGTAGACGCGCTCGTACATCCCGACGAGCAGTCGTTTGAGGTATAGCTCGAACGAGATGCGCAGGTAGAGATTTTGCTTGAGCTGGTTGTGATAGGTGGTGAATGGGCGCGCCGCTGCGCCGCCGTACAGCGGTTGCAGGATCGGCGTCTCGACTTCGAGGTAGCCGTGATCGTCGAGCCAGGCGCGCAGGGCGCTGATCAGCCGCGAGCGGGTGCGGAAATCCTCGCGGACCTGCGGGTTGACGACCAGGTCGGCGTAACGCTGGCGGTAACGCTCTTCGATGTCGGAGAAGGCGCTGTAGCGCGTGAGGTGGCCTTCGGCGTCCGCGTATTCTTTCGGGATGGGCAGCGGCGTGATGGCCTTCGCCAACATACGCAGTGTTTTGACCTGGACGCTGATTTCCCCGGTGCGTGTGCGGACGACGGGGCCGCCGGCCTCGACGAAATCGCCGATGTCGAATGCTTTCTTGAACAGTGTGTAGCTCTCGTCCCCGACCTCGTCTTGCCGGATGAAGAGTTGCAGTTTACCGCTCTCGTCCTCGATGTGCGCGAAGGCGACCTTGCCCATCACCCGGATGCTGATGATGCGTCCGGATACGGTAACGATGGGTGGGGCATCGCTACTGCCCTCGGCGGCAACGAAGGCTTCGAGCGCGGCCCGGGTGGTGTGGGTGCGATAGGCCCGCCGCGGGTAAGGTTCAGCCCCGGCCTCGCGCAGTTTTTCTAGTTTCTCGATACGTTGGCGTTCCAGTTCATTGAATTCCACGGCTGACTCCTTCGAATAGTCTCAAGTCCAAGGTCCCAAGTCCAAAGTCCCAAGTCGAAAGTGGCGCCTTTTATCAAACAAGCCCATACGCTCTGTATGGGCTTGTTTGATTTGTACGCGATTTATTAGTTAACGGCGAGAATGTCGAAAACAATGTCCCCATCTGGCGCCTGGACCACGGCCTTATCGCCGATGCGCTTACCCAGCAGCGCTTTGCCGAGCGGCGACTCGTTGGAGATTCTGCCGCGCGCGGGATCGGCCTCGGCAGAACCCACGACGTGGTATTCCTCCGGCTCATCCACGCCGCGTTCCTGGACGGTCACGTGGCTGCCCACGCCAACCACGCCACTGGGATGGTTGCCTTCGATGATAATCGCCTTACGCAATTGCTCTTCCAGCGTCAGGATGCGGCCTTCCACGAACGATTGTTCGCGGCGCGCATCCTCAAGTTCGGCATTTTCGATTAGTTCCCCCTCACCGAGCGCCTCATGCAAACGATTCGCCACCTCCTGGCGGCGAACTGTCTTCAGATAATTCAACTCTTGTTCTAGTGCTTCTCGACCTTCCGGTGTGAGGTATACCGGGCGATTGCTCATAACGCTGCTCCTCTAAATCCTGGTAATTGTCGTTGAGGTGAATTGGTTTTATAAAAGAAAAACCCGAGAGCGCTTGGCTCACAGGCAGATTGATTCTACCATACTTTCTAAGAATGTAAAGTTAGAAATGCGCGCAACATCAAGCGCTATACCGGTTGGATTTGCCACGTGAGGGTGGGAGCCGGTTGCGCGGTGGCGGGGTTCACCTGGCGTTATCTGGCGCGATAAGGGGCAGGGAAAAGTAGAAGGTCGTCCCTTTGCCCACTTCGCTTTCGGCCCAGATTTTGCCGTTGTGCGCCTCGACGATCTGGCGCGCGATCACCAGCCCCAAGCCTGTCCCGGTAACCTGGCGTTCCTTGCCCGGCAGGCGGGAGAATTTGTGGAACAGCTTCGGCAGTTGATCTTCTGGGATGCCCGGCCCGGTGTCTGTCACGGAGATCAGCACTTCGAGGTCGGTCACTTTGGCCGCGAGGGTGATGGTATCGCCGGGGTCGGAATACTTCGCCGCATTGCTGAGTAGATTGAGGAGCACCTGGTGGATCCGTTGATCATCGCCGACGGTGCAGGGTAGATCAGCGGGAAATTCGACGCACAGGTTCTGGCGATTGTTGGCGACCGTGGGGCGGATGGTGTTGGCGGCTGCGTTCATAATCTCGCCGATACACAAGCGGTGCTGCGCCATACGAATGCGTCCAGACTCCAGGCGGGCCAGGTCGAGAAACTGGGTAGCCAGCGCGTTGACGCGCTGCGTTTCTTGTTGGATGATGGTGACGAATTGCGCGCGCATCGCGTCGGTGATGTCCGGGCGCTGCAGCAGATCGGCGTAGGAGAGGATGGCCGTCAGTGGGGTGCGAATCTCGTGCACAACCTCGGCGACCCAGTCGCTTTGCTCGAAGAGGCGCGCATTTTGCACGGCCACCGCCGCGACGCTGGCGAGCGTTTCCAACGTTTCGATGTCCTGGTGGGTGAAGCTGTGGCGCGTCTTGGTGGCCACCGACTCCAAAACGCCGATGATCTGGTCGCCGAAGAGCATCGGCACGGCCAGTAAAGATTGGGTAGGATCGACGCTCTGGATGACGAAATGCCGGGGGTCGGATAGCACATCCTCGACAATCAGCATCTGGCGGTTTCTGACTACCCACCCGGCGAGGCTGTTATCTAGCGGCACCTCGGTGATCTCCAGCAGATTGGCATCTGGCCCGCACGCCGCGGCGAAGCGCAAGGTGTCATCGTTCTCCATCAGCAGGATCGACGCGCCATCGGCATCGGTGAGGTCGCGGGCGGATTCCACGATTTGCTGGAGCAGCGGGCGCATTTCGAGCGTCGAGTTCAAGTGCCGGCTGATGTGGAGGAGCCGCTCCAGGGTGATGATGCTCTCTTTCAAAGACTCACAGGTTTCTTCCATGGCAGTCTCTATTTACGGTTCTACTTTGCCCACGATGGTTTGAATGATCAAGCGTATTTGTTGAGCGACCAGACTGCGCGGTTGGATCAAGACCATCGGACGACCACTTTGCGCGCTCTCGTATGCCAGGTCCGGTACGGGCGGGATGCTGCAAATCATCGTGTGTTGCAGAGCGTTTTCGATGTCCTGGCGGTTCAAGGAGGCGGCAACAGGCGTGCGGTTGATGAGCACGATTTTCGCTTTGTACGCGCCGATGTTGTAGCGATCCAGGCCTTCGAGCATCGCCTGCGCCAGGAGCAGCCCGATACGGTTCGCATCCAGGGTGAGGATGATGTCACCTGCCATACGCAGGGCTTCTGCGGTCGCTTCATCCAGCGCTGCGGGCAAGTCTAGCAGAATGTAATCGTAATCGGTGCTGAGCAGCCGCAGCACGGTACGGACAAATTCGCGCGTAAGTTTCTGGCCTGTCCCCGAGGGCTGGTGGGTGCTCAACAGCAGGTGCAGTCCTGAGGTGTGCCGCACGAGATTGTCGTTCATAAAATCCTTGTTGAGCTGAGCGATGGGCCGCCCGGCCAGTGTCTGGATGCCACCCGGTACATTCATGCCCAGTTGCAGCGCCAACGTGCCTTTGCCGTCGTGCAGTTCCACCAGGACCGTTTGTTTGTCGGGATAGGCCTTCTTCAATTCGAGAGCGACGTTCAGCGCGAGTGAACTCGTGCCGAGGCCGCCCTTGGTCGGCAGAAAACCGATGACTTGTCCACGTCCGACTTCAGTGCCGGCGCGGCGGCTGCGCTGGAGCAACGCCTGCACCCGTGAGACGAGTTCAGTGGGATGTACCGGTTTGGTGAGGTAATCGTCGGCTCCAGCCTGAAAGCCGGCCACCTTGTCGTTCACCGCGGTTTTGGCGGTGAACATCAAGATGGGAATCGTTTCCGTGGCTGGGTGTTTGCGGAGTTGGGTCGCTACCTGGTACCCATCCATGTCGGGCATCATCACATCGAGGATGATGAGGATTGGTTGTTCAGCGATGGCCTTGTCGATTGCCTGTTGGCCTGACGCGGCTGCGAGGATTTTGAACCCCTCGCGTTCCAGCATCATCCCCACCAGGCGTAACGCGTCGACGTCATCATCAACGATCAAAATTTGATTCGGCTCCATAGCGCACTCACTTTCACTTTATTCAGGTATCCTTACAAAGGTGTGAATTCTGTTCGTCTGCACCTTGGCAAGGGTCATTGCCGATCCCAATAGATTTATCCCTATTATACGTTGAGACGGAGGGGATTCAAGTTACAGCAGCATTAAGATACTATGACTTTTGCATGGCCTGGTAGCAAAATCTAATGTTATCGCGCCATTGTCATCAACAATCCCAGGATTGCCAGGATGCTGATCATGACGAGGCCGTACTTGGTGATGCGGCGCAATGCTTCCCCCTCCCTGGCGGTCAAACCCACTGTGCTGCAGGCCATAATGATCTTCGCCGGGGCAAAGACCGAGCCTACAGAGGCGCCGACATTGTGGATGGCCAAAATCAGCGGGATCGTGTACCCCAAAGTCTGGGCGACCTGCTGTTGGAACGCGCCGAACAGCACATTGGCATTCGTGTTGCTGCCCGTCATGAAAGCGCCCAGCGCCCCGATAAAGGGCGCGACTAATGGATACAACCCGCCGGCCATGGCGGCCATGGCTTGGGCCAGGAGTGACACCATGCCGGCTCTCTCCATAGTGGTGGCCATCCCGACCATCGTCAGAATTCCCAGCGTCGATGTCCAGCCACTGCGCACCATGCCGGCGCCGATTTTCTTGCCAGCGCCCGGCGACAGTCTCCCTTGCAACTTGGAGATCAAGAGCGTCAGCCAGCCGGTGTAGAACAACAAGGCGCCGGCATGGCCGAAAATCGAGAGAGCCTTCACTTTGCTGGCGGTGATCGTCTGACCATTGGTGAGAGTGATCTGTGGAATGGCGGCCTGTATCTGGACCCTGTCGAGGCATTCAGCCAGCGGTCGGATGAAGCTGGCGCCGAAGATGATGATCAACAACAGGACGTAGGGCCAGACGGCGATCAGATATTTGGTCCACGGATCGACACTTGTTTCAGGGCCGCCCGTCTCTTTGTGCAGTCTGGCCCAGATGACGCCTATCGTCAGACCGGCCAGCGTGCCCAGCACCGAGGCGATATTGTAGAGTCCGGCGCGTACCGAAAGGTATTGCACCCCACTCATCGTCAGGGCCATCAAGAGCATCGGCCATAGTCCGGCGCGCACTGCTGGTCGTCCACCGGCCACCCACAGCACACAAAATCCGGCGAGAAAGCAGGCGATGCCGAGCATCATGGTCATCTCCGGCGCAATGACTGCTCCTTCCAGCCCGGTCGCCGTCCTCAATGCTTCGAACGAAGCGCCGAGCGAGCCGAAGGTGATGGACCAGGAATGACCTACCGCCGGCAAGATCACGGCGCTGAGCGGTTCGAAGCCGATGCCGACCATGATAGGCGCGACCACTGCCATCGGTACGCCAAAGCCACCTACACTTTGTAGGAATGAGCTGAAGGCCCATCCCATGATGAGAACCTGCAGCGTCCTGTCGGGCGAAATTTGCCGAAGCATCGTGGACATCGCACTCAGTGCGCCATTGGCTTCGGTGATGCGGAAGAAAAACAGCGCTCCCCAGATGATGTACAACACTTGCGCCGCACGGAAGAACGCATCGATCTGCGCCCAGAAAAGAAACTCCACATTGGCCGCAAAACGCAGCACAGCGATGACCAGGGCAGCGAGCCATCCGGCGGCGCCGGCTTTCGCGCCGCTCCAATGAAAACCTATCATCAGGACGATGATAAGCGCCAGGGGCAAAGCTGCCAGTAGTGTGTCAATGATGGTCATCGTATTGGCCTTTGTGAATGGGTATCGGCGCTATTGTACCACAAACCGCCCTACTTTTGCATCATAACCAGAGGGTAAAACGAAAAGCGGGATTTTGGATTCGGCATCCCAAAATCCCGCCGTGGCTTCAACGGTGACTCAATTCTGGCCGTATAAGTGGCTCTTGATGGTCAGCACTTCGCGTTTGAGCTGATCATCGTGTTCCAGGCGCGCACGAACTCTTTCGTAACCATAGAGCACGGTGGTGTGATCACGCCCGCCTAACTCGGCGCCGATTTGGGGGAGCGAGGCGTCGGTTTCCTCGCGCAGTAGGTACATCGCGATGTGGCGCGGTTGGGCGATGCGCCGATTGCGTTGCGCGCTGCGTAACTCCTCCTCGCTGATGCCGTAGTAGGTCGCCACGGTGCTGAGGATCTGTCCGGCTGAGATTTCGGGATGATGAGGCAACAGGTCGGCGAGCGCATTTTCGGCGATCTGCCGTGTCAAGGGCAAATTGGTGAGGCGCGCCATCGCCAGCACGCGGTTGAGCGCCCCTTCAAGTTCGCGGATGTTGCTCTCGACATTGGTGGCGATGTAACTCAACAACTCATTGGGCACGTCGACGTGCAGTCGTTGGGCTTTGGATTGCAGGATGGCGACGCGCGTCTCGTAATCCGGGGACTGGATATCGACGATCAATCCCCATTCGAAGCGCGAGCGCAGGCGTTCCTCCAAGGTGACCATGGCCTTGGGAATCCGGTCGCTACTGAGAACGATTTGATGCCCAGTATCGCGCAGCGCATTGAACGTATGGAAAAATTCCTCTTGGGTGCTTTCTTTCCCGGCGATGAACTGGATATCATCGACCAGCAGAACATCTGCCGTGCGATATTTTTCGCGGAACAACTCGGTGGTGTGCGTGCGGATCGCTTCGATCAGATCGTTGGTAAACGTTTCCGAAGAGACATAGAGGACCTGCATATTGCGCCGGTAACACTCGTGCCCGATAGCATGGAGCAGGTGAGTTTTCCCCAACCCTACACCGCCGTGGATAAACAGCGGGTTGTATGCGCGGGCCGGGGTTTCAGCGACGGCTTGCGATGCCGCCTGGGCCAGCCGGTTGCTCGGCCCGACGACAAAACTCTCAAAGGTATAACTGGAATTCAGACCGGGATCACGCGCCGGAGCCGGAAGCGGCATGGTTTCCTCCTGGATCAGGGCTGGAAGCTCGCCATGACCGTTGCCGTTTCCGTTGTTGCGTTTGGCTTGCCAGACCACGAAGCGCGCCCGTATTTCTTCCTGTTGCGTCAGGCGGCATAGGGTGCGCTGGATTACCGGGTAGAGGCGATTCTCTAACCATTCGACGGCATAGCCATTTTTGACCCCGATCACCAGGGTGTCGCCATTCTCCATGCCAATGCAGTGCGTGTCCCTAAGCCAGGTGTCGAAAGTTGCCCGGGTCATTTGGAGTTCCAATTCACCCAGGGTCGCCTGCCATAACCTTTGTGAGTTCATCGAAATACGCAATCCTATTTGAGATAATTACGCAAGGGCAACAGCATCGGTCAAACTGGTCGCAAAAAAGGGTGGTCACTGGCTCAACTGATTGATGCCTTTGTGCAAAGGGCGTGGTCATGAGGAAACTATCCCCTTCCCCTCCACAGTGACCATATACATTTTACCAAAAAAGCACGAAACAAGCAATCTCCAAACCCTATTTTTATCTTAAAAAGCGCCTAGTTTTAATCTTGCATCCACCCGTGTGGAAAACATTATTTTTATACGGCACATATGCGGTATGGCGCTCTCGTCACCCCTACAAGTATGGGTCAGACTGTGGAAACCCATGTGGAAAAGATCGTAAGGAATTGTCAGACCTAAACATTTTGCATTCGGCACAATATGTGCAATGTAGTGCGTGCGTCTTAGCCGGGCCGGCGTTGCAGTTGAGTTTCGCGCCAGTTGCTGCGCAGGGACTCCAGGCTGCGCGACAGGCCCATCCAATCTTCAACCGGCAACACCAAGGCTGTCTCGCGCGGGTGCATCAGATAGGGATGCAGCCACATGCGCAGCCACCACTTGGGCAGTGGGTAACCCTTGATGTTGATCACAACGACCGTTTTGCCCCAGATGTTCTTGTATAAACGCCAGCGTGAGTTCTTTTCATTTTCCGGTGGGAAGATCGTTTTGAATTCCATCGGACGCACCATTTCCATACGTTGGTATGAAAAAGCGATGGGGTAAAAAGGGGTGTGGATGACGAAATTGTTCTTGTGGCAACTGACGTGGGCGCGCCGGGCCAGGAACGTATAGAGGATGATCAGGAGGCTGATGCCGCTGACCACGAATCCGAGAAAGGGGTAACGCTGTTCAAGTTGGGGAGCCTGCGGCACGCCCCACCACAGCAAAATCCCGGCGGGGACGAGCCACAACGCCGGGCCAAACCAATGTTTGGCGAGGGCTTGATAAGGCAGCAGGCCAAATCTCGGCGTCTTGGTGCTCTTCATATGGATCGACCTCCTTCTTGTGATGTCTGATAAAAAGCACAGTGGGTCTGCAACGGACATTCAGCGCACATGGGTGGGCGCGCATGGCAGACCTGCCGGCCGTGCGCGATGAGGTTGATGTGGAGTGTCCAGTACAACTCCGGCGGGATGAGGCTTTCGAGCAGGATGTGCGCTTTTTCCCGCGACGTGTTCTGTGGGATCAACCCCAGCCGCCGGGTAACGCGATGGACGTGTGTATCGACCGGGAAAGCCGGCCGCCCCAACGCAAACAGCAAAACGATGGCCGCAGTTTTGGGACCGACCCCGTTGAGCTTCGTGAGCCACTGGCGAGCCTCTTCCAATGATAGCATGTCCAGAAAATCCAGCGATAGCTCGCCACGCTCTGCGGTAATCTGCCGTAGCGCCGCCTGGATATTTGGCCCTTTGGTGGGCGCCAACCCCGCCGGGCGTATGGCGTCGATGACGGCATCGGTGGGAGCATCGCGCACGGCCTCCCATGTCGGAAATCGCGTTCGCAACGCCGCAAACGCGATGTCGCGGTTGCGGTCATTGGTGTTCTGGCTCAAGATGGTGTTCACCAACGCCGCCAGCGGTGCGCCATC
>DAOUAY010000182.1:0-4495 GCA_034432995.1 Anaerolineae bacterium | reverse complement strand
ACGCAGCGCCTGCTCTCGGATATTCAACGGCGCGCTTCACGGCTCCTCGCGGCGGCGGAAATCTCGCGGGTGACGACGTCTATCCTCACGTTGGATGAATTGCTGCCGCAGGCGGTGGATTTGATTCGCGAGCGGTTCGATCTGTATTATGCCGGTATTTTCCTGGTCGATGAAAGCCAGCGTTGGGCCATTTTGCGCGCCGGTACCGGCGAAGCCGGGCGCGTGATGCTGGCGCGCAATCACCGGCTGGAGGTCGGCGGCGCTTCGATGATCGGCGCGTGCGTTGCGCAGGGCGAGGCGCAGATCACGTTTGACACCCAGCGCGAAGCCGCGCATCGTCGGAATCCCTTGCTGCCGGAGACGCGCTCCGAATTGGCGCTGCCTTTGCTCAGTCGAGGGCGCGTGATTGGCGCGATGACCATCCAGGATACGCGACCGGGCGCATTCACCCAGGAAGACATCACCACACTCCAGACGATGGCCGACCAACTCGCCAACGCGATTGAAAACGCCCGCCTGCTGCGCCGCATGGAACAGAACATGCGCGAACTCGAACTGGCGACCGGCCAACTGACCCGCGAATCGTGGCGCACCTTCCTGGAGAACTATCGCCAGTCCTTTGGCTATCGTTATCGCCTGATCGACGTCGAACCGGCGACCGATGTGTCGCCCCAAGCCGAGGCCGCCCTGCAACAGCAGAAGACCGTCGCCACCCGCGTTGTCTCGACGAGCAGCGTTGAGGTCGACGAGGAGACCGGCAAGACGCTGGGCGCGCTCAGTGTGCCCATCCGGGTGCGCAACGAAGTGCTGGGAGTGCTCGACCTGCGTTTCGACGATGCGGAGGTGTCTGCCGAGGTGGTCGTGCTGGTAGAACAAGTGGCGACCCGGCTGGGAGCGGCGTTGGAAAGCGCCCGCCTGTTGGAAGAATCGCGCCGCGCGGCCACCCGCGGACAGATTGCGGCGCAGGCCATCAGCGGCATGCGCGAGCGCCTGGATGTCGAGGCGGTGTTGCGGAACGCCGCCCGCGAATTGCGCGACGCGCTGGACCTGGCGCGCGTGTCGGTGCGCCTGGCGCCGCGCTTCACGCCGGGCGGCGCGCCGGGGGATGGCGACGCGCCCGCGCCTCATAATGGCGGCGCAGCATAACGCGCCGTCTAGCGCGCGGATTCCTGGAGAATCGTCTGAAGGACATAAAACGATGACTGGCTTAACGACGCTGTTCAAGTTCGGAAAGTGGCCCGTTTTCTACAAAACGCTGGTGACGATCATCGTCATCGTCGCGCTGACCTTGGGGATTGCCACCTTCATTCATGCCGGCGTGTTGCGCGCTCGCGTGCGGGAGGAGGTCGGCGCCAAAATGGTAGCCCTGGCAGATGGCCGGATGGGTTTCATCGCCGATGCTCTGGTTGAGCAACTGGTATTACTGCGAACGATGGCGCTAGACAGCACGTTGATCGCCGCCGTACAAGCGGCCAATGCGGATTACAGCGGGAGCGCAGCGGAGATTGAAGATGCTTTGTTCGAAATCAACCGTCAGTGGCTTGCTGCCGCAGAGAGTAGCGCATTGGTGCAAGCCAACATCAACCCGGCGTTGAATCCGGCGGTGACGCAGTTGCTCGCCTATGCTGAGACGTTCCCCGCTCATGGTGAAATTTTTATCACCGATCGCTATGGGGGTCTGGTCGCAGCAACCGAGCGTCTTCCCTATTACTACTATGCTAGAGATACATGGTGGCAAGCCGCTTACGACACCGGGCTGGGCGCGTTCTACATCGGGCAGCCTGTGTATGACACGCGCGTCGGATACATTGCCTTAACGATGGCCGCGCCGGTCTTTTCGTCCCAGGATGGTACGGTGATCGGCGTTCTGCGTTCCTCGGTGAATATCGACTTTCTCTCTACCGCTTTCGCAACGTTGTCCGAAGAACAGATGGGGGTGACGCTGGTCAACCAACAGCGCTTGATCCTGGCCGACTCGCACGCGCAGCGTGTGGGATGGCCCATTCCCACTTTGTGGCGCCTCTATCCTGGCCACGTTGCCGCCGCGTGGTTCGAGGGTAGCTATATAGACGGGAGCGCGTTGGTGATTGGCCGTGCGTCGCTCCGTGATGTGACCATCGCCGATGCGATGATGGCCGCTGCCATTCATTCATTGGACTGGCACCTTTTCGTCCATCAATCGCAAACACAAGCCTATAAAAGCATCCAGAGCGGTATCTGGCTAGGGATGGGGGTGCTGGCGCTGTTGTTACTTGGGGCAGCGGTCGCCGCGTGGTTGATGGCGCGCACTTTGACTACACCGGTGCGCCAAATCTACACCACGATGCAGCGTTGGCTGGCCGGTGATAAAACTCAGCGTGGTTGGGTCTACTGGCCCGACGAGAGCGGCGCCGTGACCGAGGCGTTCAATACGCTGGTGCTCAATATTGAGGAGATGAACGCAGCGTTATCTCGGCGCGTCATCGAACGCGAACGTGAAGAGCGCCGCCGCGCCCGCGACCTGGAGACCACTACGGCTATCGGCGAAGCGATCTCTGTGGCTGCCGATGTGCCCTCTTTGGCCCAGACCGTGACGGAACTCATACGCGAGCGGTTCGGATTGTATTATGTCGGTCTATTCTTGTTGGATGACGCCGACAAGTGGCTCGTGCTTCATGGCGGGGCCGGCGATGTGGCCCCACAGATGCTGGCGCAGGATTATCGCGCGGCGGTAGGGATGTGGATCGTGGGACGTTGTGTGGTTGAGGGAAAAACCATTAGTGCGCGGCATACCGATGCCGACAGCGCGCTTTTGTTCGACCGCGCGCAATTTCCTTATACGCACGCCGCGATTGCGTTGCCGCTGCGTTCGCGCGGCCAGCTTTTCGGCGTGATTGAAGCGCACAGTTACCAGTCGGACACGTTCGATGCTGAGAGCGCCGTGGTCTTGCAGACGATCGGCGATCAAGTAGCGGTTGCCATTGACCGTGTGCGCTTGTACGCCGAACGTCAGGAGACGATGGCGCGCCTGCAACGCGCAGCTAGCGCTGTCACGCGGGAGGCCTGGGAGGCGCTGTTGTCGGGACGCGCCGCCGGGCCGGAGGGCTATCAGGCCGAAACCCGGCGCATCATGCCATTGCCGGCCGCGCCTCCGGAAGCGTGGCGACCTGCCGCGCGCGCGGCCTGGTCTGAGGGCCGGGTTGTGGTGGAAGAGAGCGCTGCCGCTCCAGCGCCGGACGGCGCGGAACCCTCCCTGGCGTTGCCGATTCGCCTGCGCGACGAAATCATCGGCGTCGTCGATGTGAGCAAACGGCGCGACGCCGAGGCGTGGAAGCCGGACGAGATCGCCCAATTGGAGCAGTTGGTGGAGCAGCTCGGTCTGACGCTGGAAGTTTCCCGTTTCTACCAGGAGTCGCGGCGCGCGGCGGCCCGTGAGCAACTCCTGCGCGAAGTCTCGGAGCGCATCCGCGTGGCCGTCGATATCGACACGGTGATGCGCGTCGCGGCTCAGGAGGTGGGCGCGGTGCTCAAACGCCCGGTCTTCGTCTACATGGAGAATGAAGCCGCCGCTGAGGGGAGAAACACCGATGAATGATCACAACACACTTCACCCTGATACCGGTGAACGCCCGACGATTGGCCTGTTTACGTACAGCATCACAGACACGATCGGTCAGGCAGTGTGGTTGGGCATGGAAGACGCGGCGCGCGAGCACGATGTCAACCTGATCTGTTGTTCCGGCGGCACCCTGCGCGATTTCACCGGCATGACGACGCCTGCCAACGCGCTCTACGACCTGGTCGGCGCCGAGCGCCTGGATGGCCTGGTGATTTGGTCAGGACTTCTGCACCACGTAGATCATGAAACCGCGCAGGATTTCTACCGCCGCTATGCGGCTTTCCTCCCTACAGTGAGCCTGGGGGTGCAAGTAGAGGGGATTCCCTCCGTGGTGGTCGATAACTACACAGGGATGTACGGTGCGGTTGAGCACCTGGTGACAGTACATGGCTATCGCCGGATTGCCTTTGTGCGCGGTCCAGAAGGGCTTGGCGAAGCCGAAGAGCGGTATCGCGCCTATCGGGACGTACTGGCGGCGCACGACATCCAGATGGACTTATTTCTGATCGTGCAAGGAAACAACTTGTACTCCGCCGGTGTAGAAGCGGTGACATTGCTGTGCGATGCGCGTCAACTGCGCCCACATGACGATTTCGAAGCCGTGATCGCCGCCAACGACAATATGGCCTTCGGGGTGCTGGAAGCGCTGCAGGCGCGCGGTGTCCGTGTGCCTGAGGATGTCGCCGTCGTGGGATTCGACGACTTCGCGGAGGGGCGGCACACTAACCCACCACTCACCACCGTGCCGTGGCCTGGATACGCCCAGGGACGCCAGGCGGCGGAACTGCTGATCGCGTTATTGAATCACGCCCCTGTGCCTGACCTGACGCGCGTACCCACCGAATTGATCATCCGCGAATCGTGCGGCTGCGTGATTCCGTCTGTAAAGCACGCGGG
>DAOUAY010000181.1:0-2404 GCA_034432995.1 Anaerolineae bacterium | reverse complement strand
AAATCCGTTGAATCCGTTGACAAAGAAACATCCCTGCCAGCTCGGAGGCTTGTGCAGGGATGTGGTCATCGGGTGCGCCTCCCTCCGCTGGTATGATCCAGATCAGGTTCTAGGGTCGGTATCTGACGGATACCCTCTCAGCCTGCGTCTCAGGCTCCCCTGGCCGATATATCGTTTCAAGGTGCTACATTTTGATTATACCAGCTTTCTCGATTTTGTTAATGCCTATCTCTCCAATTTGCCCACTCGAAATCCGGCGTGAAGGGGTTCACGAAGCGCACGCCTTCGATGACAGCGTTGGGGCTGAAATCCTCGCTGAAGACCAGCGAAAGGCCATTGAGTCGCGCTGCAGCCCAGATTTGGGCATCCCAAAAGTGCAATTGGTACATCCGCGCCCCTCGTGCGGCTTCCAACACCACTTTTTCTGTCACAGGCAGTACCGGCCATTGCGCCGCGAAGGCTTGAAGTTGTTTTTCGGCTTCTAGTGCGGTTAGCGGCGGTGTCAATTTGCGCGTTGTCACGCTGAAAAACTCGGATAGAGTCTGGGCGCTGACAGCGCCTACGCGCGCTGCGCCTATGTGTTGTAACAGATTGATGGCGCGCCGTTGTTTTTCCGGCATGGCCGAGTCGTGAGCGTAAACCAGGATGTTGGTGTCAATCAGCAGGGTTGCCATAGCGACCTAATCGTTCTTCGTAGAGTTCATCCCGCGTCCATGTGCGCCCGGCAGAAACAGTCCCTTGCGCGTAACGCGCTTCCATAAACGCCAGCGCTTCCTCCCATGCTTGCTGTGCCCGCTGTTGGCGCGCCACTTCCGTCAAAAGTGTATCGATGGCTTCGCGGATGACATCGGCTTCCGTCGTCTTGCGTTTTGCCGCAAGTAGCTTGACCTGCGCATCTTGCCTGGGTGCCAGGTATACCTGTTTGCGGATCATTGTCGTCATAGTTTACCTCCTGTGTGATGTATATTGCTATTATAACATACATTATATGTGGCGCTACGGTTAGTTTTCTGTGATTGCAGACGTTGGAAAAACGAGTACACTTACCCCTATACCAGGACGTGACAGGCAGTCCCCCGTTTACCGACACGCGAAGATTCGCGCACTGTCTACCGTCTACCAAAAACTACAGGAGATCGAAAAACGTTATGACGACTTACGAAGATACGCTCAATCACGTGAATACAAACTCGCGCCCGTCAGATTTGCGCATCACCGATATGCGGGTCGCCACGATCGTCGGCGCGCCGATGCGCTGCCCGCTGATCAAGATCAGCACGAACCAGGGTATCGAGGGCTACGGCGAGGTGCGCGACGGGGCGAGCGCGCGCTACGCGCTGCTGCTCAAGAGCCGCATTTTGGGCGAGAACCCCTGCAACATTGATAAGATTTTTCGCCGCATCAAGCAGTTCGGCGGGCACGCGCGGCAGGGCGGCGGCGTCTGCGGCGTCGAGGTGGCGCTGTGGGATCTGGCGGGCAAGGCCTACGGCGTGCCCGTCCACGCGATGCTCGGCGGCAAGTTCCGCGACAAGGTGCGCGTTTACTGCGATACCGACGTCCACGGGCGCAACACCGGGACGGCGATGGGCGAGGCGCTCAAGGAACGTATGGCGATGGGCTTCACGTTCCTCAAGATGGACGTGGGCATTGGGATGCTGCGCGACGTGCCGGGGGCGCTCTCCGGGATGCCGGACTTCATCCACAAGCTGATGCCGCCCCGCGAGGTCTGGGAGCAAATGCGCAACGCCGATCCCGATACGCAGTGGGAAATGCGCCGCCAGTTCGCGGAGACGCAGAACGTGATGCACCCGTTCACTGGCATCCACGTCACCGAGGCCGGGCTGGACTATCTGGAGCAGTATGTCGCCGACGTGCGCGCCGTCATCGGCTACGAAGCGCCGCTGGCGACCGACCACTTCGGCCACATCGGCTTGCAGGACTGCATCAAGATCGCGCGCCGGCTGGACAAGTTCAACCTGGCGTGGTACGAGGATATGTTGCCCTGGCAGATGACCGACCAGTACGTGCGGTTGGCAAACTCATGCACGACGCCGATCTGCACCGGCGAAGATATCTACCTGAAGGAGAACTTCAAGCCGCTGTTCGAGTCGGGCGGCGTGTCGGTGATCCACCCCGACCTGCTGACTTCGGGCGGCATCTACGAGAACAAGAAGATCGGCGACCTGGCGCAGGAGTACGGCGTTTCGATGGCCGTTCACATGGCCGAATCGCCGATTGCGTGCATGGCCGCCGTCCACAGCGTCGCCGCCACGGAGAACTTCCTGGCGCTGGAGAACCACTCCATTGACACGCCCTGGTGGGACGACATCGCCAATGGCCTGCCCAAGCCGATCATCCAGAATGGCTTCATCGATGTGCCCGACACGCCCGGCCTGGGCATCGA
>DAOUAY010000180.1:0-17374 GCA_034432995.1 Anaerolineae bacterium | reverse complement strand
CCCGCGTGGGTCGTTTTTCGCCGGGAGATCAAGGACACGCTGCGCGACTGGCGCATCGTTGCCCCTATCATCATCCTGGTGGTCGGGTTCCCATTTCTGGCGAATTTCGCCGCCAACCGGGGATTGGCGTTCGTCAATCAATACGGCGCGTCGTTGATCATCGAGCGACTGTTGCCGTTCTTGATGCTGGTGGTGGGCTTTTTCCCCAGCTCCTTTTCGTTGGTTATCGCGCTGGAAACCTTCGCCGGAGAAAAGGAGCGCCGCAGTCTGGAATCCCTGCTGGCAACCCCGCTGACCGATCTACAGCTCTACGTGGGCAAACTGTTGGCGGCGACCATCCCGCCTGTCCTCGCCAGCTACCTGGGGATAGCGACCTACTTGCTGCTGATGGGCCTCACGTTGGATTGGTGGCCGCCGCTTTCGCTGCTGCTGGTGTCGATGACGCTGTCCACGGTGCAATCGCTGGTGATGGTCTCCGGCGCGGTGATCGTCTCCAGCCAATCCACGAGTGTGCGGGCGGCCAATCTCCTGGCGAGCTTCATCATCATCCCGATGGCCTTCCTGTTGCAGGCCGAGGCCGGTCTGTTGCTCTTCGCCGATTACGCCGCCCTCTGGCTGATCGCGCTGTGCCTGGTGGTGGTGAATATGCTGCTGATCCGGTTGGGCATCCACGTCTTCAACCGCGAACAACTGTTGGGTCGTGATATCGACGAACTGAACCTGCGGCGCGCCTGGAGCGTGTTTTGGGAGGCCGCCTGGCCCCGTAACGGTCTGAAGGCGTTGTATACCCGTGAGATCCCCGCCATCATCCGCGGGATGCGTCCCGAACTGCTGATCACGGTGATCGTCATCCTGGCGGGAGGTTTGAGCATCGGTGTGTGGGGAATTCAACGCTTCCCATTGCCGGTGCAAGCCTTTGACCTCTCTGAGGTGCGCAATCTGGAAACCATTGGTTCGATGGTCACACAGAGTGGGCTATTGGAATCTTTCTCACCGTGGGCCATCTTCTTCAACAACGTCCGCGCGCTGCTCGTCGCAGGGGGCGTGGCGCTGATTTCGCTGGGCATTCTGGCACTTTTGCTGCTGATAGCCCCGGTCGCTATCATCGTCTACATTGTCGGGCAGATCGGCGGTATCGGGTTCAATCCGTGGCTCTTTCTGGCGGTCACCGTGCTGCCGCATGGGATCGTAGAACTACCGGCAGCCATCCTGGCAACGGCCCAGGCCATGCGGATGGGGGATGTGATGCTTTCGCCGCCCGAAGAAGGCGGGGGGTTCAATGGCATCCTGCGGGAGAGCGGGCACTTCGTCAAGCTCTTCGTGGGTGTGGTGGTACCGTTGCTGCTAATTGCGGCCTGGATTGAGGCGCGGATTACGCCACACTTGCTGCTCAATTTCCTGGGGCGATAACGGCGAGCGGATATTAGGAATCAGAAATTTAGGATCGGCGATTAGGGATCAGAACGACACCTAATCCCCAATCACCGATGACCGATTACCGATTACGAATCACTCTCTTCTTCTATTGCCCGGCACGTGGCGTGGAGGTAAGCGAAGTCCCCCATTGGCGGGACCAGTTCCTGCACTTCGATGATTTCACACATCTGCTCGTCCAATTCAACGCGATGGCCAACCTGAGGCGCTTGCTCCTGATTGATGACCATACCCCGGTGCCGCCCACCCACGACAACGTAACTGACCTTGTAAATCATAGGTCGCCTCCCCCTCTGGGCAGCGCGTTCGTCAGATTGCGAATGCGGAGCTTGAAAGCCAGATCACGAGCGATGTTGAATAGCATCCGGTAGCCTACACGGCTCTCCTTGTCCCAAAATGCTAACAAATCATCGCGGCTGAACGTCAACAAACTCGCCTCGGCTGATAAACAGCGAATCGTCGCGGAACGTGGGCCAGCATCCAACAACGACATCTCCCCGAAGCTCTGTCCCGCTCCCAAAATGATGAGACTGGTGGTGTTCTCGGTCAACTCGGAGACGACTTCCACCTGCCCCTTCAACACCACATAGACGGCGGTGCTTTGCTCGCCCTCTTTCAGGATGATATCCCCGCGATGAAACACCGAGACCTGGCCCACCGCCGCCAGCGCCGTCAACTGCGCTTCACTCAATCCCGTAAAGAGTTCTGCGGTATGTAAAATCGAAGGCGTTATTTCCATGATAAACTCCTCCATTCCAAAACAGAAGACAATCCTATACCTTTATTATACGCAAATTGAAAACAAACAAAAGCCCGCTAGCATCCTAACACTGCCGCGATCTCACCGATCGCCCAGTCCAGCACGTCACGGGTGATGAGCAGCGGCGGCGCAAAGCGAATGACCGTCTTGTGGGTCTCGTGCGCCAGGATGCCGCGCTCCTTCAACTGCTCGCAGAAGGGGCGCGCATTTCCGACCTCGTCCTTCAAGACGACGCCCACGAGCAAGCCTTTGCCGCGGATCTCGGCGATGTAGGGGCTGGCGATGGCGCGCAGGCCATCCATAAAGTACGCCCCCATCTCCCGCGCCCGCTCCGGCAACTGCTCATCGACGATCACGCGCAGCGCGGCGCGGGCGACGGCACTCGCCATCGGATTGCCGCCAAAGGTCGAGCCGTGCATCCCAGGTTTATATAGCCCCATAATTTCACGATCGCCGAGAGCGGCGGAGATCGGCATCATCCCGCCAGACAGCGCCTTGCCGATCAGGACGATGTCAGGCCGCACGTCTTCCCACTCGCAGGCGAACAGTTTGCCGGTGCGCCCCAATCCGGTCTGGATCTCATCAGCGATCAACAGCACATTGTGCCGGTCACAGATTTCGCGCACGGCGCGCAGATAGCCATCCGGCGGGACGATCACCCCACCCTCACCCTGGATCGGTTCCACGAGGAAACCCGCCGTATGGGGTGTGATGGCAGCCTCCAACGCCTCGGCATCACCAAAGGGGACAGACTTGAAGCCGGGCGTCAGCGGCCCAAAGTCTTTCTTATACAGGGGCGTCGTCGAAAGTGAGATCGCCGTGATGGTGCGCCCGTGAAAATTGTGCCCGCAGACGATGATCTCGGCCTGATTGTCGGGAATGCCCTTGACCTGGTAGCCCCACAAGCGCGCCGACTTGATCCCCGCCTCCACCGCCTCAGCGCCGGAATTCATCATAATCAGCATATCATACCCGGTCAGGTCGCACAGTTCCTTCGCCAGCAGGGGAAATTGGTCGTTGTAGAACGCGCGCGAAGTCAGGGTCACGCGCTCCGCCTGCTCCATCATCGCCGCGATAATGCGCGGGTGGCGATGGCCCTGGTTCAACGCCGAATAGGCGCTCAAACAGTCGAGGTACTTCTTCCCCTCTACATCCCACACCCACACGCCCTCACCGCGACTGAGCACCACGTCCAAAGGGGTGTATGTGTGCGTGGCGTGAGTTCTTTCCAGGTTGATGTAATCTGCTGTATGCATCATTGATGTGCTCCTTTGCGAGTCGTCTGATAGTCATCAGTCGGGAAGTCAGTTAGTCAAGTAGTCAGGTGCGTGTTTCGCGCACCTTATCCCTTCGATAGTAACATAGGCAAAAACCAGGTCAAGTGATGCTTATCCATTTGCCGTATGGAAAATGATCATTCCATGTTAGCATAATCACGTGCAGAATAC
The DNA here is from genome assembly GCA_034432995.1 of Anaerolineae bacterium. Lineage (GTDB taxonomy): Bacteria > Chloroflexota > Anaerolineae > B4-G1 > SLSP01 > DSWT01. The sequence continues at coordinate 13,732 of DAOUAY010000180.1, read as the reverse complement.
AGAGACCTTGACAAAAATATAGAACGACTTATACTGTTTACAATTACATATTTATCAGAATGATTTATTCGCCAAATCTTTTGGCAAAGAGGAGTTGAGACAATGTCTCACGCATTCTACAGCGATCAACCGATAACAATGGCGGCACAGGATGCCTTCGGTTTCTGCTCGTATGCCGACGCGTTGACCTATCTGGCGCTGGAAGGCGACGCGCCGCGCACCATCGGCATCTTCGGGCCGGCCGGGTGTGGCAAGACCAGCCTACTGCACCTGATTGCCGCAACGCTGGCAGAGCAGGGGGCAGCCGCCGAGCGTCCTGTCGTCATCCTATGGTTCGATGCGACACAGTACGCCGAGCCGGGGGCTACATCGCGCGCGCTGTTGCTGCAAGCCCTCGCCAGGCTCAAGTCCCTCGACCTGCCCGCCGAAGACGCACAACGCCTCGCCGACTGGGAGATCAGCCTGACCTATGACGCCGATTTCGACACATTCGCCGGGTTTGGCGTGCTCACGCAGTGGGTGAACGACTATGTCGCCACCCGCGAAGAACGGCTGGCCGTCTTCCTTGACGGCCTCGACGCCTGTCCGCCGGAGCGGGCCGTGGAGGCACTCGAAGCCACGCGGCGCTTCCTCAGCACGCCGGGCAGCCTGTGTTTTGTGGCCGCCGACCAGGAGCGGCTCAATGCCAGCCTCACTGCGCGTTATGGCGAAACGCCCGCCGCGGGAAACGGCGTCGCGGGCGCCAACAGCCCGCACTTGCAACGGTTGGTCCAGGTGGCGTTCACCTTACCACCCCTCTCAACAGCGCACATCGATGGCTTTCTGGCCCATCTCGCCCCTGACCTGCCTGCTACAGTGCACGACGTTCTCGCGGTGGGATTGCCGCCCACCCCCAGACGCATCAAACAAGGACTCAACAGCCTGCGCCTGCGCCAAACGCTGACACAGCCGGCAGCGGATGCGCCGGAAGGCCCCAATCCTCTCCTGCTGGCGAAGGCCGTTGTGCTGCAGGAACGCTGGCCTGAGCTATGGACGATGCTGGTGCAGCATCCCGAGCTGCTCCAGGAGTTGGAATTGCATCTATGCAGCGCGCAGGCCACACAAGACGGCGCGCCGCTCCCTGGCGCGAAATCCCTGCCCCTGCCTATGGCCCGCTACGCCGCCGATCCGCTCCTTGCGCGCGTACTGGCTCCGGCAGAGCCGATCACGGCTTCGTTCGCCCATCTGGCGCCGCACGAACTTCGCGCCTGCCTCGGCCTCGCACCCGACGCCCTCGATCCCGACCGCCAGGTGTGGGCCGACCTCTTGAGCGGCAACACAGCGCGCCTGCGCGCCGCCGTCGAAGTCGCCCGGCAGCGCCAACCGGCTTACAGCCGCGCGCTCGTCAGATTTATGCACCGCGAGTACCCCGCTCCCATCGCGCAACGCTTCTCCGCAGGGCTGGCGCTGGGTCACCTGGGCGATCCCCGCGATTTTAGCGCCACGATAACCATTCCGGGTGGGGAGTTTCTCTACGGGGACGAAAAACAATCCTGCACCCTGCCGGCTTTCAGAATTGGTCGTTACCTTATCACGCAGGCCCATTATGCCGCGTTCCTGCAAGCACACCCGGAAATCCCCATCCCCTATGTCGATGAGGACTGGGCGCGCGTCTACAATTGGGATCCCGAGAAACGCACATATCCCACCGGACGCGGCAACCAGCCGGTTGTGCTCGTCACCTGCGAAGAGGCGGCGGCCTACTGTGCCTGGGCCGGCGGACGTTTGCCCACGCAGGAGGAATGGGAGCGCGCCGCGCGCGGCATCGATGGGCGTAGCTATCCCTGGGGCGAAACCTTCACCACGGCCCATGCGAACACACGCGAGAGCGGTGTGGGAGGGCCGACCCCCGTGGGCGTCTACGTGGGAGGCGAAAGTCCCAGTGGGGCGCTGGACATGGCCGGCAACGTCTGGGAATGGACTGCCAGCGATTACGACCCAAATACTAAAGTCCTGCGTGGTGGGGCGTGGAATTTCCCCGCCGAATCCGCTCGCACCTTCGTCTCCGAGCGCAGTCGTCCCCACAATCGCTCACACGCCATCGGCTTCCGGGTACTCTTTCCCATCACTTGACCTAATCCCGGTTCTTTTCTATAATAGGGATAGAATTGGTCGGGTTCAAGGAGTGAGGCGTGGAAGGGCGCGTATTACTGATCGAAGACCACGATGGCAATCGTGAGTTGTTGTCCAAACAATTCACCAAAGAAGGATTGGAAGTCGCGGAAGCCACCAACGGCATGGACGGCGTCAAAACCGCAGCCCGCTTCATGCCGCAGGTCATCCTCATCAGCACCAGTCTGCCCGATATGAGCAGTCTGGAAGTCATCCGCCGCTTGCGCGAAATCAACCGCACCAAACACACTTTTCTCATGCTGTTTGGCGACGAAGAAAACCGCCAGGAGCGCATCGCCAGTCTGGAAGGTGGCGCCAACGACTTTATCGATAGCCCACTGGATCCAGAGCTGGTGGCGCTGCGCGTCCGCAACGCCATCCACCGCAAAAATCTGGACAACATCACCGATCCTACCACCGGTCTGCCCGCCGGGCGGCAGGTTCACGACGAACTGCTCAACCTGTTGCGCGCGCCGGAGGGCGACTGGGCGCTGATGCACTTCCGCATCCACAAGCTCGATCCGTTCCGCGAAGTTTATGGTTATATGGCCGGCGAAAAGCTGCTCCACGACACCGCCCGCCTGATGGCCGAAGCTCTGGCGCACGATGAGATTGCGAATGATTTCATCGGCTACGGCGGTCACGACGATTTCATCATCATCACACGCCAGGAACGCGCCGCCACACTCGAGGCCGAAGTGCGGGCGGCGTTCGCGCAATCCCTCGCCGGGCACTACGGCGAAACGACTTACGCTCAGGGTCACATCGAAGTTGACGGACACCAGCACGCCCTGGCAGGCCTGCGCGTCCGCTGTGTCACTCCCGCTGACGGCCCCTTCTACGACATCCGCTCTCTCAGCGAGGCCATCGCGGGCTAACACCTGGATCGCCATAAACGGCGATAATCCCCAGGGATGACCCCACTTGTGATCTTCGTGCTGGCCTGGGCCGGGGGCGTACTCCTGGCCCAGGCTTCGCTTTTTTCTCCGGTGTGGCTGCTGCTGGGGCTGCCCATCGCTTTCTTTCTCCGTACCGGATGGGGGAACTACCGCTCCGCCCGGCTCGCCGCTTTTGCGTTGATCGGCCTGCTCATCGGCGCGGGCCGTCTGCTGATCGCCCAGCCGCGCATCGATGCGGGCCACGTCGCCTTCTACAACGGGGCCGGGCGCGTCGTCGTGCAGGGCGTCATCTGCCGCGAACCGGATCGCCGCCCCACCCTGACCAATCTGCACCTCGACGTCGAAGCGCTGCTCCTTGCCGACGGCGCCGCCGTTCCGCTGCGCGGGCGTGTCCTCGTCAAGGCTCCGGCCTACACCGCAAACGAGTACGGCGATCGCATCCGCGTCACCGGCCTGTTGGAAACGCCGCCGGTCTTCGAGAGCTTCTCCTACCGCGACTATCTGGCCCGCCAGGGCATCCACTCACTGCTGCGCCAGACCGACATCACCGTCATCGATTCGGGCCACGGGTTCTTCTTGTGGGCATGGCTCTACCGTTTCAAAGCGCACGCGCTCGAGACCCTGCTGGCGATGTGGCCCGAACCGGAGGCATCGCTGCTTGCCGGCATCCTCCTGGGTGTCGAAAGCGGCATCCCCGACGATCTGAACGCAGACTTCGTCACCACCGGAACCAGTCACATTGTCGCCATCTCCGGCTTCAACCTCTCGATCATTGCCGGGGTTTTCGTCCAGATGGGCAACCGGATGCTCAAAGGGCGCGGAAAGACGCTCCTGCCCCTGGGGGGCCTGTGGCTGTACACCATCCTGGTAGGAGCATCGGCGGCGGTCCTGCGGGCCGCCGTCATGGCGACAGTGACGATCATCGCGCGGCGGGAAGATCGCGCCACCCACGGGCCAACATCCCTGGCAGCGGCGGTGTTTGTCATGGGGATGCTGAATCCTTACGTGTTGTGGGACGTGGGATTTCAGCTCAGCCTGGCGGCGACGCTGGGACTGATCCTCTACACAGAGCCGGTCACGCGCTGGTTCCATCGCCTCTTCGAGCAGCTCACCGACCAGGAACGCGCGCACAAGATCGTGGGGTTGTTGAGCGATGCGCTGATCGTCACCATCGCCGCGCAGATCACCACCACGGGCGTCATCATCGGCGTGTTCCGCCGGCTCTCGTTGGTGACGCTGCTCACGAACCTGTTGATTTTACCGGCCCAGCAATACGTCATGTTCACCGGCGGTGTGGCGCTGATCGCCGGATTGCTCCTGCGACCGGTGGGACAGGTCTTGAGCTGGCTCGCCTGGGTGTTCCTGGCTTACACCATCGCCGCAGTCCGCTGGACGGCGACCTTTCCGCTGGCTTCGGTGGAACTGGGCACTATCACGCTGCCGCTGGTGTGGGGCTACTACATCGTTCTGGGGATCGTGACGTGGTGGTTCAACCATCCGGTCGAAGAACGCCGGCGCTACCGGCTGGCGCTCAAGAAGATAAGCCGGTGGCAGATTGCCGTGGCCGTCGCCATACTGGTGCTCGTATGCGCCTACTTCTACGCAGTACCCGATGGGCAACTGCACGTCGTGGTGTTGGATGCAGGTCAGGGCGACGCCATCTTCATCCAGACGCCACGGGGCAAGCAAGTATTGATCGATGGCGGCGCAGAAGCCTCACAAACCCTCGCGCAGGTGGGACGGCAGATGCCGTTCTGGGACCGGCGGCTGGATATGGTTATTCTCACATCGCCCACTGCAGGGCGGTTGCCGGGACTGATTCCGGCACTGGAGCGTTATACCGTGGATTTCGTGAACGTCAGCCCCGAAGCCGGGCGCGGCAATCTTTACGAACGGTGGGAAGCGCTGCTAACAGAGCGTCCAGCAGGGAGTGTAGGAACGCTTTGGAGCGGGATGACGTGGGAAATCGATAGTAGTGTGGTCTTGCAAACGCTGTGGCCCGAGCCGGGTAGTGCGAGCGGGCCGCTGGTGCTGCGCCTCACTTACGGCGACACCAGCTTCCTCTTTGGCGGCGAGGCCACCGCCGTGATCGAAGATACGCTGGCGGCCCGTGAAGGCCCCAATCTGCGCAGCAGTGTGCTGCTGCTGGCCCGTCAGGGCGCAAAAACGGCCTCGACGTTGACCTTCGTGCAGGCCGTCGCGCCGGAGGCCGTCATCATCAGCGCCGGAAATGACGCCCGCAGCCCAGCCCCGGAGGTGCTGGCTCGGGTCATGGACAGGCCCGTCTACCGCACCGACGAGGCCGGCGCCATTGCAATCACGTCGAACGGGCGGCAAATCCACGTGCGCGTGGCCCGCCGCCCCTAGACAGCAGCCGGACCGGCAGGAGGCGCTTACCGCAGCACGCTTCGCTCGCAGTAGCTCGGCCAGCCGTGGGGCAGATCGATATCGCAGATGTCGGCGTCTGCCGGGTAGTGCGCCAGTTCGGTCGCCAGTTCCAACGCATCGGCAAAGTCTTCCAGCGTCGCGGCAATCCCCGCATCCTCGCCCCGCACTGTGGCCAGCCGCTCGCGGATCCACTCCGCCGTTTTCGCCCGTCGCCCCTCGGTGGCCTTCACCAGAATCAGTTCCCCCTTGCCGATCGCTTCCAAAATCGCATCGATGCTGCTGTAGCCCATCGTCTTGGCAATATCCCGTGCTCTGTTGATCATCGTCGCCTCCTTGAAAATAGTCTGATAGTCTGGTAGTCGATAGTCTGGTAGTCGATAGTCTGGTAGTCGATAGTCTCGATCCTCAGTATCTATCCAATTGACGAAAACGTCAACTTCAGTGCGTCCTGGGAACTCCACGCACACAGGACACGTCTCTACATAGAGAATGGTATAATGGATTATAGTTGAGGAGATCAAGCTGAAAAAATCTATGTTTGTATTTGTGATAGCGATACTGCTGCTGGCTGCCTGTGGCCGACCAACCACAAATAGCCCAACGGAATCGCCGCTGCCGACTGCGCCTGTATCACCCATCTTCCCAGTTTCGCCGCTGCCTGTGCCACAGATTGGAGCAGCACCTGAAGAGCAATGGCTTGCAGAGCTACGCGTGCAGGTCGCTGAACAGCTTGATCTATCAGCCACGGCGCTTACCCTGGTCTCCGTCGAACAAATGACCTGGGCAGACACGAGCCTGGGATGTCCACAACCGGATATGACCTACGCGCAAGTCCTCACACCGGGATGGCGAGTCACGTTCAAGGATGAAAGCGGGCACAGCTATAAGGTCCACACCACCGAAAGTCGCGAACACTTCGTCATCTGTGAACCACCCGCCGAAGCGACAGTGTCCCCATCCTACCAGGACAACCCGGCTGTCGAAGCGGCAATCAAGACTCTGGCAGAACAAGAAGGCATTGCCGTGGCAGCAATAAGCGTGGTGGATGTCGCCGCCGTCGAGTGGCCCGACTCCTGTTTGGGATGTGAACAGCGGGGTCAATACTGCCTGATGGTGATCACACCGGGCTATCGCATTCTCTTGCAAAGCGGCACTGAAACATATGCGGCGCATACCGACCGCAGTGGCCGGCGAGCCATCATCTGCACCGAGCCAGGCTTTACGCCGCCGCGCTCGGATTCGTAGCCTACGCGGCGCTTGCTCCTTTAAGGAAGGCGGGTATACTCACTATCCGTGGAGTTGCAATCAGGCTCCCGTTCTCATGCAGACGGGAGCCTGTTGTGAATATATAAGGTTATGCCGATTTACGAATACTACTGTCCCGTCTGTGATGGTCGCTTCCGGCGCCTGGCGCGGCGCATCGCCGCACCGCCGCCGCCGTGCCCGCGCTGCGGGACCGCCGAAGTCGAGCGCCTGATCACGGCAGCCAACGTCGTCCACAGCGGCGCGCACCACGCGCAGCAGTTGCGCCAGACGGCGACCCAGGTGAACGACAACGACTCACGTGCGATCGCGCGCTTTCTGCAGGAGTCCGGGCACCTTGCCGACGCCGAAGGCGTCTATGGCAGCGCGGCGTACCGCGAGCTGCTCGCCCGCCGCGCTGAAGGGGCGACCGACGCCGATGTAACCGACCTGGTGGATGACCTCACAGCGTCGATGCAGGCTTCGGAGGTCAGTCAGATGGCCGGCGCAGTGGTCTTCACGGACCGGGTCGAAAACCGGATGCGGGCCGAAGGGCCGCCTGAGGATCACGAACACGCGACCACGGACAAAACCGATGGGGAACCGGAGCGCAAAACGCCGCATCCACAACGTCGGGCGGCACAAGACCTGGGCTGGGGGTAAACAATGACGGCATCCACCGATGAAGCTTGGGGTGAATGGACCGCCAACACGGTAAAAGAGAACGCTGGGGAGGAGACAGAAGTCCCTGAAGCTGCCGCAAGCGCTTTGGTTGGAGAGGTTCTTACCGAGTCGCCGGATGTATCGCCAGACACGGTCATCACAGGTCCGATACCGTTGAGCACGGCCTTTCCTGCAGTGGCGCAAGCTGTCATGCTGAAAGATATGCGCTCCTGGGCCTGGTGGCTGGTGGGATTGGGCGCGCTGCATCTGTTCACAGCGGGCGTCAACGGTATTGGATGGGCCGGGCTGTTGTTCATGGTGGCCATAGGGTCTTTCATTTTCAAAGACGCAGTGATCTACGTTCTTTACACAGTCACATTGGCCTGGGCGGGCATCAGTAATCTCGTCTCCGGGCAATCCGGCTGGATGTTCTTTTCCTTCCTACAATTCTACATGGCTTATCAGACTTTTCGCAGTTACAAACGGTTCCAGAAATTCCAAGACGGCATGGCGCGCATCCAAATGGCTGAAATCGCACCCGCCGAGCGCGCATGGTTCGTCGCGCCCAAAGTCTTCCCCTGGTTAGGTGGAGTGTTGGGCATCGGCTCACTGGTCGGACTTGTGTTGGTATTCGGCGTCTTGTTGGCCGTCGGCTTGATGGGCACGCAGGGACCGTCCGATACGCTGTTTATCCTGGCCATGGATATCGCTGTAAACGCTGCTGTTATGGGGATGGCGGTAAGTCTGGGAGCGCTACTCGCCCGCTTTCGCTATAAAGCGGCGGCGATCTTTGGACTAATCAGCAGTTGCCTGGTTCTGATCATCTGGCTGATACTGGTCGTGTTCATATAAACTGCACGTGGAGGAGCAATGGATAGCCCATTTTTGCAACATGTTGGAGATATTTTCGCTAGATTGAAAGGCCGTAACCTGATCATAGCGGCCGTCATCTGGGGCATCTTGCTGTTGGTGGCCTTGGCGTGCGTCTTCGGCCTGATCAAACTGCCGGGGACTAAAGCGCCGGCCACGAAGGCCCCCGCGACGCCCACGGCGACCCTGTCCGTCCCACAGCCCACAGCAACGACGCAGGGAGGCTTCATCACGCTACCCACGCCGACCCCTCAGAGCAGCACGCAGGCCACACCGGCCTACCCACGGCTGCCGTGGGGGGATTTCGGATACGGCATCGCAGCGCACGTCATCATCATGCCAGATTACACCCTCAACCAGATTGCGTACCAACTTAAGTTCACCTGGGTCAAACAACAGGTGCGCTGGGATCACTTCTCGCCCGGCCCCGGTCAGATGGACTGGAGCGGCTACGATGTGATGGTAGAGTTTGCCAGCGAACGCAATCTCAAAGTGTTGTTGAGCGTGGTGGGCTCGCCGGAATGGAGCCGCTCCTATTTCGATGCCAACCCTCAAGCCGCCCCACCCGACGACATCACACTGTTCACCAACTTCTTAGGCGAGATGGTCGACCGCTACAAGGGCAAAATTCACGCCATCGAGGTCTGGAACGAGCAAAATCTCGACCGCGAGTGGGACACCGCTAAGGGCGTGAATGCGGCCAGCTATGTGGAAATGCTGCGCCTCGCTTACCAGGCCATCAAGAGCCGCGATCCCAACATCATCGTCATCAGCGGTGCGCTATCGCCGACCGGCGCATCGGCGACTGACTCCGCCAATCCAAACCGCGTGATCTACATGGACGATTTCGTTTACTTCCAACAAATGGTCGACGCGGGATTCCTAAACTATACGGACTGCGTAGGCGCGCACCACAACGGCATCAACATGCCGCCGGATGTCGCGTGGAATGAAGGTTATAATGATCCCAACGCAAAGTTTCGCGGGCCGTTCGACAATCCCGATCACTCCTGGTCGTTCAAGAGCACGCTCTGGGGCTATCACGACATGATCCAGAAAGCGGGCTTCAGCAAGCCGCTGTGTGTCACCGAGTTTGGGTGGGCCACCTCGGAAGGGTTTGGCGCTACGCCGGTAGGCTTCGAGTTCGCCGACGATAACAGTCTCGAAGAACAAGCCCAATGGACGGTCCAGGCTTTCCAGTTGATGCGCGAGTGGGGCTTCGTCCACCTGGCGTTCCTATGGAACCTGGACTACTCGTACAAAGGCCTCGGGCCAACGGACCCCAACGCGCCATACGCCATTTTGGATATGCAAGGCGCGGCACGCCCGGCTTACGGCGCACTCGGGGAGATGCCAAAGATTCCCTAGTCGCCCGCTTTCATGCTGATGAGCGATCCTTCACAAGCAACGCAGGAACAGCCCCGGCCACAGCGGCGGGCGCTGCTTGTCGGCACGCTAGGCGGACTCGCGTTCCTGATGCTCGCCGGATGGCTGTTGGCGACGCAGGGCGGCCTTCTTCCGGGACGCGAACCCTCCACCACTCCGGAGCCGACGCCGACCCTGTGGCCTGTGCCGCTGCGCTTCGACTCGCCTGGTTACGGGATCAACGTCCACTTGTGGTGGGATTCATGGGCCGCCGTCCGGCGCGATTGGCCACTGGTGCGCGATGGCGGTTTCACCTGGGCCAAGCAACGGCTGGCGTGGTTCGATGTCGAAGCAGCCGGACCGGGGCGGTATGAGTGGTTCGCCGCCGACCGGCTGGTCACCGAGGCAGAGGAAACGGGCGTCAACCTGATTTTTCGCGTAGATTGCCCGCCACTCTGGGCCAGACCCGCAGAGCCGGAGGCCGACGGGCGGATGCTGCCGGTGGATATAGAAGCCTTCGGCGCGTTCTGCCATGTGATGGCAGAACGCTACAAGGGCCGTGTGGCCGGCTACCAGGTGTGGAACGAGCCGAATCTGGCCCGCGAGTGGAATCATCTGACGCCCAATGCCGTCGACTACGTCGATGTGCTGCGGGCGTGCTACGTGGGCATCAAGACGGCGGATCCAGAAGCATTGGTTATCTCGGCGGGACTGGCGCCTACCGGTTCCGGACCGCCAGAAGCCATACCAGACGTCGACTACCTGCAGGGGATGTACGAAGCTGGCGCAGCGCCTTATTTCGATCTGTTAGGGTTGAACGCTCCCGGCTACAAGGCCGCGCCTGAGGTCTCACCGCAGGAAGCGGCGGACCCTGCCAACGGCTATGGTGGACATCAAGTCTTTTGCTTCCGGCACGTCGAGAACATGCGCGCTATTATGGAGCAATACGGCGATGGCGGCAAGCAAGTCGCCATCCTGGAATTCGGCTGGCACACCGACAACCGGCCCGAAAATCCCGACTATGCCTGGTTCGCCGTGACGCCGGAGCAGCAGGCGGATTACCTGGTACGCGCTTTCCGCTACGCGCGCGAACACTGGTCGCCCTGGGTTGGCCCGATGTTCGTGTGGAATCTGCCCGATCCCACGTGGGGGCCGCACAACGAGGAATTCTGGTGGAGCATCGTCGATCCGTTTTGGTGGGGTGTAGGCGATAACGACCCCGGTGCATGGCCGGGCGGCGCAGTTCGTCCAGCCTACACGACCCTGGCCGAGATGGCAAAGCCTTGATCCAGAATCATGAATCATGATTCTGGATTCATGATTCTTGATTCTTGATTCTTGATTCTTGATTCATGATTCTTGATTCTTTTTTAGGGGGGATTATGACAATTGCATTTGGAACGGATGGGTGGCGAGCGGTCATCAGTGACACGTTCACTTTCGAGAATGTGCGCCTGCTGGCGCAGGCGATTGCCGACTACGTGCGCGAACAAAGCGAGCGTGAGCAGTCGGAGGTCGTGATTGGTTACGATACGCGCTTCCTCTCGGATCGTTACGCGCGCGAGGTGGCGCGCGTGATGGCCGGGAACGGCATCGTCGCGCACCTCACCCGCGCCGACGCCCCCACCCCGGCGGTCTCCTACGCCGTGGTCGACAAGAAGGCCGAAGCGGGTGTGATGATCACCGCCAGTCACAATCCGCCGCGCTATAACGGCGTCAAGCTCAAGGCGTCTTTCGGCGGTTCGGCGCTGCCGGAGCAAGCGCGGCAGGTCGAGGCGCTGCTGGAGCGCAATCAACGCGAAGCGCGCGGCCCCAATATGATGGAATACCAGCAGGCGACCAACCTCGGCCTGATCCGGCTCTTCGATCCGGCGTGGGCCTACTACCAGCACCTATCGACGCTGCTCAACCTGGATACAATCTCCAAAGGAGAGCTGCAGGTGGTGGCCGATGGCATGTACGGCTCCGGGCGCGGCGCATTCCGTGATATGTTGAGCCGCACGCGCTGCCGTCTGCACGAAATCCGCTGCGAGATGAATCCAGGCTTTGGCGGCATCCACCCCGAACCGCTCGGACACTTTCTACAGGCGCTCAGCGCAGCGATCCAGACCTATCACGCCGACGTGGGCCTGGCGACGGATGGCGACGCCGACCGCATCGGCGCGATGGATGCGCGCGGCAACTTTGTCGATCCGCATCACATCTTCGCCCTGGCCTTGCGCTATCTGGTGGAGAAGCGGGGCTGGACCGGCGCGGTCGTCAAGAGCGTCTCGACGACGCGGATGGTAGACCGGTTGGCGAAACGGTACGGCCTGCCGCTGTACGAGACGCCGGTGGGCTTCAACTACATCGCCGATTATATGCTCGAGGGCAACGTGCTGATCGGCGGCGAGGAATCCGGCGGCCTGTCGATCAAGGGCCACATTCCCGAAGGCGATGGTGTGCTGATGGGCTTGCTCCTGCTTGAGGTCATGGCCGAAGCGAACGCCCCGCTGCACGAGCTAATCGCCGACATCCAAAACGAGGTAGGACCGGCGTGCTACGCCCGCACCGACATCCCGCTCCAGCGCCCGGTGCCCAAGAAGGCGATGGTGGCGCGGCTTTCGGAACACGCTCCGGCAACGCTGGCCGGAGAGACGGTGGTCGAAGTCAGCCAAAAGGACGGCGTCAAGTACATCCTGGCGGACGACTCCTGGCTGCTGATCCGCCCCTCCGGCACCGAGCCAGTGCTGCGCGTCTACGCCGAAGGTCGCTCGGATGAAGAAGTCGCCGCGCTGCTGGCGTATGGGGAGGAAGTGGCGCAAGGGTAGCTTTCAGCTATTAGCCATCAGCAATCAGCCGTCAGCGTTCAGCCTTGGCGTCTACGAAGGCGTTTGGCGCTATGCCGTTTCATGTCAACAACGACGACCGCGCCTTAAGTCTCTGTGCTGATAGCGCGTGAATCTTCACGCTAAAGCTGACGGCTGACGGCTGACAAGATTTGCTTGCACCGTCATTTGACGTATAATGGCGGCTGCCGGGGAAGTGTCGGAACAGGCAGACGAGCATGACTTAGGATCATGTGCTGAAAAGCGTGCGGGTTCAAGTCCCGCCTTCCCCAACGTGGGTAGACAGTAGGCGGTAGACGGTAGACAGGACAAGCGCCTGTTCAGCGTTTACCGCCTGCTTTATATTCAACGTCTCGCTGCCCTGCACCAGACTACAAAAGTCTCACCAGGCGCTCACATGAGCCGGTATGTACGCTAATCGACAGGTCTGCAAGGCACAATACGTGCTGAGACTTTTGTAGTCTTGGCCTTGATTGACCAAGACTATCTGACTATCCAACTATCTGACTACCCTATGTAACACTCTGTACACCTGCCCTTAATCATATTTTAACGTTCAGGAGCCAAAATTCTAGTAGTATAGAGAAGTAGCAATTATGAATATCAGGATATAGCGATTGAGGGTGGGCTTATGACAACAGTCTTGGTTGTGGATGATGAATTGTCGATCCGGCGAATGTTGGGCTATATGCTCGGCAAAACCGATTACACGGTGTTGATGGCGAGCGACGGTGAAGAAGCGTTGGAAAAGCTGGCGACCAATCCGGTGAATGTGCTGCTTCTAGATGTCGCAATGCCCAATATGGATGGTTTAACTTTGTTACGGCATGTACGCGCCCTGCCGGATTATCAAGCGCTTCCCATCATCATGCTGACAGCCAGCAACGATGAGGTGAAACGCGCCAAAGCCCTCAATGCAGGCGCAAACCTGTTTTTGAACAAGCTGGTCAAGCCAAGTGAGTTGTTAGCTGCCATTGATCAAACCATCCACAAAGCAGGATAAGGTAATACGCATAACGAAAACCGGTTGGAGATGTCCAACCGGCTTTTTTGCGCCCTGTCAGGGTCGAGTCACGTCGGGAACTAGGCGTTCAGCGCCGCCGCTGCGTTTTTGACAATCCCCGTAAACGAATCGACCTTGAGACTCGCGCCGCCAACCAACGCGCCATCGATGTTGGGCATCACGATGAACTCGGCCATGTTCTCCGCCTTGACGCTGCCCCCATACTGCACGCGGATTGCCTCGGCGACAGCAGCGTCGTACAACTCGATGAGCACATCGCGGATGGCCGCCTGGATGATGCGGTCGGCGTCCTCCGGCGTGGC
>DAOUAY010000179.1:0-23554 GCA_034432995.1 Anaerolineae bacterium | reverse complement strand
CAGGTTTCCAGGCTGTCGAACTGCTCGCGCAGGGGGCTGTGATATTGCGCGGTGGCCTGGCTGCCGGCGCTGCTGCGGTCGAAACCCAGGCCCGCCGCGTCGGCGCGGTGGTAGTAGGTGCAGTTCCAGTCCGGGCGCGGCGCGCTGTCGAAGCCCGGATCCGGCCCGTAGTGGTGGCCTTCCTGCATGATGTGATGCAGGCCCAGCGGCGTCATATAGTCGATGCAGGCCGGCCACGAGCCGAGCATCATCGCCTTCAGCGGTTCGACGACCTGCGGATCGTTCGACCAGGTGGCGCGGATCCATTCGTCGGCGATGCCGGCTTCGCTCAAGGTGTAATCCCAGGCCAGCCGCCCGTAGGCGTACCAGTTGGCCTGTGAGAAGTGATGCCCGCACCAGTTGCGATCCGAACCGGTGTTGGCGACGGCGATGATGCACGAGATGTCGTGCCCGAACACCGCGCCGTCCACCACACGCGCCACCGTCGAACCGGGACCTTTGGCGTAGGTGTCCGCGTCCAGCACTTCCTTCCACATCCCGCCCAGGTAGACCAGGTGAATGGACTGCCCCAGGTATTCCTGCGTGACTTGAAATTCGAGCGCCAGGGGCGTGTTTGGGAGCGCGCCGAAGAGCGGGTGGAATGGCTCGCGCGGCTGAAAATCGATCGGGCCGTTTTTTGCCTGCACGAAGACGTTTGCGTGAAATTTACCGTCCAGCGGGACGAATTCCTGGTTGGCGCACTTGGCCCGGTCAGCGTCGACGGTGACGTCGTAGACGAAAGCCCGCCACAGCACCGTACCGCCATGCGACGCCAACGCCTCGGCGAGCATGTTCGCGCCGTCGTCGTGATTTGCGCCGTAATTCTGTGGCCCAGGTTGCCCCTCCGAATTCGCCTTCACCTGGAAGCCGCCGAAGTCGGGGATCAGGCGGTAAATCTCGTCCACCTTATCCCGCCACCACGCGGCGACCGCCGGATCGCGCGGGTCGCTCGTCCGCAGGCCGCCAAGCTGCATCGGCGCGGAGAAAAAGACCGAAAGGTACACCCGGATGCCGTAAGGCCGGAAGACGTCGGCCAGCGCAGCGGCTTTACGCAGGTAGTCGGTGGTCAGGCTTTTGGCCTTGGCGTTGACGTTGTTCAGGCAGACGCCGTTGAGGCCGACAGACGCGCAGGCGCGCGCGTAGTCGTGGTAGCGCGAGTCGATCACGTCCGGCAGATCGTCCCACTGCCACAGCGATTTTCCGGCATAGCCACGCTCGATGGAGCCGTCGAGGTTGTCCCAATGCGTGTGGATGCGCTGGCGAATCCGCGGCCGGCTGGCGATGTCGAGCGCGCCGATGTCCTGCTGCGTCTGGAGCAGCCGCAGAAAATGGAATACGCCGGTCAGGACGGCGGTTTCGGCGTTGGCCGTCACCACGGTCCAGGTGTTCGCGCCCACCGAACGAGAGTGGATGAGGAATCCCTCCTCGCCCGCAGCGTCGCGCTGCGCCTGGGACAGGTTCACGCCAAGTGTCGCCAGTGCGTCCGCTGTCCCCACGACCAGCGCGTTACCGTCTGGCTTTTGTGTTAAGATCGGTGCAGCCGCATCCAATAGCGCCGGCAGCGCCCGCGCCAGCTCGCTGCGGATAATCTCGGCAGTCGCGCCTTCACCGAGGACGACCACGCTGCCAAGCGCCGCGCGATACTGCGTTAGCCGTTCTGCGTTGTCCACTGGACGATAACGCAGCCAGAGTTCGTATCCGTCTTCATTTGGGATGTTCATCGTCTGTCCTCCTATACTGACTGCTGAGGCATCGGGGGATTTCGTGGATGTAATCTCTGGCGCCTCCCCAGGTGTTTCTGGCTGACGCCCGCACGCCGCGAGCACCGCCGTGTTCGCTGCCAGCAGGCCCGCTGCTTGTATGAACTTGCGCCGCGAAAGGTACATTTGAATCTACAATACCGCCGTATCCAAAACCGCCTGCGTGGGCAAAATGCGAACGTCGTCGCGCGGCAACAGGCGTTCCAGCAGACCTGCCAGGTACGTGCTGCGCAGCGGCCCCCAGCCTTCGCCGTCCAGGCCGTGCGCCGTGTAGAGCAGCCAGCCTTCTGGTTGGCCGAACAATGCTTCCAAACACCGGTCCAGCATTGGCTCAGCGTCCTCCGAGGCCGGGGACGTCAGGCGGGTGGTCTCGCGCGTGGGCAATGGCATACTCGTCACCCCGCCGAGGCGGAAGGCGCGCACGACCTGCGGCAGCCAGGCGTCCAGTGCCGGCGTGGACTCGTTGTACGGGAAATTGAACACCGTCCGGCGCGCGTCGAAGCCGGCCAACGATTGCCGGAAGACGTCCAGGCAGCGCAGAATGTTCTCTTGCGCCTGGGCCAGCGGCATCTCGGCCAGGTTGCTGTGATCGTAGCCGTGCGGTTGGATGATGTGACCACGGGCCTCTAACTCGTTCCACAACCCGAAATCTCCAAACGTCTGCGGGTCGTATTCGTGAAAGGTTATCACCACGTTGAATTCGGCGCGCAAGCCGTAGCGCTCGTAAATCTCCGCGATTTTGTGGACCGAGCGGGTGAACCCGTCATCCCAACTGAGTGTGATGTAGTACATAGATGCCTCTTTTTCAAAAATGGCAAATGGCAAATGGCAAATGGCAAATGGCAAAAACATATCGTACACGGATTTCACGGATTCTATGGATTTGTTTTCTCTAAATTTCCGTGTTTTCCGTGTTCATCCGTGTACCGGAATGACTGTACTGTTATCGTGTGCTCCAGATGAAGTTGTTGTCCGCATCGCGCAGGCAGGGCGCACTCACGTCCCGTGGTGAGAGCCGCGGCTCGGCGACCGGCCACGCGATGCCGATGTCGGGGTCGTTCCACAGGATGCCGCGCTCGTGGACATAGGAATACTCCGCCGTGACCTGATAGAGCAAGTCTGCCATATCGCTGACGACGCAGAACCCGTGCGCGAAGCCCGGCGGCACGTAGAGCAGGTGATGATTCGCCGCCGAGAGCGTCACGCCGACCCACTGCCCAAACGTCGGCGAGCCGCGCCGGATGTCCACCGCCACATCGAAGATCTCGCCCGCCGCCACGCTCAAGAGCTTGCCCTGCGCCATTGGGTGCAACTGGTAGTGCAATCCTCGCAGCACCCCATACGCCGAGTGCGAGTGGTTGTGCTGCACGAACACGTCGGGAATGCCGGCAGCGGCAAACTCCGACTGTTTGTAGGTCTCCACGAAAAATCCGCGCGCATCGCCATGCACATGCGGCTCGACAAGAATCACGTCAGGAATCTGCAAACGGGTAAAAGTAAAGGGCATTGCGCACTCCTTGAAAATGGCAAATGGCAAATGGCAAATGGCAAATGGTGAATGGTGAATGAAAAAATCCGTTGGAATCCGTTCAATCCGTTGACACTCTAGCCGCTTTCCGCGCCGTAGCCGCGCAGTCTGGCCGCCAGCGGATAGAGCAGGTGCAACGGCTGTTCCCACAAGCCCACGCAGCGAACGACCTGTCCGCCGAAGCCGCGCTTGAAGCGATAGACGCCCCACAGATTGTCACTGCGCTCGGCGAACTGCGCTTCGAGCGTTTCCTCGTCGAAGTCGGGAATGCCCCACAGGTCGTAAACCGTGCAGCCGCGCGTCTTGGCCCAGCGGATCGCGGCCCATTGCAGCGCGTAGGGCGGCATTTTCTCGCGGTGACGCTCCGACGACGCGCCGTAGAGGTACCAGGCTTTGTTCCCCAGCGCGAAGATGACCAACGCGGCGACCAGTTCGCCCTCGACCTCCGCCAGCAGCATAGCCGCGTGTCCTGAGGGCGTGCCAGGAGATGGCAGGAAAAGTTCGAATACCCGCCGGTAGTATCCCTCACTGTGGATGCCGAATTCGTCGCGGGTACCGGTCTCCGTCATCAGCGCGTAGAACGCTGCTGCATCGTCCACCGTCCCCTCGCGGACGGCCACGCCCTTGCGTTCGGCCAGGCGGATGTTGTAGCGCGTCTTCGAGCGCATCCGCGTCAGAATAGCATCCTCCGTGGGTGCAATATCCACGATGATCGTGCGCGGCGGCTGAATCGCGCGCGTGACCGCGCGCAGGCCGCAGGCGCGCAACTGTTTTCTTGCTTCCGGTGTGTCGAGCAGTTCCGGCTCCAACCACAGCGCCCAGGCCCGGTGCCGGCGCGCCGCTGCGCGCAGCGCGTCGAGTGTGGCGGCGACGGCTGGCGCGTCGTTCCAGTCCACCAGCGGGCCGCGAGGAACGTAGGCAATCGTTCCCACCTTCAACGGCAGCGTCCGGTACAGCACCAGCGCGCCGCTGTTGAGTATAGCGTCTGTGGTGACGATTTCCCAATCCCAGCCGAAAGTGGCTTTGAGGTGCGCCCAGCGGGTGGTTTGCAGAACCGTTCCCGCCGGATGCGCGGCGACAAAGGCGTCCCAGCTTTCTGGCTCGATCACGCTTTCTCCCCCACCACGAGCAGTCCACCGCCGACGCCGCCTTCGAGCACGTCCTGCATATATGCGCGCCGCCAGCGCTGTCCCAGCGTCCGCACGGCCCAACGGCGCACGAGCGTCTGGTAGCCGAGTTTGCGCAGGCGCGGCGAGGCCAGCCAGCGATAGTAGGACTTCCCATGAAATGGCTCGCCCTTGGGGTGAATGCCGTATTCGGCATTGGCGCGATCCCACAGCGCCTCCACCTCACCGGGGATGTAGTACCGGGTGTAGAGCAAACGCATTCCAGCCAGGTCAAGCCGCTTTGACCATTGCGTGGGCGTGAGATAGCGGTGGTGTTCCAGGCGTTGATCCACGGCAGCGCCGTAGGTCTCCGCCCCCGTGTGATCCCCGGCGGCATCCCGGTCGTGGTAGCCGGCCAGCAGACGGCGGAACATATCACTGGGTACAGTGGCAAGGAAGTGCCCGCCGGGTCGCAGCACGCGCGCAACCTCGCGCAATACCGGGTCGAGATTGGGGATGTGTTCCAGCACGGAGTTGCTGAAGACTGCGCCGAAGCTCGCATCGGGGTAGGGCATCGCGTCGCCGAGCGCCTGTTGGACGTGGCGGTAAGCGCCCGAGGCCGGCGCTTTGCGCACCTGGCTCAGCCACGGGTCGAAGCCGGCCTCGACCGGCGCTTCCCCCGCGAAGAGCACCTGCGCGATGAGGCCGTCGCCGCATCCCAGGTCGAGCAGGGGACGGGGGAACGTCTCTGCCGCCAGCACGCGCAGTTCGATCGCTCGCCACAGCGCCACCGGCGGCGCGAACCAATATTGATTGAGGGCCAATGTTAGATAATCACGATTCGGATCAGGCATAAGTGGTCTACCTCCACGCCCACCTTTTGTAACACGAACGGCAGATTTTACAAATGCGGGCAAGAGGCAAGAGGCAAGGGGCAGGAGGCAAGGGGCAGGAGGCAAGGGAGCAAGTATTGGATGTATGGGTTTGCTTTACAAATCTGTTATCCGGCATACCATGAGGTTAACCTATGTTCCCAGGAGCGCGGATGACCGAGGTTGCCGATTACGACAGTCCGTGGAAAGAGGCTTTGGAAGTATACTTCCCGGAGTTTCTGGCCTTGTGTTTCCCAGAAGCGCACGCCGGGATCAATTGGGCGCGAGGACACGAGTTCCTGGATAAGGAACTCCAACAGATCACCCGCGACGCTGAACTGGGACGGCGGTTAGCCGATAAGCTCGTCAAGGTGTGGCTCGATGACGGCAGCGAGACGTGGCTGTTGGTGCATATCGAGGTGCAAGGGCAAACGGACCCGGCGTTCGCAGAGCGCATGTACGTCTACCAGTATCGCATCTTCGACCATTATGCCCGTGAAGTGGTCAGTCTCGCGGTGCTGGGCGATGAAACGGCGAGTTGGCGGCCCACATCCTTCGGCTACACGCGCTGGGGCTGTGAGCTGCACTTTCGATTTCCGGTGATCAAGCTGCTGGACTATTGGCAAACCTGGTCCGTACTGGAAGAGAGCGTCAACCCGTTTGCTGTGGTGATTATGGCGCATCTTCAGGCGCAAGCCACGCGGCGCGACGATGTGGAACGCAAGGCTTGGAAATGGACTCTGATCCGGCAATTGTACGAGCGCGGTTACGCGCGGCAGGATATTCTGCAACTGTTTCGGTTCATCGATTGGTTATTGGCGCTGCCGCTGGAATTGGAACAGGCGTTATGGCAGGATATCCAGGCGTATGAGGAGGCAAAACGTATGACGTACGTGACAAGTGTGGAACGATTTGGGATTCAGAAAGGTCTTGAGCAGGGTCTTGAGCAGGGTCTTGAGCAAGGCTTGCAACAAGGACAACTTATGCGGGGACGTGAAGCCATTCTTGATGTTCTGGAGACACGCTTTGGGAGCACGCCAAGAAACATTACGCGCCGTGTCAACCAGATTACGAATGAGATGCTACTCAAACAATTGCTCCGCCAAGCCATTCTCGTATCATCCCTGACCGAGTTTGCGCGATTGCTGACCGATGCACTGTCCACAGAGGAAAACACCACACATACCCCACAATGCGCATCGGGATAGACCTACGACTGCACGCCTACGCGCCCGGCGGGATTTCGCGGTACGCGCGACATCTGGCGCAGGCGCTGCCGCCATTCCTCGCGGCGGAAACGCTGACGCTGGTGCAACACCGGCGGGAGTCCGATTCCGTGGAGGTTTCGCGTGCGCGCGTCTATCGCGCGTGGACGCCGCCGCATCATCGTCTGGAACGGTGGTCGCTTGGCGCGGAACTTTTCCCGCTTAGACTTGACTTGTTCCACAGCACGGACTTCATTCCCCCGGCCTGGGGCGCGCGGCATACCGTCATTACCGTGCATGACCTCAATTTCCTCTACTATCCGCAGTATCTCACCGCCGACGCGCGCCGTTATTACAACGACCAGATCGCCTGGGCGGTCGCCCACGCCGACGCGATTCTGGCCGATTCACACGCCACCCAACGCGATCTCGAACGTCTGCTGCGCGTCGATCCGGCGCGGGTCACGGTGACGCATCTCGCCGCTGAAACATACTTCCGTCCTTTATCTCAGGAAGAGATTGCGCCCGTGCTGGCGCGTTACGGGCTGGAACCCGGCTATCTGCTCTTCGTGGGGACGTGGGAGCCGCGCAAGAACCTGCCGGGGCTGTTGGAAGCGCTGGCGCAGCTCCACGCGCGCGGTGAGAAGCGTGCGCTCGTCATCGCGGGGCGGCCCGGCTGGCTCTACGATGAGATTTTTACGCGTGTAAAGACCCTGCATCTGGAGCCGTGGGTGCGCTTTATCGAGCAGCCCTCCGGCGCGGACCTGGTGGCGCTCTACAACGCCGCGCTGCTGCTGGCGATGCCGTCGTTTTACGAAGGCTTTGGTCTGCCTGCGCTAGAGGCGCTGCAATGCGGCACGCCCGTTGTCGTCGCCGACCGCGCCAGCTTGCCGGAGGTCGTCGGTGAGGCCGGTCTGCTCATCGATCCCGACGATCCGGCAACCATTGCCGATGCCTGCTGGCGCATCATTGACGACGCGGCGTTGCGCGCGCGTTTGCAGGAAGCGGCGCGGGATCAGGTGCGGGCGTTTACGTGGGAAGAAACGGCGCGCCAAACACTTGAGGTGTACCGGCGCATCCTCAGTCGCTAAAAAATCTCTGCGCGCTCTGCGTACTCAGCGGTAAGACTTCCCTGAACTCACAACGCCTTGACGAACTGATCCTCCGCTTTGCCGTTTTTGCTTTCTTCGAGGAACGCATTGAGTCCCCCGACGTGGTAAAGTGTGTGACTCAACAAAAACAGCGCCACCCCTAAGTGCGTCGCGCCAGCCCATCCGAAAGTCTTGTTTTCGGCGTCAAAATCCATTTCGGACAACCATTTTTCGGTTTTGACCTGCAATGCGTCAATGCCTGCTACTATATCGTTTTGTGAGGGCCAACCTTTCTCTTCCACGGCCTCCCAGTCCCCATCGAAGGGCTTTCCCGCTGCAAGCAGCACGGTGGATTCATCTTCGAGATAGTATGTGGTGGCTTTCAAGATGTGAAATGCTATACGGACCGGAACGACGATCCCCTTTCCAGTATGAAGCCAGGCGTCGTCATCGAAATCTTTGACGATCCCCGCAAACGTCCGCCAGGTATGGGCATATTGGTTGATCACTTCGGTTTTCAATCCTCGCCTCTCGTTCCTAATTTCAGATTTTGTACCGCGCCAACGGCGTATACTCTGCTCCAGAAGATTTGAGCACGCTGCGAAACAAAATCATTTCCTCTACCGGCGCGTCGCCCAGATGCCCCACCTCGGCGCGGCGGATGGCCTCGCCTACCGCCTGGGCATCCTCGCGCGAGGCGCGCTGGCGGATGCGGCCCAACGTCAGATGCGGCGAGAAGCGCCGGTCTTCGGGCTGAAAGCCGACGTTCGCCATCGCTTCGTTCACCGCGCTGTGCAGCAACGCCAGGTGCCCGGTCGGCTCCTCCAGCCCTATCCAGATCACCCGAGGGCGATTGAGATTAGGGAACGCGCCCGCGCCTTGCACGCTAATCGTGAACGACCGCGCGTGACGCGCCACCACACTCAGGGCCGCTTCGATAGGCGCCTGGCGTTCCGGTAAAATATCGCCGAGGAAGAACAGTGTCAAGTGGATGTTCTCCGGCTTCACCCACGTCACGGCCTGCTCAGGGCTGCCGCGCTTCAGGCGGCGCTGCACGTCGGCAAGCTGTTGGGTAATCGCCGGCGGCAAAGGCACAGCAATAAACGCCCGCCAGGTTTCCGGTTGCGCCATAATTCCTCCAATGTATCTCTGGCTGAAAGCTGAAGGCTGATCGCCAGAAGCTAACTTAGTGCGCCACAAAATCGGGGATGGGCGCGGCGTAGAGCCGGTTGTCGGCAATCAAATACAGAACGTGCGGTGTCTCGTTGACGGCGAGCGCCTCCAACTGCCTCAGCGCCTGGCTCGAGAGCCTGAACTGATGTTTGAACTCACCGCGTTTGTCGAGGACGACAATGCGTTCCTGCCGGGGATCGCCCAGGTAGATCATTCCCTGGTCGGTCTCGGGTTCCACCGCCAGTACCATCGGGTGGACATTTGGATCTGGCAGATTCTTTATCTCGAACGAGCGGTCTTCCGTCCCCCCAAAATAAGTATTGATCGTGCCGTCACCCATCAACAGATAGACACGCCCATCGATGCCAATATCCAACACCTCGGAGAGACGGGGGGCGAACTCCGGGGCGAAGTACCCGCGAGCCGTGTCGTAAACACCGTTGACTGGTTGATAGGTGAGGATTTGATTCTGTTGGCGCTGCACCAGGTACAGTCTTTCGCCAAAAGCACTCATCGCTGTGACCATTCCCGGTCCCAGTTCCCCTTGCAGACGCTGCCGGGTGATACTCCCTGGCCCTAACGTCGGTTCGTAGATGTAGATGCTGCCGCCCTCGCTGTAGATAAAGAGCGCGCCATCGCGAAAGCTGCCGCCCGGCTCCACCCAGGCGAAATCGACGAGATGGTTGACAACTTCGCCATAAAAAGTCTGGCCGCGTTTCAGGATGGGCGTGGGTACATCGGTCTGCAACGTGAGACCATCCGCGTGCAGCGGCAAACCGATGACCTCATCGGCGGTCGGGTTAAGAATGTAAATCCACGAGCCAGCCACGAGCAGCCGGCGTGGTGCGGGCGCTACCCCCAGATCGAAGAACAGGCGCGCATCGAGCACTGCCGCGATATTCACTGCATCAATCGCATTTTGCGCTTCGGCTTTCAGGCGCGCCGCCTCGGTGTTTTGGCGTTCCAGCGTGACGATGTGTGAACTCAATTGTAGTAGCTGTTCCCAATCCTCAGCGCTCTGGCTGCTGAAAGCCTTTTCCCGCAACGCACGCGCCTCCACCAGATACTCCTCCACGCGCGCGTGCCCACCCGACTCGAAGTACATCGTCATCGTCACAAAAAACGCCAGCAATACTAACCCCAGCGCAAGTCCGCCCATCACCGTTGGCTTTTCGGTGGGCGCGACCGGCGTCACGGTCTGTTTGACGCCTTTCACTTTGCCAGGCAACAGGGTGCGCAGCGCCATCCGCAGACGGGCGCGTTGTACCGTCGTTGACCGCGTCCGCGAGGCGCGCTCGCCATCCCCTCCTGGGCGCAACTTACCGAAAAACGCCTTGACCCATTCGCCGGCGGGGGGCAATTTCAGGTGCGGTGGTGGCGCGCTGGGGCGCGGCGTTGTGGGTTGGGCGACTGCCGCTTCTTGTTGGCGCCGGTCCAGCCGCTTTTGCACAAATGCCGGGAGCGGGGGTGTCTGTGGCTTCTCTGTGATCACCGGAACGGGCGTCACGGGCGTTGGCGGTGCAGCATCGACGGGCGCAGGGGACGGCGCAACAGTCACCGGCGGTGCAGCGACAGGCTCTTTAACAGGTGGGGTCACTGCGGCGGGTTTTTCGGGCTTGTGGAAAAGTCGCGGGCCATGACGAGGTTCGGGTTGCGGCAGGGCAGGGGCTGGCGCCGTCGTGCGCACCATGACGAAGCTGCCCGATGCCTGGCTTTCGGCCATCGTCTGCGTGATGGCTTCCTCGATCTCCTCAGGGCCAAATGCAGCCAGCGCCCCCTTCCACCGCTCGCGGGGCTGCGACTCCACCGCCGGGGTCGTGCCGAACAAGATCGTAGCCTGTTCTTCCAGCAGTGTGTATCCGATGTGGATGACCGGCGGCAGCGAAGCGCCTAGGGGGACGAGTAGCCGGTCGCGCTGCGGGAAAAGCTCCACACGATGATCGAGATGATGGACAAACGCATATCCCGCCCCGATCTGGCCGAGGAACAACTCTTCGCCGGCGAAAACAGCGCAAGTGATACTGCCCGAACACTTCGAGCCGGGCGGCGCTTCGGCATTGACGCGCACGAGATGGCGATTGGCTTCGGCAAGCGCGCGGCGCAATCGCGCCACAATGCTGCCTGTCGATGCCCAATAGGTGCTGGTGGTCAAAACGCGCAGTTCGCGGCTGCGGTGCGCCAGTTGCGGGATAAGGTCGACCAGGATGATGAGGTGTTCCCCCACGCCCTCCGGTGTTCCGGGCGGCGCAGCAATAACCGCAGCCTCTGGAGTAGGGTGGCGGCTGCGTTGCCCTTCGTGGAAGCGCAAGATTTCGCTGTAGCGTTGCATTATCTCTCACCCATCGACAAGTTTACGGGGCAAGGGTGGATTTGTCAAGTGAAACAGCTTACGCGCCAGGGCTTTATCATTCTCGTCAAAGTTTCCTTATTCTGCTTCGAGCGGATCGGCAGATCCGCGTTTTATGGCCTAAAACGGGGAACTGGCGTTCCCCTCGGAGCGAGAATGATAAGACCCTGCTTATGCGCGCAGTTGCTCGTCCAGCGCCCCAAAATCCGCGCGGGAGGTCATATCTAGCGACAACGGTGTAACCGAGACCACACGCGCGTGCATCGCCGCCACGTCGGAATCCGGCTCGGCCTGGTCTGGGTTGGCGCGTACTGTGTAGCCTGGACGCCCCTTGCCATTCGCGCGGTCTGGCCCCAAGGGTACGAAATACCGCTGGCGCGAAAGACGGGTGAGCCGCCATGGCGTTGCCGGTGTGGCGCTATCCGGCACATTGACGTTGAGCACGCTCACGTCGTAGGGCATCGCGCGGTCGAGCAGCCGCCGCGCGAAGAGCGCCGTGAAGTGCTGCGTCGCGCTGTAGTCCTTCGCCTCGCCACCCGTGAGATGCTCGTCCACCGTCATTTCCAGCGAGATGGCGAGCGCCGGGACGCCAAAAGCGGCAGCTTCCAGAGCCGCGCCGACGGTCCCAGAGATCGTGATCTCGGTGCTGACGTTCTCACCGAAGTTGACGCCGGCGACGACCAGCGCCGGCGGGCGCGGGACGAATTCGATCATCGCGTGAACGACGCACAGGGCCGGCGTCGCGTCGATGCCGTAGACCTGCACCGTCTGCCCGCCGACCTCGCGCCGGTATTCGCTCACCGCCCCGGTGACGCCCTGCGGCATCGAACGTCCCGCCGCCGACCATTGGCGATCCGGCGCGACGACCAGCACCTCTCCCAACGGCGTAACGGCTTCGACAGCGGCCCACAACCCCTCGGAATCCACCCCATCATCATTTGTGATCAAAATAAGCGGCCTTTGCATATTGACACCTCTCAAATCCGGTACACGGATTAACACGGAACACACGGATTTTTTCGCTAAAAGAATCCGTGAAATCCGTAAAATCCGCGTACAATTCAAAAACCTCGATTCTCAAGCTTCAAACATGAGATCTACCACGCGGCGCTCGGCCATCGCCCGGTCGGCGTTGAAGCCGATGAGGTGTCCGGCGACCGAGTCTTCGAGTGGCGTGGTGGAGATCGACGGCGGCTCGCCCCGGATTGCGCGCAGGAAGTCGGCGACCAGGCGCATATCCCCGCCGCCATGCCCGCCGAACGCGCCGTGCATGTCGCCGCCAACCGTGAGATCGACGACGTCTTCGGTGTATTCGTGGCCCGGTCGCGGATCGATGTGGCGGATGATGAAACGTCCATCTTCGAAGACGCCCTGGATTTCTCCGCGCGTGCCGATGAGGTGCATCGCGCGCGACGGTCTGGACGTCCCGCCGATCATATTGTGCGTCGCCGTCGTCCCATCGGCGAACTCGATGACGAGGGACTGGTGATCGACCACCTCCATATCGCACTTCCACACGCAGCGCCCGTAGGGGTTGTCCGTCTTCAGCGAGTGGATTTTCTGCTCGATGGTGGGGTGGGTGATGTGTTCCAGGCTGTCCCACACGTAGAAGCTCCACCGGTTGGGGTGGTCGATGTAGTGCTTGCGCGCCGAATACAGGCACTCCGCCTCGATGGGGCAATCCACCAGGCAGCGGTTCCCCGCACGGGCCGGCGCTTTTTCCGGGCGAAACTGGAAATTGCTGCCGAAGCTGGCGACGCTTTGTGGCCTGACCCCGCTCTTCATCCACGCGATGAGGTCGAGATCGTGGCAGCACTTTGCCATCAGCATGGAGGTGTGGCTGATGCTTGGCTTGGCCCACTTGCCGCGAATATAGGCCACGGCCATGTGGTGGTAGGAGACGTGCTCGATGGTCTGCACGCTGAACACGTCGCCGATGACGCCATCGGCCACCTGCTGGCGAAGGGCAGCGTAGAACGGCGTGTAGCGCAGCACGTGGCAGATGATGACTTTGCGCCCGTATTGCCTAGCCGCCCGCACGAGGTCCCACATCTCCGCCTCGTAGGTGGCGAAGGGCTTTTCCAACAACATATCGTAGCCCGCCGCCAGCAACGGCAGCGACGTCGGCACGTGCTGGTGATCCATCGTCCCATTGATGATCACATCGGCGAACTGCGGCCGGCTGGCGACATCCCCCGCGCTCTCGAAGCACTGCTGCGGCGACAAGCCGTACATCTCGGCGACCATCGCCCGTCGCAGTGGATTGAGGTCCGCCACACCGACGATGCGCAGTTCATCGGGATGCTGCTGCGCATACGAGGCGTAGAGCAACGCGCGATGTCCCGCGCCTACGATGATCGCGGTCAGCGGGCGTGAGGTTTTTGTGCGTAGAGATTGATTCATGCGTCTTATCATCTCCAGGCTTGACCTTTAACATAATGAAATCGCCGCTGAAGTTCGACAGCGGCGATTTTGTGATCCAATCAATTTACTCAGGTCTTCTAAGCACTATAGGGCGGGTGGGACTCGAACCCACACGGACGTTAGTCCCTCGGTTTTTAAGACCGGTGCGTCTGCCATTTCGCCACCGCCCCTCACATGAACAAAAACGGGCATCGCTATTGGATGCCCGCCGCTCTTGGTGTTGACTGGGAAAAGGCGACGGTCGGACTTGAACCGACGAATGGGGGTTTTGCAGACCCTTGCCTTACCACTTGGCTACGTCGCCAAGAAACAAGCGGGCTAAGGGATTCGAACCCTTGACCTTCTCCTTGGCAAGGAGACATTCTACCGCTGAACTAAGCCCGCGTACAAGCGAGATTATACTACAGGGCAAAATTTTGGCAAGTATGATCAGCGCGTTTTGTGATTTTCATTTAACGGGTAGAATAGGCGCAGGCCAGACCCTAACACCCATAAATGGAGCAGACATTGACACCCATCACCATCCATGACCCCGTCTACGGCGACGCGACCTTCACCGAGCCGCTGTTCATCGACCTGTACCATGCCGACGCAGTGCAACGCCTCACGGCGATTTACCAGGGCGGCATCACCGCTTTCATCAAGCCGGAGCGGGCCACGACGCGCCTCGACCACTGCCTGGGCGTGGCGGCGCTGCTGCGACGGCTCGGCGCGGACCCTGTGGAACAGGCCGCCGGGCTGCTCCACGACGTTCCGCACACGGCGTTCTCTCACGTCGTCGATTTCGTCTTCCCCAACCACGCCCACACCTATCACGAGGAGCACCGTGAAGCGCTGCTGGAAGGTTCCGAGATTCCCGCCTTATGCGCGCGGCACGGGCTGGACTGGCGCTACGTCTCCGATGCGGAGAACTTCGCGCTGCTCGAACAACCGCTGCCGCAGCTCTGCGCCGACCGGCTGGACTACTTCCTGCGCGACGGGACGGTGGATGTGGGCACGTTCTCCGCCGGGGATGCGCAATCGCTGCTGGCGCACCTGCGTGTTTGGGAAGGGCAGATCGTGGTGGATAACCTGGAGGCTGCCCGCTGGCTCGGCGAGCAGTTCATTCGCCTGGATGACGTGTGCTGGTGTTCGGTGCAGGAGGTGGGCTGGTATGCGATTATGGCCGAGGCGCTGCGCGCGGCGCTGGAACTTGGCGTCATCGCGGAAGCCGACTTCTCTGGTACGGACGCCGTACTGTTCGAGCGCCTCCGCGCCGCCGACGCTCCCGCCATCCAGCGGTGGCTAAGACTGCTGCGGCGCGACGTGGACTTCGTCCGCGATCCCGCGCATCCCGATTTGTTCGCGCTGCCCAAAGTACGCGCCGTCGATCCGCCGGTGCTACTGGACGGGCGCGCTGTCCCCTTGTCGCACCTGGATGCCGCGTTCGCCCGTCATCGCAAAGCCTATATCGCCGGCAAACAAGGCGAATGGCCGTTGCGGATTGTGACATAATATACGGCGGTGTAGGGGCTAGGCATCCCCAACAAGGTGTCTGGTTAACCAGACCTGGTGTGAGGGATGCCTCGCCCCTACTTGACGCATCATCTGACCCGCATATAATGACGCAACAACGAAACATACCGACTATCCGACTAAAGACGACCAGACTATACCGAGGAGGACTACCATGAAAAAATACGAGTGTGTTGTGTGCGGCTACGTGTACGATCCTGAAGAGGGCGACCCCGACAACGGGATCGAGCCGGGAACACCCTTCGAGGATCTGCCCGACGATTGGATTTGCCCCGATTGTGGCGCCAGCAAGGACGATTTCGAGCCGTTGGACTAGGCGAGACGCTTCGACGTTGAATGTCCACACCTGGGCGAGAGCATGGGTGTGGACTTTTTTTATCAGCAGATTGAGCAGATGCAGCAGATTTATGTCAGACTGCGGTACAATCTGCTAAATCCGCTTAATCTGCTGACAAAGAACCAGATGCCCCTATGAGCCACTTGTTTATCAATTACGCGCTCAACCTCGCGCGCATGGCCGTCGCGGCGACGCCGCTGCGCCCGTTGGTGGTTTCGTATTGCGTCACGACGTACTGCAATCTCAACTGCGTCTACTGCGAGGACTTCGGCGCGCGGCGCAACGCGGAGCAGCCCGCCCCGCTGTCGCTAGACGTTGCCAAACGCCTGCTCGCCGTCATCCGCCAGGGAACGAGCAGCCTCATCGTCACCGGTGGGGAGCCGTTGCTCTACCCCGACCTGCCGGCGCTGCTGGCCTACGCCCGTCGTGACCTGCGCTTCCGTCACATCACGCTGCTGACCAATGCGGCGCTGCTCCGCGAACGCCTGGACGTGCTGCCGTTGCTCGACCGCCTCATGGTCAGCATGGACGCCACCAGCCCGGCGCTGTGGGATCAGACCATCCGCGCGGAACCGGGCTTGGCGCAGACCATCCTCGACAACGTGGCGACTGTGGCGCAGCGCCAGAAAGCGGACGGCTTCCGCCTGGCGCTCAACTGCGTCGTCACGCCGGAGACGCTCGCGCAGGTGGAGAGCGTGCTCGACTGGTGTGTGGCGCACAAGGCGCTTTTCTCGTTTTCGCCGCAATCGGTCAACAACTGGCCGCGTTACGAACTGCTGGTCTCGGAGGACTACCGGCGCTTCGTCGAGCGGATGATCGCCCGCAAGCGGCAGGGCGCGCCAATCCTCGGCAGCATGGCCTATCTGCAAATGTTATGGAACTTCGATCCCTACGCCTGCTACCCGATGCTGGCCCCGCGCGTGATGCCCGACGGCGGCTTGGCCTATCCCTGCCGCCCCATCGAACGCGAAGGCGATGCCCACGGCGGACGCGACGTGAACCTGCTGGAAATCGGCGACTGGAACAAAGCCGTGCAGCGCGCTATGGACGTCTACGGCGCGCCGCCATCGACCTGCGGCAGTTGCTACCAGCAATGCTACGTGGAGCCTTCGTTGATGCAGGCCCGCCCGTGGGCGCTGCTGGCGGAACTGCTCCGCTACAAAGCCGTGCGGCGAGGGGAGATTGCCACCTATGCGCCGGGATAAAAATAAACCGCGAATCACGCGAATCTTCTAAAAATTTGTACTGGCAGAAGCATATTGCAATTTTGGCACACGGATGAACACGGAAAGCACGGATTTCTTTAAGACAAAAATCCGTAGAATCCGTGAAATCCGTGTACAATTCTTCGATTCGTGATTGCAGGATCATCTTGACTACTACAAATCTTCTGAAAATTAGCGAAGATTTGCGCGATTCGCGGTCAAAAAAGACGTTATGATGACTACATCACCCGATACGATTATTGTCGGAGCAGGGCTTGCCGGGCTGACGGCGGCGCTGCACCTGGCGGAGCGCGGCCTGCGCCCGTTAGTGCTGGAGGCCGATCCGCAGCACATCGGCGGGCGGCTCAAGGCCGGGCCGGAGGTGACGTTCGACCACGCGGGCCAGACCTGGCGCTTCGGCGGTGAGCATGGCGTCCATGGCGTGTGGTCGCCGTACCGCAACTTCCAGGCGATGCTCGTGCGCCATCGCATCCGCCCGATGCTCGTCCCTGCGCAGGAAGAAGCGTGGCTACTCGCCCACGGCTCCCGCGTCCGCCGCGCCAACATCGGCAGCGCGATCCGTAACAGTTGGATCCCCGCGCCGTTCCATTACCTGGGCATGTTCGCGCGCCCGCGCTTCTGGACGATGCTGAGCGTGCGCAATTTCGCCTCGCTGTTCCGTGTGGTCGTCACATTGCTGGCGGCGCTTTCCATCGACCCGCTGGCCGAAGACCAACCTCTGTACGGGATGACGTTGGCCGACGTCTGCAAAGGCTGGTCGCCGGATATGACCTCGCTGTTCACCGGGCTGTCGCGTAACGCGTTGCCCGCTACCCCCGATCAGATTCCGGCTTCTGGCTTCTTCGCGTTCCTGCGCTTCTACACCCTGAGACGGCGGGATGCGTGGGCCTTTTCCTATTTCCCCACGGACAGCGGCTGCGCCCTCATTGCGCCGTTGGTGCGCGTGCTGGAAGCGCATGGCGGCAAGATGACGCTCGGCGCGCGGGTCACACACCTGGCGCGCACGGCGGCAGGGTGGCAGGTGACGGTGAACTCGGACGGCGCGGCGCCTTACATCCTCACCACGCCGCAGCTCGTCCTGGCGACGGACGCCCCGGCGACCGAAACCTTGCTCCGCGCCAGCCCCGACACGGTAGCTCAGGCCGCAGGCTTGCGTCTGCCCGGCGGGTGGCCCTCTGCCGTGATCCGCCTGTGGTTCACGCGCGCGCCGGAACGTCCAGGGGCGGAAGCGGGTATCTTCTCCGGTGATTTCGTCCTCGACAACTTCTTCTGGCTGCACCGCATCTACGAGGACTACATCCGCTGGGGGCGGGCGACGGGCGGCGGCGCGCTCGAAGCGCACCTCTACGGGCCGCCGGATCTGCTGGCGCAGCCCGACGCCGCGCTGCTCGCCCACGCCATCACCGACGTCACCCGCGCGTGGCCGGAATTGAAGGGCCGCGTTCTGCACGCCGCCATCACGCGCAACGACGCCACGCACACGCTTCTACACGCCGGCAGGCCGGAGGAACACCTGGGCGTTGTTACCCCCTGGTCCGGCCTTTTCTGCTGCGGGGATTGGGTGCGCGATTCGAACCCGGCGATGTTCATGGAGCGCGCGAGCGTCACCGGCATCAAGGCCGCCAACGCTGTGTTGGATGCGCGCGGTCTGCCCATCTGGCCGTTGCTGGCCGCTCCGCGCCCGGAGATGCTCGCCTGGGCCGTCGAAATGGAAATGCGCGGCGTGCGCGAGCGGCTCAAAGCGCGGTGGAGGCGATGAGTTTCACCACAGAGACACGGAGACCACAGAGCGTTCTCAATGTTTTCTTCGTGCCCTCTGTGTCTCTGTGGTTTATATTCTTGCGAGGAGAGTATGATGAACACAACACAAGACTTTACAACGCTTTTAGCCGCCGTCCGCCAGATTGTAGCGGCAGAGGGGACAGACCGCGACGCGAAACTGCACGCGATTTGCGCGCTGCTGGAACGCGAGGTCGCGCACTACGATTGGGTGGGCTTCTACCTGGTCGATCCGGCCCGCGAGCGCGAACTGGTGCTGGGGCCGTTCGTGGGCGCGCCGACGGAGCACACGCGCATCGCCTTCGGGCAGGGCATCTGCGGGCAGGCCGCCGACACGGAGATGACATTCGTGATCCAGGACGTGTCGCAGGAGACGAACTACCTCTCGTGCAGCCCGCACGTCAAATCGGAAATCGTCGTCCCTATTTTCCAGGACGGCGTGGTGGTGGGCGAAATCGATATCGACTCCCACGCGCTCGCCCCGTTCAGCGAGGCCGACAATGTCTTTTTGGAGCAAGTGGCCGCGCTCATCGCTGCGCTGCTTTGAGCAAGTAGGAGACTCGTCGTAGAATTCTTGCGCCTTGTTTGCCTTGCTTTTTTCATCTGACTATAGTAGACTATAGCCCATAGCAAAATGGATAGTAGTTCATAGTGTTGTTAACAGTGGATACCCAATTCTATGCAAAGGAGGCATAACGATGAAACTCGGTGATAACATTCAAACGGCGGACTGGAAGAAAGAAAAGCACGCTCCGGTCATCGAAGCTCCAGAGACGGTCAAGGCGGGTGAGCCGTTTATGGTCAAGCTCAGCATCGGCAAAGAAATCCCGCATCCCAACACCACCGCGCATCACATCGCCTGGATGGAACTGTACTTCAAGCCCGAAGGCGACAAGTTCATCTATCAGGTGGGTCACTTCGAGTTTCCCGCGCACGGCGCATCGGTGCAGGGCGCCGACACCGGCCCCGTGTGGACCAATCCTGTGGCGAAGTGTTCGGTCACGGTCAACGGCCCCGGCACACTCGTCGCCACCTCGTACTGCAACATCCACGGATTGTGGGAAAACGTTCACGAAGTCAAAGTTGAGTAATCAGCTATCAGCCGTCAGCGTTCAGCAATCGGCACATAGAGGAGAACCAGTATCTCTTCTGTCTGCTGAAAGCTGATAGCTGAAGGCTGATCGCTATGGAGGTTATGATGCCACAAACGAACAATGCGGATTTGATACAGATGCTCAGGGCGGCGGTGGAGGATGAGCACGCGGCCTTGATCCAATACCTGCGCCATGCCTATATGATGGGTGAAGGCGAGCTGGCGTGCGAAATCGAGGGCATTGCGCGCGAGGAAATGCGACATCTTTGGATCCTCTCGCGGTGGATCGTGCGGCTCGGCGGGCAGCCGACGACGGCGCGCGGGTTCACCGACCTGGCCGGCGCGACCGGCCCGGAATGGATGCAGCGCGACGTCGCAGCGGAAGAGCGCGCCATCGCGATGTACGAAGGTTACCTCACACAGATTGCCGATCCCGATTTGCGCGCCGACATCGAGCACATCCTCGCCGATGAGCGCCGACACCACGGGGACTTCGCGCACTTCGTCGATAAAACGACGCTGGAGATGCAGGCGGCGCCGACGGAACCGGCGGAAGCACCCGCGCCCGCGATGGCGGCCGTCGACAAGAACGCCCTCGAGTGGGGTGTGAGCCACGAATATGCGGCGATCTTGCAATATCTCGTCCATTCCTTCTTGACGATGGACAAGGACGAGGAAATCTCCAGCCAGTTGATGACGCAAGCCATCAACGAAATGCAACACATGGGCTGGTTTGGCGAAGAGTTGGTGGGCGGCGGCGAAGAAATGCCCCTCACCCATCACCCGCTGACGCTGCCCGCTGATCCCCAGGCGATGTTGGAGGCCGACGTCAAGCTCGAGAACGAAACCGCAGCCATGTACGGCCAGTTCATCGCGCAGATGGTCGACCCCGGCGCGAAGGGCGTCATCGACGATGCGCGCGGGCAAGAACTGTACCACGAGGGCCTCTTCGGACGGTTGCTCAAACGGCTCAAGCCGGTCACGTCGCCTGCCGCCGCCCCCACCACCAAAGTGTGGACCGTCGGCACGCTCAAACGCAAATCGTGATTGGTGATTGGTAATCAGTAATTAGTAATCGGTAATTGCCAACAGTCTGACTTTGGACTTGCGACTTTTGACTTCGGACTAAAGACTAACCTGAAAGGAGTTACTCTATGGAAAACGTTCTAATGCGCAGTGACGCCCCACTTACCGACGCGCAATGGCAATTGATCGACGCCACGGTCGGCGAGGTGATTGGCCGCGTCGTCGTTGGGCGGCGAATCCTCGATTTGTATGGCCCGTTGGGGTTCGGCGCGTACACCGTCCCACTGTATACCTACAACAGCGCCAACGGCGAACCCGTGCGCGCCAAGGTCACTCGCCAGTTGGCGTTGAGCACGCTGGCGAAGGATTTCATCATCACCGCGAAAGACCTCGATCTGATGAACAGCGGGCAGCCGTTCGACACCGGCCCCATCGCGGCGGCGGCGACGCAGTTGGCGCTGGCCGAAGACAAGCTGATCTTTAGCGGCGACGCGGACGAAGGGGTGGAGGGGCTGCTCACCATCACCGGACGGCAAACGCTCCCGCTCGGCGACTGGAATGAAGAAGGCCAGGCGTTGGCCGACATCTCCGCAGCCACGGCGACGCTGGTTTCGGCCGGCTTCTACCCGTCGTACTTTGTCGCCATGCACCCGGTCCTGTACACCAAACTTCAGCGCGTCTACGGGCGGCGCGGCATCCTCGAAATCGAACTGGTGGAGAAGCAGGCCACGGGCGGCGTCTTCGCCTCGCCTTCGATCCCGCAGGATAAGGTGCTGGTCATCGCCGCGCAACCGCAATACGTCGATCTGGCGGTGGGACTGGATATCGCCACGGGCTTCGTCGAGTCGGTGAGTCTCGAACATCACTTCTCCATCATGGAGACGCTGGCCCTGCGCGTCAAACAGCCCGGCGCTGTTTGCGTTCTGGAGTAGGAGGTAACCTATGGAATTGATGGATGTCTTGGTTCAGGCGATGAAACTGGAGAGCGATGGACGCAAATTCTACGAGACGATTGCGGCGCATATGACCGATCCGGAAGCGGCGGCGATGTTCACGCGATTGGCTGCCGATGAGGTCGATCACTGCAACTACATCGAACGCCAATATCTGGCGCTTGAAGCCGGTAAGGGGTGGTCTGAGATCCCTGAAATGGCCGCCGTCAGTGTCATCGATGCCGTTTCGGTCGTTTTCCCGCCCGAAAAGCAGGTTTTGGCCGAGCTGCCACCCAATCCCTCCGAAGAGGATGCGCTGCTCTTTGCTCTCGGTGTGGAAGACAAATCGTTCAAACTCTATCACAACAGCGCGCAGATTGCCAAAGACCCGGAAGCGAAGAAGCTCTTCATGCAACTGGCTGGCGCGGAGCAAGTGCATTTCAACGTGCTGATGCAGCGCTACGACTCGCGCTACGGCTACCCGCGATAAACGGAACGCCAAGATTGAAAACCACAGAGACACAGAGAACACAGAGTTTTTTAGATTAATCTCTGTGCCCTCTGTGTCTCTGTGGTGAATTTAGCTCCTGAAAAGCCAACATCTATGCCCGAACTCCCCGAAGTCGAAACCATTGCCCGCCACCTCGCGCCGGTGCTCACCGAGCAGGTCATCGCCCACGTGGATGTGCTCTGGCCGCGCACGGTGGATCGCCCCGCCCCCGACGTCTTCTGCGCCGTATTGACCGGCGCGCGCGTGACGAACGTCGGCCGGCGCGGCAAGTTCATCCAGATTGCGCTTTCGACCGGGCAAATGTTGCTGGTGCATCTGCGGATGAGTGGTAAGTTCGCTGTACGCTTCGACGGTCCCGGCGAAGACAAACACGCGCGGCTGCGCTGGCAGTTGGGCGATGGCGTGTGGGTGATCTTCATCGACCAACGCAAATTTGGGCGCTTCTACCTGGTGGACGATCCCCGCGAGATCACCGGCGACCTGGGGCCGGAGCCGCTTTCGGCGGAATTCACGCCGGAATGGCTGGCGGCGCATCTGGCGCAGCGCCGTGGGGAGATCAAACCGCTGCTGCTCGACCAGCGCTTTGTCGCCGGACTGGGCAATATCTACGTGAGTGAGGCGCTGTGGCAGGCCGGGATTCACCCGCAGCGCGTCGCCGGGACGCTGAGTGCAGCAGAGGCGGAACGCTTGCACGCGGAGATTGTGGCGGTATTGCGCGCCGGTTTGGAGAACGGCGGGACGAGTCTGGATGGCTTGTACGCCTATCCAAGCGGCGGGACGGGCCGGCATCAGGAGTATCTCCGCGTCTACGATCGCGCTGGGGAGCAGTGCCCGCGCTGCGGTTACGCGGTGGAGCGCATCGTGCAGGGGCAGCGCAGCACGTATTTTTGTCCGGTTTGTCAGGCGTTAGCGGAAGCGTAAGAAATCTGCTCCAAACATAGAACAAATCTGCAAACGCTTGCACTTCTCTGGAGAGTTAACGGCAACACTGCCAGAAACGCGGCAGGGAAAGATGCCTCATAATGGCTGTCCCAATCCGGCCTCGTCTTCCTGATCGACTTCCGCCAGCAGTGCATCCAGTCGCCGCGCCTTCAAGTCTTCCTCAACCTGCTCATCCCACATCTGTGCAGCATGATCCTCAAACCATCCTACCTGCGTCGATTGCAGGTGTGTGACAAACAGGGTCTCATTATTCTCGCTTCGAGGGGAACGCCAGTTCCCCGCTTACCATTGCAGACGCGGATTTGGCAATCCGCTTCGAGCTAAAACGAAGAAGTCTGGTGAGAATGATCAAGCCCTGCGTGACGAAAAAGGGTGCATTTCAAGTCGGGGGCAAAAGCTAGATAAACGTCTGATTTAACCGCAGAGTTCGCTGAGGACGCGGAGAAATTTCTGATAACTCTGCGAACGCTGCGTGCTCTGCGGTGCAATCAAAGAAAAGTCGCCCCCATTCTGAAGTGCGCTCCGAAAAAACTTAACCTTGACGCGCAATCGCGTTAAGGGTATACTGAACTTAGCTCAAAGCAGAGCTACAGATTTTTGAAACAAGGTTAAAGGTATGGAAAAGTTACAAATCGTTCCTCTGGGCGG
>DAOUAY010000178.1:0-5892 GCA_034432995.1 Anaerolineae bacterium | reverse complement strand
ATCCGGGGATTTTCGCGCGCATTTTCTCGTCGGTGATGATGTAGCCCCACTTGTTGGTCTCCACCAGGTCGCCCACGAACGCGCTGTAAGGTGAATATCCCACGTAGATGAAGACCCCGTCGGTGGGATATACGTGCTCCTCTTTGGTCTCCCGGTTCACCGCGACCACGCCGGTCACGGTTTTGTCGCCCTGAATCGCCGTCACCTGCTGGTTGAACAGGAGCGCGCTCTTGGGGTGACTCTTGACGCGCTCTTGCAGGATGTGCTCCGCGCGCGTGTAAGGCAGGAATTCGAGGAAGGTGACGTGCCTGGCATATTCGAGGACTTGCAGCCCTTCCTGCAAGCCGGAATTTCCCGCGCCGATGATGATGACGTTCTTGTCTTTGAAGAACGGCCCGTCACACGTGGCGCAATACGACACCCCGCGCCCGTAGAACTCCTTTTCGCCAGGGATGTTGAGCTTCTTCGGCTGGCTGCCCGTGGCGACGACC
Organism: Anaerolineae bacterium; assembly: GCA_034432995.1. Lineage (GTDB taxonomy): Bacteria > Chloroflexota > Anaerolineae > B4-G1 > SLSP01 > DSWT01. Next base: position 5,401 of record DAOUAY010000178.1, on the reverse strand, counting down.
ACGGTTTTGCCGGTGTAGACCTGTCCACCTTCGGTGTGCACCTCGATCTTGCCGGCTTCGATGGGATTGACCTTGACCACCTCGTCGAACTCGACGATCTCCGCGCCGAAACGCTCCGCCTGCCGGCGGAAACGATCCAGCAGTTCCGCACCGTTGATGCCATCCGGGAATCCCGGATAATTCTCGATCATCTCGGTGGTCGCGGCCAGGCCGCCGGCGCCCTCGCGTTCCAGGACCAGCGTTTTCAGGCCATCGCGCGCGGTGTAGATGGCGGTCGTCAACCCCGCCGCCCCGGCGCCGATGATGACGACATCGTACAATCCACCGCTGATTTCGGCTTTGGTTGGTTCGGGACTGAGCGTGAATTCGAACATCAGTTTTTCCTCCCTGTCGCTTTATCACCAAGCCCGGCAGGGTAAGCCGGGCTTGGATCAATTCTGTGTGCGTTGTATGGACGCACGTCTTAGCGTGGTGGTACTAGGCCAACGCCGCCTTGATCGCATCGACGATCATATGGGGCGGGGCCGCGCCTTCTACCCGACTGGTCTCGTTGATCACGTTGAGTGGCACGCCCATCACTTGGAAGCGATTGGCGAGATCCGGGAATTCCATCGACTCGACGACGTCGGTGACGACCTTATCGCTCGCCACGGCCATATCGTAGGCCAGGATGGCTGCGCGCGGGCAGTACGGGCAGGTGGGTGTGACGAAAACCTGGATGTTGACCGGCTGGGTCAACCCGTTCAGGAAGCTTAGTGTTTGCGGATCGAGGTCTGGTTTCCCCTCGCTGGCGCGTTGGATGCCGTACAGCAGCGTCGAGAATTCGTGCCCCGACGGGATGCCGTAGTAGCGCAAGCCGTAATCGCGCGCGCCGACGATCACCATCGCGGGCGCCATCGTGATGTTGTATGCGGCAGCCTTGTCGGGCGCAGTGTCGAAGTCGTACACTTCGGCTGTAAGTTTGGATGAGGTCGCAGCCACTTCTTGCGCCAACTGCACGATCTCCTTGCAGTATTCACAACCGTTCTTGGTCGTGAAAACGACGAGGCGCACATTGTTGGTCAGGCCTGCCAGCATTTCGGTCACATTTTTTACGATTTCATCATTCAGTAAAGCCATGGTTCTATACCCCCTAAGTTGATTTTCCACATTAACGTCATTATTGTAACATATAATAAATCATGGTCAAGAAAATTCGCGCCATACGCACCATTTCTAATAGATTTCTAATGTTGTGTTATACTCGTGAGCCAGACTACAAAAGTCTCACGGGGCATTTGTTTGAACCAGTATGTGCGCTAAACAACAGGTCTGCAATGTAAAGTGCGCGCCGAGACTTTTGTAGTCTTATGCTTTTGCGGAGGCGATATGTACGATCTGGTATTTTTGCACGCGCCGAGCGTCTATGATTTTCGCCAGCGCGCGACGTTGTGGGGACCGATTTCCGATCTGGTGCCCGCGACGCCGGTCTTCGATATGTATCCGGTTGGCTTTGCCACGTTGATGGCGCACGCGCAGCAGGCCGGATTCCGCGTGCGGATTGCGAACCTGGCAGCGCGCATGGTACGTTCGCTGCGTTTCAAACCGGAGAAGTTCGTGCAGGCCATCGAAACGCGCGCGTTCGGCATCGACCTGCACTGGCTGCCCCACGCGCACGGCGCGTTGGAGGTCGCCCGTTTGGCCAAAGCGTATCATCCCGATACCCCTGTTATCTTCGGCGGCTACTCTGCCACGTATTTCCACGAGGAGTTGATTCGTTATCCGTTCGTCGATTACGTGCTGCGCGGCGATTCCACCGAACATCCCCTGGCGCAGCTCTTGCAGCACATCGTCGCCGGAACTGCGCCTGTCGATGTCCCGAACCTGACGTGGCGAGACCGGCAAGGCGTGGTCCACGTCAATCCGTTGACCTACATCCCGGAAGACCTGGATCATCTGATCCTGGATTATCACCCGCTGGTCAAATCGGTGGTGCGCGACCGCGACCTGCTCAACTATGCGCCGTTCAGCCATTGGCTGGAATATCCGATTATGGCCTCCCTGACGGTCAAGGGCTGCACACAAAACTGTACGATTTGCGGTGGATCGGCGTTCGCCGGACGCCGCCTTTCCGGGCGGCGACAACCGGCGTACCGTTCGCCGGAGAAGCTGGCGGAGGACGTCCGGCGGATGGGCCGGTTGAGTCGCGCGCCGGTCTTCATCCTGGGCGACCTGCGCCAGCCGGGACCGGACTACGCGCGGCGCTTTTTCCGCGCTGTGCAGGGCTTCGAGGGCGCTGTCATTGTGGAATTCTTCTATCCCGTGGAGCGCGCCTATATCGAGGCATTGGCGGCGGCGCTGCCGCACTTCCTGGTGGAATTCTCGCCGGAGTCGCACGAGCTGGCGGTGCGGCGCGCTTCGGGCAAGGGATACTCCAATCAGGGTATCGAGGAGACGATTACGGCGTGTCTCGACGCGGGCGCGCGGCGCTTCGACCTGTTCTTTATGATCGGGCTGGCGCAGCAGACGCCAACCTCGGCATTGGAGACGGTGGACTATTGCCGTGCGCTGTTGGCGCGCTTCGACGACGGGCGGCTGACCCCGTTCACCTCACCGCTTGCGCCGTTTCTGGATCCCGGCAGTCGCGCCTACGAGCAGGCTGCTGAAGTGGGCTACATCCGCCACGCGGAAACGCTGGAGGATCATCGCCGCTTGCTGCTCCAACCGACGTGGAAACACATTCTCTCCTACGAGACGCGCTGGATGGACCGCGACACGATTGCCGACGTTACCTACGAAGCCGGCTTCCGGCTGAACCGGCTCAAGCGTGAAGTAGGGCTGATCAGTGTCGAGAAGGCCGAGGAGACCGAGGCGCGGATTGCCGAAGCCCGCGCGTTGATGGGTGAGATCGACGGGCTGATGGCGCGTCTGGCTCCACCCGCACTCGAGCGTGCCCTCCTGGCGCTCAAACCGCGCATCGACGCTGCCAACACATCCACGGTGTGCGACAAGGCTGAGCTTGACGTGGATGTGGGGTGGATGCCCTTCAAGGTGTTCAATCTCGCCCGGGTGGGATTGGGTTTGGAGCGCTGATACCCACCTGAATCATGGGCTTTCCGTATTGTCTGGGTGTTCCTCGCCGGTCGTCCGGATCTCACTCGCCGGCGAAGGATTGAGTAAATCGGCGATCGTTCTGAGCAACTGCTGCATGTCCATGGGTTTGCTGACATAGCGATTGACGCCGGCTTCGAAGCTGCGCTCGCGGTCGCCGGGCATGGTCAGCGCCGTGACGGCGATGATGGGTGTGTCACCCACTTCGGCGTCAGCGCGAATGAGGCGCGTGGCTTCCAGACCATTCATACCGGGCATTTGAATGTCCATCAACACGAGGGTGGGACGATGTTCGCGCGTGGCTTGCACCGCTGCCATGCCGTCTTCAGCGGCGATGGTAGTGTATCCGGCCATGTTCAACATATGGCAGAGGACTTTACGATTCATTGGGTTGTCCTCAGCGACCAGGATAAGCGGTTTCTCGTCTGATTCAGAGGACGCCCGCGTGGCCACGGGAGGCCCAGGATGTTCCTCTGTCATTGTCGGTTTCGGGGGAATGTTCCACGGCAACGAAACCGTAAAGCGGCTCCCCTGTCCCAATTGACTTTCAACGGTCGCGGAACCGCCGTGTAGTTCAGCCAGATAGCGCACCAATGCCAGTCCTATGCCAGCGCCTTCGTATTCGCGGGTCGGGCTGGATTGGAGTTGTTTGAAAGGTTGGAAAAGCTGTGGCAGGTGTGCTGTATCGATACCGATGCCTGCGTCCCACACGCTAAAGTGAACCATACGCGTCGTGGCATTGCCACTCACATCCAGACCGATGGCTCCGCCGTCCGGTGTAAATTTGACGGCATTTCTGAGAAGGTGGTTCAACATTTGTTTGACGCGTTGCGGATCGGCCTGGATCGTCGTTACGGCGCTGTCCATTGTGGTCGAGATATGCAGGTCTTTTTTCCGCACGGCAGGTTCGATCTGGCGCAGACTGGCCCGGCACAGCGCGTGCACGTCGAATGGCTCCATCTCCAATCTCAATTCGCCGGCCTTGATATCTGAAAAATCCAGAATGGTATTGATGAGTTCCAGTAGATCTTGCGCACTTTTCTTGATGTTGGCGCTGATCTGTTTCTGGTGATTATTCATTGGGCCGTAGAGTTCGTTCTGGAGCAAATCCGCGAATGCCAGGATGGGGGTCAAGGGCGTGCGCAGTTCGTGATTGACGTTGGATAGGAACTCGTCCCGCGATTGAAGTGCCTGGAGAAGCTGTGCGTTAGCAGCGTGAAGGGCTGCGGTGCGCTCCTCGACCCGTTCCGCTAACAAGGTGCGCTCGTTGTGTAAGGCTATCTCGGCGGCCTTCTGCGCACTGATATCGCGGACAATACCCAGCACCTTATCCCCGTTGAGTTTGACCAACCGGGCTTCGAAATGGTGTATTCCGTCTGGATACGACAACTGATATTGATATTCCTGCATCTGTTGCGTGCGAATGGCGTTGTCGACGCAGGTCATGATCTGGTCCGCAGAGGCCCGAGGAAAGACATCGTAAACGGACTTGTCGATCACTTCATCCGCGGAACGCCAAAAGTCGTTGTCGTTTGGGGTGTGGTAACGCAGCAAGTGACCATCCGCGGAAAGTTGAAATATCACATCGGGAAGTGCCTGTAAGATAGCGCGATTCTCCGCTTCGCTTTTGCGCAGCGCGGTCTCGATCTGCCGCAAGCGGTTGATGAAGATGCCGTGAACTCGGGTCATAATCCCGGAAATGAGGAGCGCCGCGAGGAAAGCACGGATGACCGACTCAATCTGGATCGATCTGTGCAAAAGGTACTCAGTGCCTACGACGATCAGTTCCGCGAGCACAATGGATACGATCACCACGGCAATTGCTATTTTGCGGGTGCTCCATTGCTCAATCATGTGCTCGAATGTTTTGAACATTTTATCCCTTTTCTAACCCAACGCCAAACTGGCATTTCCTAGATATAGCATAACACGAGATGGTAGTTTAATTGTTAGCATTTCATAGCAATTGTGTAGCAATTTAGTTAGTTTTAGGATAGAAGCACCCATATAGTATACTTCGGATTAGCAGTTGTGCAATGATCATCATTACGCTTCTCATTTCCCCATTTTGCATTTTGTGGTATCCTGCAACCTCACTTCATGTGTAATGGCCACCAGATCCGACTTGAATCTTTTAGTGTCTTATTTATGATATTTAACTTGCAAAACCGGATTTGACACCCCTGCTTCTTGTGGTAATATAGGCATAGATACCTACCTGTGGGTGTGTTTAATATAAATTTCAAAAATAGTGCGAAAAGCATTGCTTTTTGTTTGTGCGTCATCCTCACAATTACCATATATCACCAGG
>DAOUAY010000177.1:0-10746 GCA_034432995.1 Anaerolineae bacterium | reverse complement strand
AGCACGATCGCACCTGCCAGAACGACCACCCCTGCCAGATAGATTTTGAACATTCTCATCATCACATATCCCCATTAGCAGTGCGTAGTAGCGACTTATGAAGGTTAAGGAAATATACCGGTAATTGAAATCGCCGAGGAAAACCGGCTGATGAACGTTAAAAAATTAATCAGGCAATCGCCAATGCTTCAGGCGTCCCTACGGGACGCACTGGGGAATCCCTTGTTAAGCAGGCGCTAAAGCGCCTGCCGACAATCAGAAGTCCCTACGGGACGCACTAGGGAATCCCTTGTTAAGCAGGCGCTAAAGCGCCTGCCGACAATCAGACGTCCCTACGGGACGCACTGGGGAATCCCTTGTTAAGCAGGCGCTAAAGCGCCTGCCGACAATCAAACATCCCTACGGGACGCACTGGGGAATCCCTTGTTAAGCAGGCGCTAAAGCGCCTGCCGACAATCAGACGTCCCTACGGGACGAAAAGGCCTGTCCCGTAGGGACATCTGAACGTTGCCCGGCGCTTGAGCGTCGGGTATCGGTAGGATGTCTGCTCGCGTCCCGTAGGGACGCTTGAATTGACTCACATTGCCGGATTATTTTCTCAAAGTTCATCAGTCGCTCTTTCGGAAACGACTGAAGTCGTGACTACACCTCATTCAACGCCGCCGCCACTGCCTCATTGACCGACCGGTAGGTGGGGATGCCTTGCGCCGCCATCGCCTCGGCCTTCGCGCCGGTCGCCGGGGTGACGCCGTAAGGTTGCCAGCGAATATCCACGCCGGCTGCCTGCAACAGTTCCACTGCGCCGCGCACGCCGCGCATCCCGCCGACTGTATCCTCGAAAATGTGAACTGTGGTTGTCCCCAGGCTCGCCAGCGGCCCGCGTAATTCACCCCTTTCATAGAACATCCACGCAGCTTCCAGCGCCGCCGTTTCCGGCCCCACCGCCGCGCCCATCGCCGCCAACGCCTGCACCGGCGACGGCTTCACGATCTGCGCCGTTTGCGCGCCACAGCGCGCCGCCAACCACTGTAACTGCCCCAGCCCGATGAGCGGCCAGCCTTCCAGCCCCACCAATTCCTGCGCGAGTTCTGCTTCCGGGGAATAGCCTTTTGTTGACGCATCGCTCCCGTTCGGCGGAAGGCTAGGCCGGGCAGTGTAAATCGCCGGATAGATGCGCCCCGTGTCCGCTGCATCACGCAAGCGCGCGGCGATTTCCGGCGACAGTTCGGCGACATCATGCTCTAGCAGATAAGGCCGCGCCTCGAAGTGTGGCGTGACGCCGTAAGTCTTCGCCACCCCTTCACTGCCGATGACGAGGTGCTGAAAATACTGCGTGACCAGCGCGCGGTCGAAGGTGTGCGTGTCGGCCAAAAGCGCATCCAGAATTGCGCTCACAGGCTCGCGCTGCGCCGCCGATAGAACTCGCGCGTCTTCCCACAACACCGCGCGCACAGCGGGGCCGGTCTCCCCAAAATCGGCGCGCCGCGCCCCCACCCGCGCGACCAACGCCATATAGTCGGGACGCGGCAGCGGAAGGGGCCGCGCGGCGAGCGTTTCCAGCGCCGCTTCCCAATGCCCCGGCAACGCCAGCGACGGCTCGCGGCGCAATCGCTCGATGAGCAATGTCAAGATATACGCCGGAGCAGAGTCCCACTCGGAGGTCAGGCCGTGCGCTTCACCGGCGCGGACTTCGTCTTCGGTGAGCGCGGGATCGCCCACGCCCATCCGCCGGGCGAAGTGCGCCACGGTATCCTGCAACGCCCGCAAGTAGCCGCGCGCCTCGACGAGCACGCCATCCACGTCGAAGAGGAACAGATGCCTCATCGCCGCCGCCTCGCCAGTTCGGCGCGCACGTCGTCCAACGTCAGGTCACGCGCCGCCAGCGCCACCATAAGATGATAGATCAAGTCGGCGGCTTCCGAGACCAGGCGCTCGTCGCTTTGCCCCTTGCCTGCCAGCGCCACCTCAATCGCCTCCTCGCCCACCTTCTTGAGCGCCTCGTCCAGATTCGTGAGCAACGTCACGGTATACGAACCCGGTGTTGGATTCGCCTTGCGGTCCAGAATCACGGAAAACAGTTCGTCGAAAATGTCGGTCACGTGAATAACTCCTGTCTGTCACTTGATAATCTGCCAAAACGTTGTAAAAAACACTTATCCGGTCACTTACCACATAGGCGGGAAGACGAAATGCCTATCGAGACAACCTACAGTCAGGCTCAAACCGATTTTGATGCACTCTGCGATTACGTCACCAAGAATCGTGAGGTGGTCATCATACATCGTCAGGGCGCTGACACTGTTGCGATGATCGCCGCCGACGAGTTGAGCAGCCTGCTAGAGACAGTGCATCTCTTGCGTTCGCCCAAAAACGCGAAGCGTCTGTTCCGCGCATTGAATCGCGCTTTGCAAGACGAACCCGTCGGGAAACCGGATAAAAATCTGCTTAATCTGCTCAATCTGCTGACAAAGCATCGTTCTCGAACGGCAACAAACGATAAAAACAACTCCGCTCGCCCGTATGACACGCCGGCCCCGCCGGGTCCACTTTGAGCAACAGCACGTCCGCATCGCAATCCACCCGGATTTCACGCACGCGCTGCACGTTACCGGATGTCGCGCCTTTGTGCCACAAGGCCTGGCGACTGCGGCTCCAGAAGTGCGCCTCGCCCGTCTCTTGCGTCAACCGCAACGCCTCGGCGTTCATCCAGGCCGCCATCAGCACCTCACCCGTCGTCGCGTCCTGCACCACGGCGGGAATCAGCCCGCGCTCATCGAAGGTCAAGTCAATGGTCATTATCGCTCCATACGAATTACGAATTGCGAATTACGAATTACGAATTGCGGATTACGATCCCCTGCCCCGCCAGATACGCCTTCAAATCCCGGATGTCCAGCACCTTGTCGTGGAACAGCGAGGCGGCGAGCGCCGCGTCGGCTTTGCCTGCGGTGAGGACTTCGGCGAAGTGGGCCGGCGTGCCCGCGCCGCCGCTGGCGATGACAGGCACGGAGACCGCCTCCGCGACGGCGCGCGTAAGCGCCACGTCATATCCGGCAAGCGTGCCGTCGGCGTCCATGCTGGTGAGCAGGATTTCTCCCGCGCCCAGTTCCACGCCGCGCGTACACCATTCGACGGCGTCCAGCCCGGTGGGGATGCGCCCGCCGTCGATGTAGACCTCCCACCCGCCGGCGTCGCGGCGTTTGGCGTCCACCGCCAGCACGATGCACTGGCTGCCGAACCGTTCCGCGCCTTGCGTGAGAATCTCCGGCGTGCGCACGGCTGCCGAGTTGATGCTCACCTTGTCCGCCCCGGCGAGCAGCAGATTGCGCACGTCGTCAATCGTCCGCACACCGCCGCCGACGGTGAACGGCATGAACACTTCCACAGCGACCTGGCGCACCACCTGCACCATCGTCTCGCGGCCTTCGTGGGTGGCGGAGATGTCGAGGAACACCAGCTCATCGGCGCCTTGCGCGTCGTAGACCCGCGCCTGCTCCACCGGATCGCCGGCGTCGCGCAGATTGACGAAGTGTACGCCCTTGACGACGCGGCCTTCTTTCACATCCAGACAGGGAATGATACGTTTAGCTAACATCAGCCCTCCAATAGTCATTAGTCAGATCGTCGTTAGTCTGATAGTCGAATCGTCATTGCAAGTCGCAGCGGATCACAAAATGCTCCGAGGGGATCGCCAGATCCCCGTTCTGGTCTGGATCTGGCGATCCAGGCTGAGCAAAACTAGATCTACTGAGTCTAGGCCATCTCCTCGATTTCCAGAAGCGCTTCGAGAATTTCGGCAGCATCCCGCACTAAGTCCGTGCAGACTGTCGTGAAAAGCTGCTTTTCATGCGCCAGTGCGTAACCTTCAGGTGTGCCAATGTGACAACCCAAAAGCGCCGGGCAGGTCAACGCGCCGTGACGCGCTTCGAAGCGGTGGATGAACTCCGCGGCGACAGCGTAACACTTTTCGCGCGTGTCGTTATCCTCGGCGCGTGTCTTGCCGTATTTCAGGCCGATGACGATGATTGCGCCCGTCACCGCCCCGCACGTCTGCCCGGTGCGCCCCATCCCGCCGCCGAACGCGCCGGCCGCGCGCAGCGCCGTCTCACGGTTCATCCCGTAGAGCGGCGCATAGGCTGCGCAGACCGCCTGCGCGCAACTGAATCCTTCCGCAAAATAGGCCAGTGCTTGTTCAACTCTGTTCATCATAACCTCGCTTCTAAAAGTCTGATAGTCGTTAGTCTGGTAGTCGTTGCTGTGTCCGATCTCGAACCATGCCCCGGCAAGGCTTTGGCAGGCGCGGTCAAAGATCGGGGCGAGCAGGGCTAGTATGTGTGGAATTCATACGGTCACATTGTCCGTCCGAGCATCTCAAGCTGGATGTCGTTTTTGAGTTGCGCGAGTTCTGGATCGCCTGTGACCAAAATCGCCGCCAAACCCTCGGCCGCCGCGACGGCAAATGCATCCGCATAGGAAATTGCGTACTGCATTTTGAACCTGACAGCAGCAAAAACCGCCTTTTCATCGGCCGGCAAAATCTTCAACGGCAGGCGGCGGAGCAATTCCAGGGTCTTCCACGCCTCAGTCTCGCCCTTGACTTTGCCAACGCGGTAAACGACTTCGCCCAGATTGATGATCGAGATAAATCGTTCGGCGTCTGTATCTGGCGCAACGTCCAAAAGCTGCCTGACGCGCGCGGCAGCCGGTTCCTCCCTTTGCAACAAGGCCAGCAGCGCCCAGGCGTCAAGCACGTAACGCCGCGTCATGGTTCACCTCCTGGCGATGCTCTTCCTCCAATTCGGTAAGGAAATCGGCTTCGGCGTACCTGCCATACAGCATGTCCACCGGCGCTATTACCTGCGGCTCCAGGATGATTTTGCCGCGTTCGAGCATCACGTGAACCTGGTCGCCGGTCCGCAAACCAAGCGCCTCGCGCATAAACTTGGGGATGACCAACTGGCCTTTAGACGACAACCGAGCTAACATAACCACCTCCTCAGTCTTACTTTTATGCTTATATTGTAAGACGAAAAGGGCATGGCGTCAAGAGGCATCAACCATCTCGATTATTTCAGATTTTCAACACCGCTTCCAGGTTGATGTGCCCCTCGTACAACGCCCGCCCGATGATGACACCACACAGTCCGGCGGTCTTCACCCGCTGCGCATCCTCAAGATTGCCGACGCCGCCGGAAGCGATCACCGAGAGACCGGTCGCTTGCGCCAACGCCGCCGTCGCCTCCACGTTCACGCCGCTGCTCATCCCGTCGCGGGCGATGTCGGTGAAGATGAGCCAGCGCCCGCCCAGCGTCGCCCACTGTTGCGCCAATTCGAGCGCGGTCAGCGGGGCGGCTTCGCGCCAGCCGCGCGTGCGGACGTAGCCATCCCGCGCATCGATGCCCACCGCCAATCGCTCCGGGCCGAAGTCCGCCAGCGCCCGTTCGACTACCGCCGGATTCTCCACCGCCACCGTCCCCAACACCACGCGCGCCACGCCCATATCCAGCACGCGGCGCACCGTTTCCAAATCGCGCACGCCGCCGCCGAATTGCGCCTGCATCCCCGTCGTCAGAATCCGCGCCAACGCCGTGACGTTCTTGCGCCCCCCCTCACCAAACGCGCCATCGAGGTTGACGACGTGCAGCCACGCTGCGCCCGCCGCCTGCCAGCGCCGCGCCACGGCCAACGGCTGCGTGTCGTAAGCCGTCTCGCGGTCGGGATCCCCCTGCGCCAGTCGCACCACGCGCCCCTCGCGCAGGTCAATGGCCGGATAGATTGTAAAATCGCTCATAGGTCCTCCTTCGAAGTCTCGTAGTCGGTTAGTCAAGTAGTCAGGACAAACACTTGACTATCTGACTACACGACTATCCGACTATACTGACAAAGTTACGCAAAATGTGCAGGCCGACGTGCTGGCTCTTCTCCGGGTGGAACTGGATGCCGTAGACATTGTCACACCCAACGACGCACGGAAACATCCCCCCATAATCGGCCACGGCTAAAGTTTGCTCCGTTTTCGCTTGACAATAGTACCCGTGGTTGAAGTAGGTCCACGCGCCATCCGGCAAATCGGCCAGCAGCGGCGTTTCGATGACGGGCACAACTTGATTCCAGCCGGTATGCGGCACTTTCAACCCCGCTTCTGCCGGGAAGTCAAATTTGACGACGCGCCCCGGCAGCAAGCCCAACCCGGCGTGCCGCCCCATCTCCATCCCCTTCTCGAATAACACCTGCATCCCCACGCAGATGCCGAGAAACGGCGTTCCACGCGCGACGACGGCCCGGATCGGCGCGATCAGCCCAAGCCGCGCCAGGCTCAACATACAGTCGCCAAACGCGCCGACGCCGGGCAGCACCACCTTCTCTGCCGCCAGGACGACGTCCGCCGCCTGCGTCACCTGCGCATCCGCCCCCACCGCCATCAGCGCCTTGTGAACCGAGCGCACGTTCCCCGCGCCGTAATCAATCAATGCAATCATCGGCTCTCCTTTTTGTCAACGGATTGAACGGATTTGAACGGATTTTTATCTTCTTTAATCCGTTTCGTCCGTTAAATCCGTTGACACTATATCATCCCTTTGGTGGACGGCACTCGATCTACCCGGCGAGGATCGAACTGCGTGGCGGCATCCAATGCGCGGGCGAACGCTTTGAAGAGCGCCTCGGCCTTGTGGTGATCGTCGCGCCCGTAGAGGACGCGGGCGTGGACGTTGGCGCGCGCGGTCACGGCGAAGGATTGGAAGAAGTGCTCCCACAGCGTCGCCGGGATGCCGCCGACTTCTGGCGCAGTCCAGACCACATCCACCACCGCGTAAGGCCGCCCGGAGAAATCCACGGCGACGAACGCCAGCGTCTCGTCCATCGGCGCGTAAGCGTGCGCCATGCGCGCGATGCCTTTGCGGTCGCCAAGCGCCTGGTCGAACGCGCTCCCCAGCACCAGCGCCACATCCTCGACGGTGTGATGCGCGTCCACGTGCAGATCGCCCTCGGCGCGCGCCGTCAAATCGAACAGTCCGTGCGCCGCGATGTGCGTCAGCATGTGGTCGAGAAAGCCCAGGCCGGTGGCAATGTCGTGTTCGCCGCTGCCGTCCAGATTCAGACTGATCTCGATTTTCGTCTCTTTCGTCTCGCGTTTTATCGTACTTTTACGCATCACTACCTCCAAAATGGTCAGCGGATTTAGCAGATTAAGCAGATTCTTATTTCTTAATCTGCTAAATCTGCTTAATCTGCTGACAAATCAAAGTCGTCGCAAAACTTCAATCACCCGATCTACCTGCTCTGGGCATCCTACCGTGATGCGGATGTGATCGCTCAATCCGGCGCTGCTGTAGTAGCGGACGAGGATGCCTTCGCCTTCCAATGCCAGCTTGAGCGCGCGCGCGTCGCGTCCAATCACCTTGCACAGGATGAAGTTGGCTTGCGCCGGATAAGGGCGCAAGTACGGGATGTCCGCCAGCAAATCGAAGAAGCGCGTGCGTTCCGCGACGATGCGACTCACCTTATCAGTCAGCCAGTCCAGATCATCCAGCGCCGCCATCGCAGCCGTCGACGCCGCAACAGATACATTATACGGCTGTTTGATCTTCCACAAATGCGGCATCAACGCCAATGGGAACGCGCCGTAGCCCACGCGCAAGCCCGCCAACGCCGCCAGCTTGCTGAATGTTCGCAAAACGATGAGATTCTCGCGCTCTGGCACGCGGCGGATACGGCTCCGCGCCATCCCAGAGACGCCGTCTTCGCCCGCAAACTCCACATACGCCTCATCCAGCACGACGACGACCGGCAGGGCCAGCAGGCGCTCCAAATCAGCGTCGGCGATCCAACCGCCATCGGGATTGTTGGGCGAGGTAACGAAGAGTAGCTTAGGTCGATGTTCGTAGACGGCGGCCTCAATCGCGTCCACGTCCAGCGCAAAATCGGCCCGGCGCGGAACGGCGATCACGTTCGCCCCGTGGAGCGCCGCATCGAAGGGATACATCCCAAACGTCGGCGGGCAGTTGAGGATCGCGTCGCCGGGCTGCAAGAACAGGCGCATGACCAAATCAATCAGCTCATCGGCGCCCGCGCCCGCCAACAGATGCTCGGCAGGGACGCCGGTAAACTCGGCCAGCCTGGCGCGCAACGCCTCGCTGCCGGGATCGGGATAGATGTTGATGTCACGCAACTCCGTCAGCGCCGCTCGCACTTTCGGCGAAGGGCCATACGGATTCTCGTTCGCGTCCAGCTTGATAATGTCTTCCGGCGCGCGCCCCAGTCGCGCCGCCAGCACGTCAAATGGGAAAATCGGCGTGTACGCTTCCATTGTCGCAATATCGCTGCGGATTAAGTCTAGGGGGTTCATGGGCTTTCCTTTTTGTCAACGGATTAAACGGATGAAACGGATTTTTCTTTCTCTAACAGCCAATCTGGTTTCCACAACCTGAGCTTGGCTTGATACGCACGACTTTTTTGGACACTTTGTGGCAAGAATATGCGCTTGAATTGCAGACTCCCAACACCAAAATTGAGCAACAACCCCACTTCTCGCCCGGTTGCAGTCAAGTATGATATCACTTGTTGTTCGTGCCTATCATTTATTGCGTCTATAGCTTTGACCTCAACCACCACCGCCTTATCCACAAACACATCGACGCGGAATTCTCCGACCGTGCGTCCATGATATTCTGCTGTAAACACAACTTCTTTCTGCGCAGGGATGCCTCGTTCTGCCAGTTCGATCATCAATGCCTCGTGATAAACTTTCTCGGGATATCCAGGCCCAAGTTCCCGATGCACAGCCATCGCCGCGCCATTCACAACATAAGTCAACTCATCATAAATCGTCTGAACCGCCTTCATCCTGCCTCCTACTCTGACCAACGCTTGTATCTCAAAGAAAAAAACAAAAATCCGTTCAAATCCGTTCAATCCGTTGACATCTAACCTTCGCCGCCATGCCGTGCGCCGTCAGTGACTCGGCGTCGGCAATGCGGGCCGCGGCGGGAGCGAGGCGGCGGGCGATGTCTGCATCCAGACCGATGATGTTGATGACCTTCACGAAATCCAACACATTCACCGGCCCCTTGAAGCGCGCGGTGCCGCCGGTGGGCATGATGTGGCTCGGCCCGGCGACGTAATCGCCGAGCACCTCGAACGAGTGCTCGCCCACGAAGATGCCGCCGGCGTTGCGGATTTTATCCACCCACGTCTCTGGCTCTGCGACGGAGAGGCACAAGTGCTCCGGCGCGAACTGATCCGCCAACCGCACCGCCGTCGCCAGATCGGGTGTGAGGACGATGCCGCCCTGCCCCGCCACTGACGTGCGGATGACGTCCGCGCGGTTCAGCGACGCCAATTGCCGCTCAATCTCTGCCTGCACGGCCTCGGCCAGCGCACGAGACGGCGTGAGTAAAATCGCCGTTGCCAACACGTCGTGCTCGGCCTGCGCCAGCAAATCGGCGGCGACCCAGACCGGGTTCGCCAAGTCGTCGGCGACCACAATGGTCTCCGTTGGCCCGTACAGCCCATCGAGGCCGACGATGCCGTAAACCTGGCGCTTGGCAATCGTCGTAAACAGACCGCCCGCGCCCACGACCTTGTCCACGCGCGGCACGCTCTCCGTCCCAAAGGCCAACGCCCCCACCGCGAGCGCCCCGCCGAGCGCAAACACCCGATCCACCCCGGCGATGTGCGCCGCCGCCAACGTCAACGGCGAAATGCGTCCAGTTTGCTTATTGGCGGGTGTGCAGACGATGATCTCGTCCACCCCCGCCACTCGCGCCGGAACCGCCGCCATCAACAGCGACGAGGGTAACGGGGCCGTCCCGCCCGGCACGTAGATGCCCACCCGTTCCAACGGCACGAGCCGTTGGCCGAGTACACCACCCATCGCATCCGTCGTCCAGTTGGGGATCGGCTGGCGGCTGTGAAAGTCGCGGATGCGGTCAGCAGAAGTCTCCAGCGCAGCGCATAATTCAGCATCGAGCGCCTCGTAAGCCGCCTCCCACGCATCTGCCGGAATTTCCAGCGCGTCGAGTGTCACCCCATCGATGCGCGTCGTCCACTCGCGCAACGCCACGTCGCCGCGAACACGTACGTCTGCCAGTAGCCGCGCCACCGCCGCCTCCGGCGTCAGCGCCTCGCCGAACACCCGCTTGATGCCGTCCAGCACCATGTCCGGCACATCCTCCACCGTCGTCATCTGCCGCCGGTTCAAAATCACACCGGCTTCCTCTGGGTTGTCATAAATGCGTATCATCGTATCCTCCAGCCCCCTTCCAAAATCTAAAATCCAAAATCGTCAATCTAAAATCCCTTCACCGCTTCCATCATCGCCTTATACCGCGCCGGTTCTTCTTCGAAGATGTACGTAACCGGCGTGACGACAACGCCGCTGCCGCCAATCGCGCGCAGTTCGGCAATCGCCTGGATCAGCCTATCGCGCCGCACGACGATTTGGACGGCGTGCCAGTGGAGCGCGCCGCCCACCGTTTCGCCAGCGACGTCTTCGCGCACCACCACCGGCGCAATCGTCGGGCCTTGCAAACCGCCGAGCACGTGCTGCGCGAAAATCTGCCGGGCAATCGCCTGTGGTGACTCTCCGCGCATATTGGCGACGACGAGGTAATGCGCTTCGGCGCGCAGATGCGCTTCGGTGAACTCCAACAGTGTGCGGGCGACGGCGAGCACCTCAGGCCGGTCGCGCAGCGCGGCGCGGTTGGCGATGAGCGCGGCTTCAGAGCGCATCACCACGCCGTCCGT
>DAOUAY010000176.1:0-3459 GCA_034432995.1 Anaerolineae bacterium | reverse complement strand
TTTCAAGCTCACCACGGGAGGTCTATGACGGCATATCGCAAAGCAAGTATTCGAGAATTGACCAACGCGGCGTATGCGCTGGATGGGCGGTTTTTGCAGGGTATCGTGCGCCGCGATCCAGATAGCGGACGGTGGGTGGTGGGCAACACGCCGGTGGAGGAATGGTTGTCGCGTCACGAAAACGAGGATGTGACGATCATTTTATTGCCGATGCAGGAAGATCGCCCGCTGCAAACGCGCGTCTGCCAGACGTGCGGGCGCACGTATGCCGATGTGGAGTGCCCGCACTGCCGGGAAGTGCGCGCGCGATTGCGCGGGCGTCAGAATCCCTGACCTGCGGGAAATTGTGTTTTTGCCATTTGCCATTTACCATTTACCATTTGCCATTTGCGAAGGAGTGAGCGAGTGAAAATACAAGACTACGTGCGTATCCTGCGCCACCGCGGATGGATCATTCTGCTGGCGGCGATAGTGACCGCGGCGAGCGCCTTTGTCTTCAGCAAGTTGCAGACGCCGGTCTACCGTTCCAGCGTGGAGGTCTCGATCCAACTGGCGCGACCTGACCTGGGCCTGACCCAGTCGGCGAAGTGGCTGCTGAACAGCTATAGCGCGACGATGTGGTCGGAGCAGTACGCGCAGGAGGTTATCGACCGGTTGGATTTGATGCGCGCCGCCAAGGATTTGAAAGGCGATGTAACCTTCGCCGCCGACGACGCCCGTTTGGTCATCAAGATCGACGTGGACGATTACGACGGCGAGCAGGCTAACAACATCGCCAACACCTGGGCGCAGTTGTTCCAGGAATGGCGCAATGAGAAGAACGGGCGCCAGAATAAAGAGGATCGGGTGTACGCGGAGGTCATCGACCCGGCCTCCTACCGGCAGTTGCGGCCCAAGACGATGATCAACGTGGCGGCAGGGGGGATTTTTGGCCTCGTCATCGGCGTGGTGATCGTATTCGTGCTCGAATGGTTGGAAGCCGGGATCGTGCGTCTGCCGCAAGATTTAGAGCGTGAAACCGGCGTGACCGTCCTCGGCGTGATCCCGCCAGTTTGACCCCAGACTACAAAAGTCTCAGCACGTACTGTGTTTTGCAAACCTGTCGTTT
Source organism: Anaerolineae bacterium (assembly GCA_034432995.1). Taxonomy (GTDB): domain Bacteria; phylum Chloroflexota; class Anaerolineae; order B4-G1; family SLSP01; genus DSWT01. The sequence continues at coordinate 2,351 of DAOUAY010000176.1, read as the reverse complement.
AGCGCGCATACTGGCTCAAGCAAGCGCCTCGTGAGACTTTTGTAGTCTTGAAGCTAAAGGAGTGACGATGGATAAAACAAACGTAGTGACCCTGGCTGATCCGCGTTCACCGGCGGCGGAAGCTTACCGCGCCTTGCGGATGAATTTGACGTTTACCAGCCTCGACAAGCCACTGGAGACGCTGGTGGTTTCCTCGCCGTCCCCTGAAGACGCCAAATCGCAGGTGGCGGTGAACCTGGCGGTTGTCATGGCCCAGGCTGGGCAACGGGTGATTTTGGTGGACGCCGACCTGCGCCGGCCAAGCATCCACACCTTTTTCGACGTACCCCAGGAGCCGGGATTGACGGGCTACATGGTGAGCCAGGATGGGGAAGAGGCGCTGGCGCTCGTGGAGACCGATGTGCCGGGCTTGCAGGTGCTGCCGAGCGGCGCGCTGCCGCCCAATCCCGCCGACATCCTCGGCGCGCAGAAGATGGAGCAATTGCTGGCGCACTTGAAGGCGCGCGCCGACGTGGTGGTATTCGATGCGCCGCCGGTCACGGTGGCGGTGGATGCGTCGGTGCTGGGGGCGCGAACGGATGGCCTGCTGTTGGTCGTGCGATCCGGGCACACGCGCCGCGACCGCATTGCCCAGGCCACAGAGCTGCTGGAACGCTTCCGCGTGCGCCTGTTGGGCGCCGTCTTCACCGATTCGTCCGAAGGCGGCCTGCTGACCGGGTACTAGATTCTATTCAGGCATCGTGTTTCTACAATTTGGTACACGGATTAACACGGAAAATACGGATTTTTTGTAAAGAATCCGTGAAATCCGCAAAATCCGTGTACGGTCTTATCTCTTTGTAGCCGGACAATTACGGCACCGGGCGGGCGAGGCGCTGCGCTGTGTCGCAGATGAGCTGCGTCGCCAGGTCCAGCGAAACCTTGCCCGTGTTGATGACCAGGTGATAAAGGTCGGGATCATCCCACCGCGCGTTGTAGAAGTGCTTCATATACCGCACGCGCTCTTTGTCGGCCTGGTGGATTTGGCGCTCGGCCTCTTTTTGATCCAGCCCCAGGCGCTCGGTGAGGCGCAGGATGCGCAGTTCCTCTGGCGCGTGGATGCGCACGTGGAGCGCATTGGCGAAATCCTTCAGCGTCACCTGCCCGCCCCGCCCCGCGATGAGGACGTTCCCCGCTTGGGCATATTCCAGAATGACGCGCCGGATGAGTTCGCCGTAGGCCGCCCCGGCCTCGACGCGGCGTTGTTGCTCGGTTAGGTGGCGGAGCGCCTCCTCGCGGTTGAGATTCTCCTGCAAGATCAGCGCGGCAACCTGTTCGTCGTAAGCGTAACCCTCGCGTAGCGTAGCGCTGGCAATGGTGGGGATGGCGGGCATGGCGTTCATCGAGTCGATGATGCGTTCCAGGAAACCGGGGATGCGCTCCCGCTTCTCCAATTCTTCGACCATCGATTCATCGGGGAAACCGGCCATTTCTGCGGCGCGATTGAGGATTTCCCGGTCGATATAGCGCAGGTTGAGTTTTTTGGCGACGGCTGTCGCAATGTAACTGCCCCGGCTGCCTAATTGCCTTGAGACGGTGATTACGATGCTCATGGTCATTCTCCTTAGAATCTGCCTCAGTGTTGTAAGCGTTCAGCCATTAGCCATCAGCATTCAGCTTTAGTGTCTACACAAGCGCCTCTATAGCGTATACCGTGTCATTTCAACAACGGCGGCTGCGTCTTGGGCGCTGATAGCTAACAGCTGATGGCTGAATGCTAATTCAATGTTAGCATTTGATGCGCTGCGTGTCAATAGTTAGGGTTCGGTCGTTGGCTCAGGTTCAGGCCGCACGTAGGCGATCAGGCGGAAGGCGGCGGTGAGTGGCGCAGTGTCGTCCAGCGTCAGGGTGACGGTGTACTCGCCGGGTAGCAGGAACGGCGCGCCAGGGATGCCGGTGATGCTGTCCCATATCACTCCGGCGCTGTCTGTCTCCTTCCACACGCCGCTGGCCGTGCGCACGTTGACGCCATTGCGGTGCCACGCGCTCTCCCAGGGTGTGCCGGGCAGCAGGCCCTCGCACCGCGTCCCCACGTAGATGACCTGGGAATACCATTCGAAGCGCGCCTGGGGCAAGAACGGCTCGCCTGCGGGGGTAAGGCCGGCGGCGGCGAAGGGCGGCGCGCAGACGGGCGCGGGCGGTTCCGGCGTGGCGGTGGGGGCAGGGGTTGCCGTGGCAGTTGGCGTAGCGGTCGGGATAGGGGTGGGATCATCACCGACCTTGAAGGCGAGGGTGTGTTGTGTCCGCCCCATGAGCGTGAGTTCGGCGTGGTAATCGCCGCCTTCCAGCGACGCGCCGTCTTTGCGATAACA
>DAOUAY010000175.1:0-4922 GCA_034432995.1 Anaerolineae bacterium | reverse complement strand
TATACAATGGAAAAAGAAACCGCAATCGAACAAGCACAGGCTCTCGTCGACCGTTCCGGCATCGTGATGCTCGGCACGAACGGCGACGATGGCACGCCTAACATCAAGGCGATGCTCAAATGTGACGTTCGACATCGAATGAACCCAACAGACCTGTAAAGAAACATGGAGAGCGCTATGAGAAATACAATCCTGCGTATGATGATCAGCATCATTCTTCTTTCGCTCATCTCTGGTGTTATCGTAGCGATCATCGGCTTGATACTCGGGTGGAAAACTCTCATCGAATTCAGCAATGGCTTTTTCTGGGGTGGCGCCATTATGATCGTATTCGGGTTTGTATCCTTCCAAGGGTACCGCCAGCGCGGCGCCAATTGGCCGCCGGTTCAGTTGAACCCAGATGAACGCGCCACTCTCTGGGCAGCAGACGCTTTGCGAGGCCAAAACCTCATGATCACCTGCGGGATTACCGGTTTTCTGCTGCTCGGCTTGTCTTTCCTGATCCTAAGATTGTTCTAGCCCGCAACAAACTATGAACTGACGGTAACGATAGAAACGGGAGGATTAGACGATGATAGAATTACCTGAAGCTGTTGTGATTGCCCGGCAAATTACAGACTCACTGGGCGGCAAGCGCATTGCGCGCGCCATAGCCAACGCTTCGCCGCACAAATTCGCCTGGTACACGGGCGATCCGGCGACATACAACGAGCGGCTCGCGGGGAAGGTGATCGGGACGGGACGCGGCGTCGGCATGAACATTGAGTTCGCGGCGGGGGATATGCTGCTCGCCGTTAGCGCGCCGATTCACTATCACCTCAAGGACGAGCAGCGGCCCAAGAAGCACCAGCTCTTGCTGGAATTCGACGACGGAACGGCGATCAGTTCCAGCGCGCAGATGTGGGGCGGATTCTTCTGCTTCCCGGCTGGCGAGAAGGGCGGCTTTCCCGACTACGAAATTGCCACGGTGCGCCCTTCCCCGTTGACCGATGCCTTCGATCGCGCCTACTTCGACACGCTCTTCGACGCGGATACGCCCAAGCTATCGGCGAAAGCGTTTTTGGCGACGGAGCAACGCATCCCCGGACTGGGCAACGGCGTGCTGCAAGACATCCTCTGGACGGCGCGCATCCACCCGAAGCGGAAAATGGGCGAGTTGACGGGGTACGAAGTAGACGCGATGTACGATGCGGTGAAACACGTGTTGGCAGCGATGACGGCGCAGGGCGGGCGCGACACCGAGCGCGATCTCTTCGGCAACTTCGGCGGCTACAAGACGGTTTTGAGCAAAAACACCGTGGATACGCCCTGCCCTGCCTGCGATGCGTTCATCGTCAAGGAAGCGTACCTGGGCGGCAGCATCTACTACTGTACGGGATGCCAGACGTTGTAATGGAATGGACCTACGCGAACGAGCAGAATTCTACCGCAGTCCCCATGAGCTGCGCTCACCAACAGTCATGAAAATGCTTGCGCCGGATCATAATCCGGCGCTGCGGGGCGGCGGATTATGATCCGCCTTAAGCGCTGAAGTAAGATTATTTTCAGACCAGAGCACGCAGAGAGCGCCGAGGTTTCATAGATTCTCAGCGTTCTCGGCGGCCTCTGCGGTAAAAAATAACGATCTTGAAGCAAGTAAGGAGACAACTTATGGAAGGACGTTACGAAAACTACCCGGCGTGGATCATTGTTGTGTGCAATGCGGTTCCCGTGTCGCTCTACATCATCGGCGCGGTCATCCTGGCCGGATTTAGCCCGTGGGTTTCCGTCGCCTACTTGCTCTTCTGCCTGTGGCAGGAGTCGCGCGTGATGCGGAAAAGCTGCGTCAACTGCTTCTACTACGGGAAGAATTGCGGGACGGGCAAGGGGCGGCTGTGCGCGCTCCTGTTCAAACGAGGCGATCCGCAACGCTTTGCCAAAAAAGAGGCTAACTGGAAGGAGCTTCTGCCCGACCTTCTGATTTCACTGATCCCTCTGCTGGGCGGAATCATCTTGTCGTTCGTGGACTTTACCTGGCTGCGCGTCCTGTTGCTGGCGATCCTGGTTGCGCTGGCCTCTGTCGGGACAGGGGCAATCCGCAGCAATCTGCTCTGCAAATACTGCGAGCAAGGCCGGCTAGGCTGTCCGGCGCTCAAACTCTTTGACAAAGCCACGAGGTAAACACCAATGCCTGAACTTCCTGAAATCTACGTGATGGCGCGCGATATGCGGAAAGAACTGGTCGGTCGCGCGTTCGGCGCGGTCGAAGTATTGCAACCCAAATGCCTCAACGTGCCGGTGGACGAGTTCCAGACGGTGATCAGCGGGACGGAAATCCGCGACGTGACGCCGCGCGGCAAGTGGGTGCGCGTGGAATTATCGCAGGGTTGGCTGCTGCTCTGCCTGGGGATGGGCGGCGAGATTCTGCTGACCGACCGCGATCATCTGCCGGAGAAATACCGCCTCATCTTCGACTTCCGCGACGGCGCGAGTCTTGCCGTCAACTTCTGGTGGTTCGGCTTCGCGCACCACGCCCCCACCCTCGCCGCCCACAAGATGACGGCAGAACTCGGTCCCGACATGCTCGACGTGAGCCTGGACGAGTTCCGCGCGCTGTTGGGCAAGCGCAAGGGCGCGATCAAGACGTTCCTGCTCGACCAAAAGCGCATCGCCGGGATCGGCAACGTCTATGTGCAGGATCCGTTGTTCCTGGCGCGCATCCACCCGCTGCGCTCGATTGCGTCATTGAGCGACGCTGACATCGCCAATCTGTGGTCGGCGCTCCACGAGACGTTGCAACAGAGCATCGATCTGGGCGGCAGCGCGTGGGAGCAGAACCTTTACGGCGTCAAGGGGCAATGGGATCAGCGTTCGATGCGCATCCTGCACCTGGAAAATGAGCCGTGTCCTGTCTGCGGTACTACTGTCGAAAACATCAAAACCGGCAGCACGCACACGCGCGTCTGCCCGGTGTGCCAACCTCTATCAACGGATTGAACGGATTTTAACGGAATTCAAGGAGTCCCCATGAGCTTCGCTCACCAACGATCACGAAAATGCTTGCGCCGGATCACAATCCGGCGCTGCGAGGGCGGCGGATTGTGATCCGCCTTAAGCGTTGAAGTAAAGTCATTTTTGGAGGACGAAAATTGAAATGGGAGCAAAACTGATCAAGTTCACGATTGAACCATTCCCCAAAACCAGGGTTATCGGTAAAAGCGTCGCCGTCAAGATCGACATCGCGTTGGAGGATCGCACGATTGAGACTTTGTGGGAGAGCATGGCGCAAGATGGCAGCCTGGATTTTCTGATCTCGTTGCCGGGGCGCACAACCCAAAATCCCGATACCGTCGGTTGGATGGGCGATTGGCAGCCGGGCGATCCCACCTATACCTACCTCGCAGGTGTATTGGTTGCCCCCGACACGCCTGTTCCAGGAGGCTTTGTGTGTCGAGATATTGCTGCCTGTACTATGGCCGTCGGATGGTTACAGGGAACCGAGGGCGACGAAGGCGGCAACATCCACGCTGATGCCTCTGAGCATATCAACAAAGCGATGCAGGCGAACGGTTATGAATACGACGGTTCAAATGGCCTCTTCGAGATGGAATACTACTCGCACGAGCGCTTTCGCATCCCGGAACAACGCCGCGAGCACGTGACTCTGGACTTCTACTCGCCGTGCAAAAAGGCCCAATGAAGGAAGACACAGGAAGCAGGAAGCAGGAAGCAAGAAACAAGAGGCAAGCATCCAGCATCCAGTATCCAGCATCTTTGAAAGGAGATTTTTTATGGCAAACCAACGTGCTGTCTTGGAAAATGTCCCGCGCGTTCACTTTTACGAAGGCGGCAAACGCTGTCCTGAGGACATCATCATCCCGTCGGTGGTGCGGGCGATCCTGGAATATCTGGGCGATGAGGATTACGGCTGCAAGCATTGCCCGATGCGCGGCCAGGCTTGCAAGGTCTTCTGCACCTATGCGCATCTGGTTGGCGTGTCCGGCGCGGCGGCGTTCCTCTCGTGGAAAGAGGGCTGGCACGGCGACAACCCGGCGATCTTCTACATGGATGCAGATCCCGGAGCAGTAGAAGATCACATCTTCGCAACGATCGGCTATGCGCATGAAGCGGTGATGAAGGAGAAAAGCCGCGACAACGAAGCCATGTTCCGTCAGCGCATCGTCGAGAGCATCGATCGGGGGATGCCCGTCCTGGCTTACGGCGTCATCGGCCCGCCGGAGCCGTCGCTCATCACCGGCTACGACGAAGGCGGCGCGGTGCTCATCGGCTGGAACTTCTTCCAGAACTTCCCGGATTTCAATGCGGGGGTGGAATTTGAAGATTCTGGCTATTTCCGCAAGCGCGACTGGTTCAAGGATACCGAAAACCTGCTCATCATCGGCGAAAAGATCCCGACCAAGCCGTCATTGCCGGAAGTCAGCCGCGACGCGCTGCGTTGGCTGATCAAGGTGGCGCGCACGCCGATGGTCCGCCCTGAGCCAGACGCGCCGGAGTGGTACCGCAACCGCCACAACGGGCTGGCCGCCTACGACGCCTGGGCCGATCACCTGCTGCGCGACGCCGAGTGGCCGGCCGACGACGAAGCTACGCTCCGCGAACATCATCGTGTCCATGAAGACGCCATTAGCACCGTCGCCGAGGCGCGCTGGTACGGCTCCGTCTTCCTGGCGGAAATCGCCGAGCACTTCGCCGCCGGGCCGAACTATCGTGGCGCGAGCGGGCACGTCCTCCACGCCGCCGCCTGCTACGCCGCCGAACACGACCTGATGTGGCAGATTTGGGGGCTGGCCGGCGGCATCGGCAACCCGGACGCCTTCCGCGCCCTGGCCGATCCCGCCACACGCCGCGCGATGGCCGAGATCGTCCGCCAGGCGCGCGACGAGGATGCGAAAGCCGTCGAGTATATGGAGCAGGCGTTGCAA
>DAOUAY010000174.1:0-19897 GCA_034432995.1 Anaerolineae bacterium | reverse complement strand
CATCTGCACAACGTCATCACCTGGGGAACGTGGCAGCGTCCGACGGAGGAACAGTTGCGCTGGACCCCCACGCCGATCAATGCGCCGGATGTCGCTGCATATCTGGAATTCCGACAAACTGAAAGCCGTCGTCTGGTACGCACGTTCCCTGAAGCCTGGGCGCGTTACGAGGACGCACACCACCAGCGCACCCATTTCACTGCGTTGATTGCCGGCGCCATCGCCGCGCTGTCATAAAATCACATTCCATATCGACAAGGAGAAATACATGACCCAGAAGCCAAAATTCGTCATTCTGCTCGGACCACCCGCTGCCGGAAAAGGTACGCAAGCCACGCGCCTGAGTGAACATCTGAACCTGCCCCACGTGGCCAGCGGTGACCTGTTCCGCTACAACCTCAAGAATGAAACAGAATTGGGCCTGCAGGCTAAAGCATACATGGATCGCGGTGCGCTCGTTCCCGACGACCTTACCATCGCGATGGTTCTGGATCGCCTGAGCCGGCCCGACTGCGCGGCGGGCGCGCTGCTCGACGGTTTTCCCCGCACGCTGGCGCAGGCCGCAGCGTTGGATAAGGCCCTGGCGGAAAAAGGCGTCGCTATCAACGGCGTGCTCAACATCATCGTGCCCAACGAGGCGCTGATCGAGCGCGTGACCGGGCGGCGGCTGTGCCGTTCCTGCGGCGAACCGTATCACATCAAATTCAACCCACCACAAACAGAGGGCGTCTGTGATAAAGATGGCGGCGAGTTGTACCAGCGCGATGACGACAACGAGACGACCGTGCAGAATCGTCTCAAAGTCTACTGGGATCAAACCAGCCCGCTCATCGGTTACTACAAAAATACCGGTGTGCTGGTCGATATCGACGGCAATCAGGACATCGACGCCGTGACCGAGGCGCTCAAAGCTGCCGTCATCAATCTGTAGAAACGCTTTTTTCGTCAGCAGATTGAGCAGATGAAGCAGATTTTTACTTCGATCAGACAGAGAATCTGCTCGATCCGCTTAATCTGCTGACAAGTTAAGTGCGCAGTCCACAAGGAAAAGCTATGCTCGAAACCGTAGACCTGGAGCAGAAGCTGCGCAAAAGCGCCTACAAAGCGCAGCGCCCCAAACTGCAACGCCGCCTTTACACATTGCAGCGGGCATGCATGAACGCCAATCTGCCCGTGATCGTAATTTTCGAAGGGTGGGATGCAGCGGGCAAGAGCGAAGTGCAAAAGACGCTGACCCAACATCTCGATCCGCGGGGTTTCGTCACGCACGATATCCAGCCACCTCGCACCTACGAAACACTGATGCCGTGGCTGTGGCGCTTTTGGCTCAAGGTTCCACGCTATGGCGAAATGGCGGTCTACTATCACAGTTGGTACGAGCGTGTTCTGCGAGAGCGCGTCGAGGTTGGCCTCTCAAAGCCAGACCTATCGAAGGCCTACCGTGATATCAGCAACTTCGAGCGTACCTTGGCCGATGATGGATACGCCATCGCCAAGTTTTTCTTCCACATCAGCCAGGAAGAACAGGCGCGCCGTCTCACTGAAATGGAAAACGATCCACTATCGAACTGGCGTGTCCGGCCAGAACATTGGGAACGCCACCAACGCTACGGCAGCTACGTCACCGCCATCAAGGAAATGCTCAAGCGTACCGATGCGTCCTGCGCGCCGTGGACGATCATCGCCGCGACGGATTTCCGTTGGGCGTGCGTCACGGTCCTCGAGACTGTGATCACGCGGATCGAACGTGCGCTCGAAGCGCGCGGCGTCAGCCTCCCGGCGGAAGACACTGGCGCCGAGCCGGCTCCAATAGACGTGCCGGATGATCTGCCCTATGCAGACGAAGAAGGGGAATAGCCTATGCTACAGGCCATCGATCTGAATCACAGCCTGTCCCGTAGGGCCTACAAGAAGGAAGTGCTACGCGCGCAGTTGCAATTGCGCCAGTTAGCCTACCAACTTTACTTGAGTAAACGGTCGATGGTGGTGCTTTTCGAGGGACCGGACGGCGCAGGAAAGAGCAGCGTCATCAAGCGCGTGGTTCAACAGCTTGATCCGCGCGGCTACGAAGTCTATACCATTGGTCCGCCTGGGGATGACGAGCGCACTCGCCATTACCTGTGGCGCTTTTGGCGCTGCCTGATCCCCCCCGATAAGAAGCAAATCCTGATCTTCAATCACAGTTGGTATGGACGGGTGTTGGATGAGCGCGTGCAGGGCACCCATCCGCGCAGCGTGTGGCGGCGCGCCTATCGTGAGATCAACGAGTTCGAGCGGCACCTGGTGGATTTTGGCATCATCATCGCCAAGTTCTGGCTGCACATCAGCCCGGAAGAGCAATTGCGCCGCTTCGAAGCGCGCGCCAGAGCCACCGACAAGGTCTGGAAAGCCGCTCAAGAAAGCGAGAAGCAACACGCGCGCTGGGAGCTTTATGAAGAGGCTGTTGAGGATATGCTATTGCGCACCAGCACCGTACCCGCACCGTGGACCATCATCGAGAGCAATGACAGGCATTATGCGCGGGTCAAAGCCGTGCAAACACTGGTGGGGCTGCTCACCAGGGAACTGAACTACCAACCTGCGGATCTGCTGAAAAGCCTTCAGGTAGCCACTGAGGATGCCGGTGAAAATACATCACTCTCCGGCATTCCAGATACCGCGGTGAGCAATCATCCATAGCTGCGAGTTGATTTCTTCCTCGCCCTCTTGCGGGGCAATCCGTTTGTAATCCCCTTCCGGCATCAACATGCGCGATTGCATGTTGTCCCGCAGATGGACTTCGAGAATGTTGTCGCGCAATGCGGCGCGTATCTGCGGGTCTTCGACCGGGAAGAGCGTCTCCACGCGCCGGTCGAGGTTGCGCGGCATCAGGTCGGCGCTGCCCAACAGGATTTCCTCGTCGCCATCGTTGTGGAAGTAGTAGATGCGCGGGTGTTCGAGGAAGCGCCCCACAATGGAGGTCACACGGATATTCTCGCTGACGCCTGGCACGCCCGGTCGCAGACAGCAAATGCTGCGCACCTGTAGATCGATCTGCACGCCGGCCTGTGAAGCCTTGTACAAAGCCACGATGCAGGCTTTGTCCACGAGTTGATTCATTTTGAAAACCAGGTGACCATTGCCCTTCTGTTCGTGGATTCTGACCTCACGTTCGATGCGCTCCAGAATGGCCTGGCGCATCATACCCGGCGCGACGAGCAGCTTGCGATACCCATCCTGGCGCGAATAGCCCGTCAATGCGTTGAATAAATCGGCGACGTCGGCGGCGATCTGGGGATCGGTCGTGAAGTAGCCGAGATCGGTGTACAGGCGGGCCGTCACGGCGTTGTAATTGCCCGTTGCCAGGTGAACGTAAAACTTCATGCCGTCCGGCTCGCGGCGCACCACCATGCACACCTTGGCGTGCGTTTTCAGCCCCATCAGACCATAGATCACGTGGACGCCCGCGCGCTCCAGTGCGCGCGCCCAGGTGATGTTATTCTCCTCGTCGAAGCGGGCTTTCAGCTCGACCAGCACCGCCACCTGTTTGCCGTACTCCCGCGCCTTGAGCAGCGCATCGACGACCGGCGCATTCGTCCCCACACGGTACAACGTCTGCTTGATCGCCAGCACCTGCGGATCGAGCGCGGCCTGCTGCAAGAAGTCCACCACCGGCGCGAAGCTGTCGTAGGGGTGATAGAGAAGGATGTTCCCACGGCGGCGGATGGCGGCAAAGATGCTTTCATCGCCGGCTAAGGCGCGCGGGATGTTCGGGACGAACGGCGTATCCTTCAAATCCGGGCGCTCCACAGCCGTCAGTTCCATGATGTTCGCCAGACCAATCGGTCCGTCAGCCGTATAAACCAGGTAGGCAGGGATCTCGAGATTTTTAGACAGGATGTTGCGGATGTTTTTGGGCATGTGCTTGTCGACTTCCAACCGCACCACCGACCCAAACTGCCGCCGCTCCACGCTTTCCTCGATGGTTTCCAGAAGGTCGGCGGCTTCGTCTTCCTCGATCTCCAGATCGGCATCGCGCGTCACACGGAACGGAAAAGCGGCCACGATTTCCACGCCCGCGAAAAGCAAGTCCAGGTTGGCGATGACGACGTCCTCGATCCACACGAAGTTGGTGTCCTGCACCGATTTCAAGCCCAGCGGATCGTACTTGTCGGCCTTGTCCTCTGTAGGAATGCGCAACAGGCGCGGAAATACCGGGGGAATTTTCACACGGGCGAATCGTTCGCCGTGTACCGGATCGCGCACGACGACGGCCAGGTTCATGCTGAGGTTGGAGATGTGCGGGAAGGGATGCCCGGGGTCGAACGCCAGCGGCGTCAGAACCGGGAAGATCTCCTGTTCGAAGTAACGGCGCATCAACTTGCGCTGTTTGCCCTTGAGATCGGCGTAGCTCAAAACGTGAATGCCCTCCGCGTCGAGTTTGGGGAGCAGGTCGGTCTGCCAGCAATTCATCTGGGTGGTCAAGGGCGGCAGGATTTCGCGGCGGATGGCGGTCAGTTGCGCGGCGGGTGTCATGCCGTCGGGCGGCGTCTCCACCACGCCGGCCTGCAATTGCCTATACAACCCAGAGACGCGGATCATGAAGAATTCATCGAGGTTGTTGGAATAGATCGAGAGGAATTTCACACGCTCCAACAGCGGGTGACGTTCATCCAGGGCCTCTTCCAGCACCCGCAGATTCAACAGGAGAAAGCTCAACTCGCGGTTGAAGTACAGGCTCGGGTTGTTCCAGTCAATGGCAGGCGGCGCATCGTTGGTCAGGCCGGATTTTCCATTAGATTTCTTTTTAGGCATAATAACTTCCTGTATCTGCACGTGACATTCATTTGGGAGAATTGAATATCCAATGGCGCTCTATCCCACCGACACGATCAAAATCCATATCATCTGAAGCAATAGCAAAATTTCCCAGACGTTGCATCAACGTAACATGGAAAGCATCACGGGGCAACAGAGCAAATCGAGCGACATTCTCTAACATGCCCTCAAAGTCATCAACCTCTACCCCAACTCGTACAATATGCGGTAATTCCATTAACTTTTTCAGCGCGACAGAAATTCGATCACAGTACTTTAGAACAACACCGGACAAATCATCCCGTAAAACATCCAGAGGATTGCGTCCCGTATGCTCCTTAACCAATGCCAACAACAAGCGATAGTATAATTCATCCAGAGCTAATACGCTGACATAGGCTGTAATTTCTCCCCGGATCACACGTTGCAAAAAGCGTTCTATCGTAGGCAGATGCACAGCATCGGCGCGCAAATACATATACAACACATTGGTATCTACGTACACCTTGCCATGCATAACCGCATCAAGCTTCATACATTCCCCCGAGCTTGAGGCGAAAATCGTATTCTGAGACAGGTTCTTCACCCAAACAGCCAGCCAATGCTTCCAGATTAACCTCAGCTGCAGACAAAGACTCGGTCACAATGATCTCACCCTTTTTGACTATAATGCGCACCTGCTTACCCAGGCCAGCCTCAGCCAGGATTTTCCTATCCAAGACCAATGCGCCTTTTGCCGTGATTGGCTTCGCCAAGATTGTCATCGCATCCTCCTACCTTGGATGAACTGGAATCAAAAAGAACTGTGTCGCCCATTTCCTTACTTAACTCATTGTAACACACACAACGCAGGAAAACAACTTTTCGCACCTTCTGGGGAGCTACGCGAGTAAGGCCGCGCTGAGCTTCCCGGAAGGTTGTATAACTTGCCAAGCTGATGCCTTATGCTATAATCCCTCTCGTAAGCGCGGGTGTAGTTCAGTGGTAGAACGCATGCTTCCCAAGCCTGATGTCAAGGGTTCGAATCCCTTCACCCGCTTCGAAGGGACTACAAAAGTCTCAGTATCACAAAATGCTCCGAGGGGATCGCCAGATCCCCGTTCCGCCTGGATCTGACGATCCAGACCGAGCAAAACTAGATCTACTGAGTCTAGCTCAGCACCGTCGCTTTGGACCGCGTCTTCTGCAATTCCATAGAAAGCGGTCGCCGCTCCAAAATCTCCAGCGAAAGGTCTACGAGTTCCTGCGCTTCTTCGGGCGCCATTGTCCCCACCGTCACCATGTCGCACGCGCGGATGGCGTTCCACACAAAGGTGAGCGCCTGGTAAGGCCGTATCTGCCCGGCGGCCATGGTCTTGATCGTCATCACGGGTTTCTGCGCGTTCTGGATGATGCGCCCCACCCAATCGACTTCGAGTTGCATCAGGTAGCCCATCAAGTTGAAGGGTTGGATGTACGTCTCCACATCCAGCCCGGTCTCGTCGGCGTAGACCACCGTCTCCGGGATGTGCGTGCTCAGGCCGGGAATCATGCCGCGCTCGCGGATCAGGCGGCAGATCACGTCCATCTGGCGGATCTCGCGCGTGCATTTGTCCACCAACACATCCGTCGTACTGGTGTGCGGCATACTGATGGTCACACCCTTTCGTACTTCTTCATCCAGGATCCGTTCACACGCGCCAACATCGAACCCGTCGAAAGGCGTGCGCTTGTTCGTCGGGAGACTCGGCGTCTCGATGATGATGACCTTCCGCCCAATGCGCTGTTCGGCCTCTTGAATGGCCTCGTACATGCACGTCGTCGTGTGCGGGCACATGATGGTGTCCACGCCGGCCTTCAGGAAAACGGCGATGATGTCGGCGATGGCTTGTGGGTTGGTGACGATACGTTCCACCGAACGGCTTTTGGCCGCAGTGCAGTGGGTGTAACCCAGAAACCAGTTCGTGCCCACAATCATCCTGGATACGGGTACACCGCCAACGTTTGTTCTCGGAAATTCTGACATAGATTAAGCCTCCAAAGCTATAGATTTGCCGCGCCTGTACAACGCAACTTCAGAACCAATATGCCTACCCCTCCGTCAGAGCACGATGGATCACCTGTGCCAATGTATCGGCGTCGAAGGGTTTGTGAACCACATCGAAGAAACCGGCCTCCTTCAACGCCCGCACGCCGACCTGCATCGTGTACCCCGTAATCGCCAGTACCTTACAGGCGGGAGCCAGGCGCTTGAGTTCATGCATGAGCGTCTCACCTCCCATTTCAGGCATCACCAAATCGGTGATCACCAACGCGATGGCGGGATTGGCCCGGAACACAGTCAGGGCCGCCCTACCGTTCGATGCGGTCACCACACAATAGCCCAATTCCTGTAGGATGCTCTGTCCCGCAGCCCGCAAGTGGGTATGATCCTCGACTAACAGGATCATCTCGCCGTGTCCCAACGGCATGAACGGAGCCTCTGCGACCATGTCTTCGACCTCCGTCTCGGATGCGGGCAGATAAATGCGGAAAGTCGTCCCTTTTCCCATCGCCGTGTCCACCCCGACGTAGCCATCATGGAGGCGCACAATGCCATAAACTTGCGCCAGGCCCAGTCCGGCGCCTTTCCCCACATCCTTGGTCGTGAAGAACGGTTCGAACAAGTGCGCGCGCACCGTGTCCGTCATCCCGATGCCGGTATCCGCAACACTCAAGCAAACCCAGGTTGCAGGAGCGAGACTGCCCTTGAAATTCTGAATAACGCTCTCCATTTCCGGAAGGGGAGGCGGTACACCAGGGCGCAGATGGAGGTACTGCAACCCGATGCGCAGCATACCGCCACCCGGCATGGCGTCGCGCGCGTTGAGCGCCAGGTTGGTCAGCACTTGCTGAATACGGCCGGCGTCGGCTTCGACGATGAACTTCCCCGGCCCCACTTCCAGCGCGATGTCGATGTTTTCAGGGATGGTTCGCCGGAGGATGGCAATCACATCTCGAATAAAAGCCGCCAGATCCAACGACTGGCGCTCGATCAACGAGCGGCTGCTAAAATCGAGGATTTGCTGCACCAGATTGGAGGCCTTGCGCGCCTCGCCAATCACCACTTCCAGATTTGCGGCCAGGGCAGGCGGCGCTCCCGGCGTGCGCAGGCCCAATTGCGCGTAGAGGATGATGGTCGTCAGCAAATTACGAAAGTCGTGCGCGATGCCCGCGGCCAGTTGGCCGATGGCGGCCAGGCGTTCCTGGCGGCGCAGGCGCTCCTCCATTTCCTTGCGCTCGGTGATGTCACGCACGATGGAAAGCGCCAGGTCGCGTGTCCCTACCTGCAACAACGACGTCGTCACTTCGACCGGCACGCGCACCCCGTCCTGACGTATATCGACGCCCTCGAAGGGTTGTCCTTTGAATTGCGCCAGCTCATTTTTGATAACCTGTCCCCGGCTGCCACGGTGTTCGGACGCTTGCAGATCGGGCACGGTCAGTTGCAGCAGGGCCTCGCGCGTGTACCCAAGCATGTCACAGGCTCGCTGGTTTGCATCGACGATCGCATCATGTAAATCCTGGATGAGAATCGCGTCACTGGCCTGATCGAACAACGCATGGAAATAGGCTTCGCTTTCGCGTAACGCCACCTCAGTCTGTTTGCGAGCTGCCAATTCTTGCTGCACCTGCTGATAGAGTCGCGCATTTTCCAGGGCAATCGCAGCGTGGTATGAAAAGAATCGCAATGTGACCGCGTGCGCCGGCGTGAAAAAGTTCGGGGTCGCACTATCGACGTTCAAAAAGCCCACAACGGCGTCACGCACCACGATCGGCGCGCCGGCAAACGACCGTAACCATGCAGATTCCGGGGTGCGCAGCCAGCCGGGGAACAACGCGACATCAGGGATCACCTGAGTTTCGCCCGTTTCAGCCATCTGCCGCAAATTGACGACCTCATCCAGGTTAAAAACAGTACTGGCGATCACCGCTGCGGTGCCAAAACGCTCATAACCCCGCGACCGTACAACGTGCGCACACTGCTGTTCGTCGATGAGCATCACATTGACCGCATCGCAGGGGATGACGCGACTGACCTGCTCCAACAAACGATCCAACACCTCATCGGGATCCAGGGAGCGACTGAGGATCGCCGCGGCTTCAACCAACGCCTGCGATAGATCCCGTTCCTGCCGTAGATCATTTTCGGACTGTAGCTGGGCTGTGATGTCGCCGTACGCTACGGCGACGCCATACCCTTCGAGTGGGATGGGCGCTGCGGTCACATTGATCCAGGTAATTTCACCACCATCTTTGACGATGCCCATTTTAACATTCTCGATCAGCCGCTTCTCACGCAGCGCGCGCACGCTGGCGAACTCGTTGCCCGGCATAGGCGAGCCATCGAGCCGGATGACATGCCATTCCGGCCCGTCGATGGTGCGCTCACTATGCCTGGCTACCGGCAAACCAAGCAGTCGCTCAGAAGCCCGGTTGACTTCAAGAATATGCCCGTAATCATCAGTGATGGTGATCCCCAAAGGGAACGACTCGAACAAAACGCGATACTTCTCCAGGCTGACACGCAGGGCCTCCTCGGTTCGGCGACGCTCGATCAACTGCCACACCCCATCCATCAACAGGGTCAGTTGACGGACATCCGTGTCGTCATAATCGTGTGGTTTGTTCGCCACACCGGCTACAATCACGATATGGTCACCGGAGAAAATCGGGACATTGACGTGGCGGCGCAATACGATGTGGCCTGCGGGATAGCCTTTCTTCCAGGGATTAGGCGCGGTGTAATCGTTGGTGACGATAGGACGGCGCTGGCGCACGGCTTCACCCCACAGCCCCGTCGTTTCCAGCGGGCAGACCTGCGGTTTGTCGGTCAGCGCACATTCCTCCATCACCGTCTTCGACCAGGCTTGCATTGTGAGGACAGTTTCGTCTTCGTTCGCAAACGCCAGGTAGCCAATTTCACTACGGGTCAGGCGCACCGCCGCATCCAACGCAAAATCCATGATGGCCTCAAATGACGCCTCGCGCATCTGATTCAGACGAAGGAGAGTTTCTACCCGTTCTGTATTCAGTCGCACTGCTTCCTGGGCTTGCGTTCTCTCGGTCACATCGCGGTACAACCACAGATGACCGTGGCGTTCCTCACCTAACGTAATCGGCACGTAATCGCGTTCCCACACGCGCCCGTCGACCAGGGTCAAGGTTTCATTATGCACGACCTTCTGAGCCGCCAGGCACGCCACGATACTCTGCAGAAAGCCCTCGGGATCGCTAAACAAGGATTTTGACATCTCCGCAGCGACAGCGCAGTCCGCACCGATCATCATCTCAGGGGAAGGGACGCCGAACAGGTCACAGAAAGCCTGATTGGTGTACAGCACACGGTGGGACTCGCTTTCAAACAACACGCCCTGCTGCAGATTCTCCATCAGCCCGGTGAGTTGGGCCAGATTCTCCTGAAGCGCCTGCTCGGCCCGCAAATGCGCGGTAATGTCCACGAACATGGCCGCCATGCCATTCGGTCCAGTTTGAAAGGCATACACCTGGAAAGCGCCCGCGGTTCCCTCGTCCGTATAAAAGAGCTGATCCGTGCTCCAGGAAATGCCGGTGGCAGCAGCTCGACGATAATGATCCGGCACCTCACTCTTACCCAGGTATGGGAATGCTTCTTCGATGGTTTTTCCGATAAACTGCGCGTTGTCTACACCGAGGATGCGGTCGGCAGCAGGATTGGCGCCGGCAAAGACCAAACTGCCATCGGGATGCAGGTCGTAGAGATGGATGCCCACCGGCACGTGCTCCACCAAATCATCAAGCCGGTCCTCCAAATTCTGTGCAGCTAGAATCCGCGCCGCTTCCAGATCGGCGACACGCTGACGCAACGTCTGCACCTCGGCCAGCAACGACTCGCGGGTTCTGTCCTCATCGATCATAATGCGCCTCCTGATCCTATGCGCCCCTGCGGTCAGAGAGTACGATCCCGGTGTACCAACACAGATTACACCCCCTATGATAGTCAAGTGTGACATTTTGTCGAGGAAGCCTGGCACGCTCCCCCGCGCCCATAGCGCCCTCGACAATCTGTTATACAATCACGGTGTTCGATCCAGTGACATTACCTATGACTGAAAAAACAACCACAACCCATTTACACGTCCACTCCCAATATACACTGCTAGGAGGGACGGCGTCTGTTGCGGACCTGGTCGCCCGCGCGGTGGCCGATGGACTGACGCACCTCGCGCTGACCGATACCAATGCGCTCTACGGCGCGGTGGCGTTCACGCGCGCGTGCGGGGCTGCCGGCATCCGGCCCATTCTGGGGATGACAGTGTCCGTCGCCTGGCCTGCAGATTTGCAGCCGCCGGACACCAACGAAACGCCAGGACAATTGGTACTCCTGGCGAACGGCCCGGAGGGCTACCGCTCCCTGTGCCGTTTGTCCTCGCTGCTCCAGGGATACGCCGACCGCGAAGCACGTCTGGCGCGCGGCCTGGACTGGGACGATCTGCGCGCCCATCGCGCGGGTCTGCTCTGCCTGAGCGGGGGACGGCGCGGCTGGATCGAGCGATGCGTGCGCGCCGGAGACGCCCAAACCGCGCGGCGGCTCGCCGGACGGCTGGCGGGCATCTACGAAGAGCAGACCTTCCTCAGCCTGGAATCGCACACGCCTGACGACGTCGCCGTCGTGCGGGAGATCGTCGCCATAGGTCAATTCCTGGGGATACCGCCGGTCGCCGTCCAACCGGTATACTATCTCGCACCGGAGGACGCACCCCGGCTGCGCCTGCTGGCAGCCATCGATCACAATTGCCCGCTGGAAGCCGTCCCCACCAGTGCCCTACCGGACGGCGGCGATGCTCAGGTCGACCTGCACTGGCTCTCCCCTGCGGAACTCACTACGCGCTTTGCGGCCTTCCCCGATGCCCTGGCGCGGACAGGCGAGATCGCCCGTCACTGCGCCCCGGCCTTACCCACCGGCGCGACTCTCTGGCCCACGCTCGACCTGCCCGACAACCAGACTCCGGCAGACGCCCTGATCACACAAGCCAACGCCGGATTGACCGGGCGATACGGCCCCACCCCCGATCCCGCCGCCAAGACCCGCCTGGCGCGGGAACTGGATGCCATCAACCACTACGGCTACGCCCCGCTGTTCCTCATCGTCGCCGATATCGTGCGGTATGCGCATACCCGCGACATCCCCGTGAGCACGCGCGGGAGTGTCGCCAATGCGCTAGTCGCCTACTGCCTGGGCATCACCACCGTGGACCCCATCGCCCACAACCTGCTGTTCGAGCGGTTCCTTAGCCCGGCGCGCGCCGACCTGCCCGACATCGACCTGGACTTTTGCAGCCGCCGCCGCGACGAGGTGCTGGCCTACGTGCGGCGCGCTTACGGCGCCGAGCGCGTGGCGCTCGTGGCGACGGTCAGCACGCTGCAACTGCGTTCGGCGGCACGCGAGGTCGGCAAGGCTTACGGCTTGGATGATGCGCAACTCCAGCCGCTGCTGAAGGACTTGCCCCATGGCGGGCATCCACGCCACCGCGAAATGCGCACGCTGGACGAAATCCTCGCTCCCTTCAGCGATCCGTTACAACGTGAAGTCCTACGCGCGGCCTACGCCCTCATGGGACAACCGCATCACCTGAGCGTCCATCCCGGCGGCGTGGTCATCACCCCCGGCCCGCTGACCGACATTTTGCCGGTGCAATGGTCGCCCAAAGGCTTCGTCATCACCCAATTCGATCACCTGGATGTGGAGGCGCTGGGCCTGCCCAAGCTCGACCTGTTGGGCATCCGCGCGCTCACCGTGCTGGCGGACGCCGCCGACCTCGTGCGGCGCGATCACGACCCGGCCTTCCAACTCAGCGCACTCCCTCTCGACGACACCGCTACCGGCGACTTGCTCGCCTGTGGTGATACCATCGGCGTGTTCCAATGCGAGTCGGAGGGCGCGCGGCGCACGCTGCGGCAGCTCAACGCGCGCACGGTGCGCGATCTGGCGGTCGCCAACGCCTTCTTCAAGCCTGGCCCGGCGACCGGCGGCCTGGCGGACGCATTCGTGCAGCGCTATCGCGGCGCAGCGGCGGTGCGCTATTTGCATCCGGCCCTGGAACCGATCCTCACTCCGACGATGGGCGTGCTGCTCTTCCAGGAGCAAATCTTGCGCGTCGCTGTGGAAGTCGCGGGCCTGAGTTGGGAGCAAGCCGGGTATCTGCGGCGCGGCATCAGCAAGATGGATGCCGCCGAAATGGCTCCCTTGCAACAAGCGTTCGAGCAGGGCTGCCAGCGCCGGCCTCCGGATGGGCCGGGGTTCACGGCGCAGCAGGCGCATCAGTTGTGGGAACAGGTGGCGGTCTTCTCCGGGTATGGCTTCAACCAGGGGCACGCCACCGCCTACGCCGACGTGAGCTACCGTTCGGCGTACCTCAAGGCGCACTACCCGGCGGCGTTCCTGGCGGCGCGCTTGCAGGATTGGGGCGGCTATCACCACCCGGCGATGTATATGGCCGAAGCCATCCGCCTGGGAATGACGGTGCGTCCACCCCACATGAACCACAGCGCGGCGGGCTTCACGCTTGCCTGGGAAGCAGGCCAACCGGTGCTCTGGATGGGCTTGGGGCAGGTGCGCGATGTGCGCCACCAAACGATTCGGGAAATCGTCGCCGGGCAGCCGTTTGCCGATCTCAGCGACATTCTCAGCCGCGTAACGTTGCAGGACAAGGAAATCGATCACTTGATCCGTTGCGGGGCGCTGGACGGCCTGGGCGAGCATCGGGCGGCGCTGCTGGCCGCTGCCACCCTCGCGCGCCGGGCCGGGAGCGCGCAGCAGATGGCGTTCGCCTTTGCGCAGCCGTCCGCAATGGCTGAATCACTGGCCCAACAGTGGGCGTGGGAGAAGCGCATCCTGGGCTATCCGCTGCACGCCCTGCAAGCATGGTTGCCGCAGCTTGCCGCGCAGGTTCCCGCAGCGACGGCGTTAGCGCAACGCCTCGCAGCGCCGGGACAGTCCGGCGTGGTCGTCGGTGCGCGCCTGCCGGGATGGGGACGCGGCGGCTTCTACGTGTGGGACGGGGTCACTTGGGCGCTGGCGAAGTGCGTTGCCGGCGTGGCATCCCCGCCAACATGGGAGCCGGTGATTCTCCACGGGCGCGGGCTTCACGACACCTGGGGCATGGCGTGGTTGCAAGTCGAAAAATGGGACAGCCCATAAAGCCGCTGTTCATCCCCGGTACAAGCTGATCTCCCCCAAAATGGCCTTATTCAAAGCTTAAGGCAGATCACAATCCGCCGTCCCCGAGACGCCGGATTATGATCCGGCGCAAGCATTTTCTTGGCCGTTGGTGCGCGAAGCTCATGGAAGCTCTTCTGACAAATCCCCTGCGCAGTAGTAACCTCCAACCGGCAAATTGCCGTTTTTTTCGTTTAGGGTATTGACATTTTCCGATTATTGATGTAGAATACTCTATATCACAGAGTACTCTGATAGATTCGAGGAGGTCTTATGAACATCACACCGAATGAAGCAGAAGAGGCGTTGGCAGCCATCCAACAGATAGAGCAAAAAACGCGCCACGCCATTGCCAGCAGCGGCAGCTACATCACGTTGATCGTCACCGGCATCGTCTGGCTGATCGGCTTTGTCTGCACCCAGTTCCTGCCGGAAATCAGCCCCTACATCTGGATCGGGCTGAGTATCTTTGGCAGCGTCCTGGGCGCTATCTGGGGATTCCGCATCGGAAGCCGCGTCCGCAGCCCGGCAAACACTGCCATGGCCAAGCGCGCCGGTTTGTTCTGGTTTTTCCTGATCTTCTACTGCGTGGCCACGATTGCGGTCGTCCAGCCCACGGACGGGAAACAGATCACGGTGCTCGTCATCCTGTTTGCCCTGATCGGCCATTTGTCCCTGGGGCTGCTGCTCTCCTTTTCCGCCGTCTGGTGGCCACTGCCGATCACGGGCCTGGTGTTGGTCAGCTATTTTTTGTTACCCGATCTCTTCTACCTGTGGATGGGAGTTCTGGGCGGCGGCGGGATGATCGCCCTGGGCCTGTACATCCGGTACAAGTGGTGAGCCATGGCCGATCTGAACGAAATCATCCACCAACCGGTACGCCTGCGCATCATGGCCGCCCTGGTCACGTTGAAAGACGGCGACGAAGTGGACTTCACCTATTTACGCGACCTGCTCGACGTCACCGACGGCAATCTGGGCGCCCACCTGCGTAAGTTGGAAGAGGCCGAGTACATTACGGTCAACAAGGTTTTTGTGGAGCGCAAACCGCGCACCTACGTCTCCGCCACCGCAGAAGGACGGCAGGTCTTTCGAGAACACGTGGCGGCCTTAGAAGCAATTTTGAAGAGCAAGTGAGGGGGAATATGAACACCATTGTGCACGTCGAAGGGTTGAGAAAAACGTATGGCGAAACCGTCGCCGTAGCGGACGTCTCGTTCGAGGTTTACGCGGGCGAGATCTTTGGGATGGTCGGGCCGAATGGCGCCGGCAAGACCACCACCATCGAATGTCTGGAAGGCCTGCGCCAGCCGGATCAGGGGATGATCCGCGTCCTCGGTGTGAACCCGCAGCGCGAGACCCACATCCTGCGGGAACGCACCGGGATACAGTTGCAGCAATCCAACCTGCCGGATCGGATGAAGGTGTGGGAAGCGCTCGATCTGTACGCTTCCTTCTACCCCAAGGCCGCCGACTGGAAAGCATTGTTGGTGCGGCTGGGACTGGAGGAGAAGCGCAACGCCCCCTTCGCCAAACTGTCCGGCGGGCAGAAGCAGCGCCTGTTCATCGCGCTGGCGCTCCTGCCCGACCCACAGTTGGTCTTCCTGGACGAGCTGACCACCGGCCTCGACCCGCAGGCCCGGCACACCATCTGGGACCTGGTGCGCGACGTGCGCGCGCAGGGCAAGACAATCTTTCTGACCACCCACTTCATGGAAGAGGCCGAGCGTCTGTGCGACCGGGTCGCCGTACTCGATCACGGGCGAATCGTGGCGCTGGACACCCCCGCAGCTCTGATCCACGATTTGGATGCGGAGGAGCGGGTGATCTTCAACATAGATGAGATGCTGCCGGCGGGTTTCGAAAAGGCCCTCCCCCACGCCGCCCGCCTCGAAGTGCAAGGGAAACAAGTGATCGTCCACGGGAAGAACGGTCGCCAGGTCCCGCTGGTGAGCGAAGTGGTCAGTTTGCTGACCGGACAAGGGGTCGCGTTCCGCGATCTGCGCACCGAGCAGCCGAATCTGGAAGATGTTTTTCTGAGCCTGACCGGGCGTGAGATGAGAGAGTGAGGTGTGAGATGAAAGGCAGTACGATCATGCATAGCTTATCGAAAATGACCTGGATGGAAGCCAAGCTGTTCCTGCGGGAGCCGGCGAGCGCCTTTTTCACGCTGGTCTTCCCATTGATCTACCTGTTCATGTACGGCTTGATTTCCGGCAACGAACCGACGCCGATGTACGGCGGGCAGCGCACCCTGGACGTCGCCATCCCCTCCCTCACTGCCGTCATCATCGCCATGGCCGGGATGATGTCCAACACGATGACGATGGCCACCTACCGGGAGAAAGGCATCCTGCGTCGCCTGCAAACCACACCGGTCAGCCCGCTGGTCGTCCTGGCGGCGCAGGTGATCGTGATCTTCACGATGACCGGCCTGGGGATGCTGCTGCTCGTCGCCGCCGGGAGGTTGGTCTTCGACGTGCGGTTCGAGGGCAACGCGCTCAGTTTGTTGGGCGGCTTCGTTCTGAGCAGCCTGAGTTTCTTCGGGATCGGCTTCATCCTGGCGGGGATCATGCCGACGGTGCGCACCGCCTGGGTTGTCACGATGGTGCTGGTGTACCCGATGCTGCTCCTCTCCGGCGCGTTCTTCTCGGTCGAGGTCTTACCGGCAGCCGTGCAAAAGGTCTCGGAGTTCATCCCCCTGACCTACGTGGTCAACCTGCTGCGCGGCCTGTGGTACGGCGAGCCGTGGAGCCAACACCTGCTGGATGCCGGCGTGCTCGTCGGGATGCTCATCCTGGGGATCGCCGTCTCGGCGAAAACGTTCCGCTGGGAGTAAACAAGGGTAACCGGAGAGCGGGCAGGTCTGGCTGACCTGCCCGCTCTTTCATATAAAGTTTGCGTTCCCCACCACTTGAACTATACTTGAAGCCTACCCCTCCAAATTCTTGCGCGACGGATAGCGGACGGATTCTTATGGAAACAAAGTTTTTTCCCCAACACACCACCCGGCTCGATCAAGCGCCGGTGGATTACGAGCTGTGCCTCAGTCTCGAATGGCTGTGCAAGTTACGCTGGATCGCGGGCGCAGGGGTGATCCTGGTGACGTGGCTGGCGCGCTTCGGCTTAGGGCTGGGCCTGGCTGTCGGGCCACTGACCTTTATCGGCGCAGGCATCCTGGGCTACAACGTGTTGTTCACCCGCTGGCTCAACCGCCTGACGTGCGGCTTGAGCGGCGCGAACGTTCACGCGCGCACGCAAGCGCGTGCGCAGATCGCGGCCGATTGGATCGCCATCACCCTGCTCATCCACTATTCCGGCGGCATCGAAAGTCCGGCAATCTTGTACTTCTTCTTCCACATCATCCTGGCGACGATCTTGCTCTCCGGACGCGAAGCCTATCTGTTCGCCGGACTGGCCATCGCCCTGATGGTGGGTCTTGCAAAACTGGAATACAGCGGATGGATTCCGCACGTCCCCATTGAGGGCCTGCTGCCCACCCGGCTGTACGATCAACCACTTTACATAAACAGTGCGTTGTTTTTCTTTGCCAGCGCAGTCATAGGGTCCGTCTATCTGGCGACCCGCACCACCAGCCGCCTGCGCAAGCGGGAAGATGACATCATCGCCCTGAGCCAGGATGTGCAGCGCGCCTACAACCGCTTGCACACGCTCTACGCCAGCGCCCAGGCCGTCAACTCGACGTTGGAACTGCAAGAAGTGCTCGACCGTCTGACGCGCGGCACCGCCGAGGTGATGGGGGTGAAGGCCTGCACGATCCGCTTGCTGGAAGCCGGGGGACAAAGTTTGTGCCTCGCCAGCACCTACGGTCTGCGCGATGCATACTTCCAGAAGGGGTGTTTGTTGGTGGAGCAGAACCCGCTGGTGCGCGAAGTTCTCGCCGGAAAGGTCGTCGCCGTGGACGACATCACCACCGACACGCGGCTGCAATACGCCGCCGAGGCGCTGGCCGAAGGCATCCACGCGATGCTAACCGCACCGCTGATTGGGCACAGCGGGCCGCTTGGCATCATCCGCGTGTACTGCGAAAAAGCCCGCTGTTTCGGTGAAGATGACAAAGAATACCTCGCCACCGTCGCCAACCACGGCAGCATCGCCATCGAAAACGCGCTGGCCTACGCCGCGCTGCAAAACCTCGACGAGGCCAAACGCAAGTTCATCCTCACGGTGACGCACGAATTGCGCTCGCCGGTGGGCGTGGTGCGCAGCCTGCTGCGCACGCTGACCGGCGGCTATGCCGGCGCGCTCACCGCGGTACAGACAGATATGCTCGCCCGCGCGCTGCGGCGCACCGATTTCCTGCAAACGCTGATCGATGACCTGCTCGACCTGGCGGCAGGCAAGGCCGGGCTGCGCCTGGACGAGCCGCCGCAGCCGGTCGATCTGGTCCCCATCGTGGCGCAGGTGGTGGGACGCCACACCATCCCGGCGGATGAGAAACACATCGGCCTGACGTTGGAGACATCCACCACACCGTTGATGGCGACGGGGGTTGCCGGACAATTCGACCGGGCGTTCAACAACCTGGTAGCGAACGCCATCAAATACACGCCGGAAGGCGGTCGGGTAGCGGTGCGTTTGCAGGCTGTGGAAGGTCAAGCCCAGCTTACCGTCAGCGACACCGGCATCGGCATCCCTGAGGAAGTACAGGCGCATCTGTTCGAGGAATTCTATCGCGCGCCCAATGCCAAAGCGGAGGTCAAGGAAGGGACCGGCCTGGGGCTGGTGATTACCAGAGACATCCTCACCCGTTACGGCTGCATGATCCGGCTCAAGAGCATCGTGGGCCAGGGCACGACGTTTACCGTCACGTGCCCGCTGGTCTAGTACCGCGCGGCGCAAATACCTTCTCAGTTTATGCTTGCCAGGGATCGTCAGATCCCGACGTAGCGCGCAAGAACCGCGGATCTGGCGATCCGCTCCGAGCCTGGCTAACGGGTGTAGAATTTCTGCTATGAGGTACTGGCAGATTCGCCTTTCTGCGCATTTCGTGCCATAATGGAGACAAACCTTACACGTTCACACAGCGGAGGATTGAGCACATGACCCAGAAAACAATTCTTGTCGTAGATGACGATCCGGATATCGTCCTGGCAAACCGTCTGGTTCTGGAGAGCGCCGGGTACGCAGTCGAAGAGGCTGACAGCGGCGAAGCGTGCCTGGCAAAAATGCGCACAGGCCGGCCTGACCTGGTCCTGATGGACGTGATGATGGCGAACCCATTAGACGGCTACTACACCACGCAGCAGATCTCCGACGATCCCCACCTGCGCGAGATTCCCATCCTGATGGTCTCGTCCATTACCACGTCGCAGTACGCCGCCGCGTTCCCCACCGATCAATATCTGAACATCCGCGAGTTCATCTCCAAACCGGTGGAGCCAGAGGTCTTGTTAGGGAAAGTCAAACAGTATCTATAAAATTGCGCGCAATCTGCGCGGCGACGCGCGCATTGTTGATCAACAGGCTCTCGTTGGCGTGTTTCGTTCGCGCGTCGCTGAGCGCGACCATGCGCGCGAGGATGAACGGGGTGAGGGCCTTGCCGGTGACGCCCTGCGCGTCGGCCTCAGCAACGGCCTGGGCAATGAGCGGTTCGATCTCGGCGGCGGGGATTTCGTCCTCGGCGGGGAGAGGCGCGGCGACCAGCAGTCCTTGCGGCAGGCGCAGCGCCCGCTGCGCCTGGAAAACGTCCACCACCTGATCCGCGCTATCGACGCGCTGATCCACCGGCAACCCGGAAGTGCGGCTGTAGAACGCCGGGAATGCGTCGGTCTGCCAGCCGAGCACCGGCACGCCCCACGTTTCAAGGTATTCCAGCGTGCGCGGGATATCGAGAATGGACTTCGCGCCCGCGCACACGAC
>DAOUAY010000173.1:0-4369 GCA_034432995.1 Anaerolineae bacterium | reverse complement strand
CAGTTGATGGGATCGAGCCGCCTGAGCATCGTGTCGTTGATGATCTTCTTCGTCGGCGGCATTATCCTGCTGACGCGCGTCAACGAGACAGAAGGTATCCGGGTGGCGAATGAAGAAAACGCGCGTGCGGCGGCGTTAGGAATAGCGTAGAACACCTGCTCTGATGAGGTCTGACAGGTTGGGCGTGAATCACGCCCAACCTGTCAGACCTAGTGTTTATGGCGACTCGACCCCCAATCGTTCGAACTGCTCCGGCGGCGCGTCCATCGCCTGCATCGTTTCGACGAGGAGCGCGGCGCACTCGATCTCCAACTCCGTCCCGGCGAGGTCCTGCGTCTGCGTGTAATCCTGGCGAATGTCGTAGAGCCGCGTGTCCGCCCATTCAGGGCTGCGGCGTTTGTGGGCGCGGGCGCGGATGACAGGATAGTCGGTGTAGGGCAGCCACAGGCCCAGCTTCGCCTCGTCGTAGAAGCTCAGCGGGCATACGTCGCGCATACTAAACGACCCGGGCGTGAGGAAGTAGCGGTAGAGCGGCTGATTCGCCTCGGTGGCGGGCGCGCGGAAGTAGGTGTAGCGCCCATCGGTCACGTTGACCGTTTGCCCGAACCAGCCGTAGAGCACGGCCTTGCGTCGTGGCTGGGCCTTGGTCTCCAGGATCGGTTTCCATGATTCGCCGTGGATTGGATGCTCGATCGGCACGTTGTAGTAATCGCAGAGTGTCGGCATAATGTCGATGTTCTGCGTGAGCTGCGCGCGGTGCTCGCCCGCGTGCGCATCGCCGGGCAGGTGCACCATCAGCGGGATGTGCGCCAGTTCGTTCCAGCAGTGCCAGGCGTTCTTGCCGGTCAGGCCGCGCTCGCCGAGCAGATGTCCGTGGTCGGTGGTAACGATGATGAGCACATCCTCGAAGGCGTTCTGGCGCACCAACTCGTCCAGCAGCTTGCCAAACCAGGCGTCCATCATCGTGAGCGTGGCGGCGTACTGCCGGCGCAGGTGACGGGTGGCCGCGCTGTCCTCGTCCACCTTGTCGTAGCCGCTCCAGTTGTAGAGCAGGCCGTCCCAATCGTCGCCGTACATGTCGAGGTACTCCTGCGGGCAGTCGAACGGCTCATGCGGATCGAAGACTTCTACCCACAGCAAGTAGTTGTCCGCGCCCTCGTTCGCTTTCAGCCAGTCTATTGCGCCCTGGAACGTCTGCGGCGTCGAGTAGTCGGCCTCGGTCTTGAATGCCTGTTGGTTCTTCGCGTACTGCGCGCGCCACTGGCCCAAGTGCTCCGGCGCTTCCGGCGACGCCACACGCGAGACGAATACATCGCTTTCCTGTCCACGATGCAAGGCCCAGGTGTTGAACGGGCTGTGGTAGTTTTCGCCGCCGACGTGGAAGTAGTGATAGTGATCGGTCTCCATGTGGCAGAAAACCCCGGCCTTATCGCGCAGCAGGTGCGGGAACGGGATATCGAAAGGCTCCATGCCGCCCCACTCGCGTTCGAGGAAATTTAGCCGTCCGGTAAGCATATCGCGTCGCGCGGGCATACACGGCGCGGAACCGATCCAGTGGTTGTCGAAAATCACCGATCGCTCGGCAAACCGCGCCAGATTCGGCGCAATCACCCAATCGTTGCCGTACATCGGCAGGTAATGGCGGTTCAGCGAATCGGATAGAATGACGATTGTTTTCATTTCGATGACTCCTTGATAGCTGTCAGCTATCAGCTTTCAGCCATCAGCCAGATTGGGCCGAAAAGCTGAAGGCTGATAGCTGACGGCTGAAAGCTACAAAAAGAACTCGTAGCGCCGCGTCCACGCCTCCGTCTCACCCGGCTGTACGTCGAGCGGGACGAAGATTTCGGCGCTGGCGACGTGCGCTGCGCCCCACACCACCACGCGAGCGGGCGTGAAGTCGTCGAACTCGCGCACGCCCACACCGCTTGGTTCGTGGACAAGCTCCCACTGCGCGGCATCGGTCGCCGCAAAACCGAGCGGGCGGCAGTAGAAGTTACCTTCCGGCGTCGTCCGCCAGCGAATGTCGCCGCCATGCACGTCGAGGACGGCCATCATCTGCGCCATGTGCTCGACGAACGCTGCCGGCGGCGTGGCAAACGCGATCGTGTAGGGCATCCGTAACCGGTAATCCGGCCCAATCGCGCGCCCGTCGATGCGCACAAAGTTGTGGACATACTCCGTCGTCACAATCGGCTTCTCGCCCACGTTTTCCAGCGCGTAGGAAAGCGTCAGCCCCGCGCCCTCCACTGTCACCGTTTTGGTCAGGCGGACGGCGTAGCCCCGGCAGTCCACCGGCTCGACGGTGAACATCGCCTGGGTTGAGCCGGTCATCACGTGAACCGGGAACGGCGTGACGATCTCGTAAGGCCGGAAGAAATCGTACGGCTGTTCGTCCGGGCGCGCCAGTAGGCCAATGCCCAGCTTGGGGAACAGGTCGCCCGGCTGCGCCTCGTCGTAGCCGATGACCTCTTCGATGCCAAACTCACCGCACAACCCAATGCCGCCGCTGCCCTGTCCCGGCTCAAGCGATTCCGGGACGCAAAACGTGTGCGTCCCGTCCAGCGTCACCTGCGTGATAAAGGCGGTCCAATCGAAGCGCGTCCCGCTGTAGGCACTGCCCGGTGGGGCGATTTCGACCATCAGGCGGTCGCTTTGCAAAACGATAGGGGGATTTTCTGTTGATGCCATATCACAACTCCTTTGCGAAAATAGTCCAAAGTCTCAAGTCGAAAGTCTAGTTTTGTGCTACAATAGGACTAACGCTTGCGTTAATATCGAGAAGGACAGTAAAATGCCTGAGATCATCCATGAAACATCAGCTATGATAGCGTATCTCAATAATCTGGAAAGCCAAATCCATCACCTCCAGGATCTGTTAATCGCGCCTGCATCCACAAAAGCACAAGCCAGTCTATCCGAACATCCCTATATCGCTAAAATGGGTGATATTCTTGGCGGAGAGCCGGTCATCGTCGGCACACGCACATCCGTCCGTGCTATTGTAGAATACTGGAAGTTTGGCGATGCTCCAGAAGACATTGCCCGTAAATTACCCCATCTACGCCTGTCGCACATCTTCGCGGCGCTGAGTTACTACGATGATCATCGTGACGAGATCGAGAACTACATCCGCCTGAACCAGGTACCAATCGATGACTGAACGCGCTGACGCCGAGTTGTTGTCTGTTTACATCAGCCTATACTTTGACGAAGATATTGCTACCGAAATTGTGGAAAACTTGCGTCACCGTGGTTTTGATGTGCTATGCGCCCGCGACACACAACGGTTATCCCTAACGGATGAAGCACAAATTGCCTTTGCAGTCGCCCAACAAAGAGCCATTGTTACACACAATCGCCACGATTTCGAAAAGCTTCACAAGTCCTACCTTGAGAACAAACGCCCGCACTGGGGTATCATCATTGTCAAGCGCCGGCGAGACAGCGCAATCGTTGTGCATAAACTACTTTCGATTCTGGATTCCTCCACAGCCGCCGAGTTTCGGGAACAACTTCGCTACATCTAGGCATTAACGGCTTGCGCCATCAACTCGTGAATTTCCAGCGGCGCGGGACGCTCCGGCGCACGCGCCAACGACAATGCCTCACGCGGACACGTGTTGACGCACACCCCACATCCCATACACGCCGCCGCATCCACCACGACATGCCCATCCCGCAGGGCCAGCGCGCCGAACTGACACTTTTCGATGCACGCGCCGCAGCCCACACAACGCTCCTCATCCGCCTGGCAAACGTAACCCGATGAAATCAACATCGGGACGCCGTTCTGGTGGGCCGACATCGCGCCGCAACAGCAGGAGCAGCAGTTGCAGATCGCATAGAACCGTTGCAGCATCGCATCCTTGAAGAAAGCGTGATGCACATGCCCGCGCTTATCCTCCGCCTTGAGAATGTCCACCGCCTCGTCCGGCGTGATGCGGCGCGCGTGGGCCGGCTGGTGATCGAGGATGAAGCTGGCGAACGGCTCGCCCACGACCACGCACACATCAAGCGGCAGACACGGATTCTCGCGCGCCATCCGGCATGGACAATCCAGCACGACGATGTGGTCGGGATGCTGCATCACGATGTCGCGCGCCACAGCAAAGGGGACGATGTGTTCCGGGACCGTCAGGCGCACGTCTTCGTCTACCTGCACCAGCCGCGCCGCCGTGTCCAGCGGCACGACCTTGCCGTGGTAGGTATCGGCAATCGTAAGCGACGCCGGTTCGTGCCCATTGCCGTCTTTATGGCGGCTCATTTCGCGGCGACGGATCAGCCAATCGGCGAACTGCGCCAGCGGGCGCAACAAGCGCGGCGGATCGAGCGCCGTCCCAATGTAGAAATAAGGCCAGCGACCGTA
>DAOUAY010000172.1:0-16154 GCA_034432995.1 Anaerolineae bacterium | reverse complement strand
CGGCGCTGCGGGAGCGGCGGATTGTGATCCGCCTCAAGCGTTGAAGTAGGCTGTTTTTTGAGGAGACCATCGCATGACAAATCCGAATTTAGCAGTAGAAGCTCAAAAGCTGCTTCAGTTTTTGTGCGACATTCAGGGGCAGTACACTCTGTCTGGACAGCACAACTTCATCGCCAGCGGATCGAAGTACACCGAGATCGTCAAAGACCTCACCGGGAAATCTCCCATCGTCTGGGGGTCCGACTTTAGCTTTTGCTATCAAGGCGATGAACCGCATAAGTTCCAACATTGCGGTCCGTTGAATCTGTCCGATCCGGGCAAGATCGCTTCGTTCGAGGACTGGAAATCGCACGACGTCAACTTCACCGGACTGACGCCGCCTGAAGCGCGGGAATGCCTGGTTCAGAACGTCATCGCCAAACACCGGGAGGGCTACATCATCACCCTGATGTGGCACGCCTGCCCGCCGGGATTCGGCGATTGCTGCGACGGGCAAAAGATATGGGCGATGGAAAACCGGCCTTCGCCGCAGGAATGGGACGAACTCACGACAGAGGGAACACCGACGAATGTGGCGTGGAAACAACAGGCCGATACCATCGCCGGTTATCTGAAACAGTTCAAAGATGCCCACGTGCCGGTCTTGTGGCGGCCCTATCACGAAATGAACGGCGTCTGGTTCTGGTGGTGCAATCAGCAGGGCGAGAACGGCTTCAAGAAACTGTGGATCATGATGCACGACTATTACGTCAATCACCATCGCCTGGACAACCTGATTTGGGTGTGGAACACCAACGCCCCGCGCGACATCCCTGGCGATGAAGCATTCCCGTATGAAGCGTTCTGGCCCGGTCACGACTACGTGGATGTGCTGGCGGCGGACGTCTACCGCGATGACTGGAAGCCATCGCATCACGACGACCTGCTCAAGCTGGCGAACGGCAAACCTATCGCCATCGGCGAATGTGCGCCGCCGCCCAGTCTCGACGTGCTGGCACAGCAAAACCGGTGGGCCTGGTTTATGCCGTGGGGCAATCTCGTGCTGTGGGGCAACGGGCCGGAAAGAATCAAGGCGCTCATGAACAGCGAAAAAGTCCTGACAAAAGACGACGTGCGCGTCGATGAAGACGGCCACTACCGAATCAACCGTTAAGAGAATCACCCCACCCTGTCACACTTCGCGGCGCAATGCCATATAGCCATAAGACTCAACCGCAAGCGTTATTATGTGTGGTACACTACCCAACAAGAACAAAAACGACTACAAGACTAACGACTATCAGACTATCATGAAAAGAGGAAAACAATGCAAACCCTGGAAGCTATCGCACAACGTCGCAGTATTCGTAGATTCAAGGACACACCCGTCACCGACGAGCAAATCCACGCGCTCTTGCACGCCGCCACCCTCGCGCCGTCGGGCAAGAACGCCCAACCGTGGCGCTTCGTCGTCGTGCGCGGCGAAAAACGCGCTGAGATGGTCGCCGTGATGCGCGCCGGCATGGAGAAGCTCAAGGCGCTCGGCGTCAACCTGGGCAGCAGCCCGTGGACAGCGCAGATAATGGAACACGCGCCGGTCACGATCTTCATCTTCAACGACGAGATGACGCTGGAAAGCAACGCGCAAACGCTGAGTGTGCAGGATGTGATCTTCAACTCCGTCAGCGTGCAGTCGGTTGGCGCGGCGATTCAGAATCTGCTGCTTGCCGCCACCGATATGGGCCTGGGGACGCTGTGGATCTGCGACGTGTTCTTCGCCTACCCGGAACTCTGCGCCTGGTTCGACGAGACCCGCCAGATGATCGCCGCCGTCTCCGTGGGCTATCCCGACGAAGCGCCATCGCCCCGACCGCGCAAGACGATGGAAGAAGTCACCCGCTGGATTTGAGATTTGCGGGATGGGTAGACGGTAGACAGTAGACAGTAGACGGTAGACGGGGTTGTTCCCCCTGTCTACCGTCTACCGTCTACTACGTAAAGCCCAGATGGGTCCGCGCCCAACATTCCCGCCTCGTAAGAACGCGCGTCCACCGGTGAGAGGATCGCTGCGATCTGTGGCGGCAGCACAGGAAACCGGCGGAGCGTCTTGAGACGCACCTCGATTGCATCGGCGGCGGCATCGTTCGACAGCCATGCCTGCGGATCGTAACGACTCAGGTTCAGCGGCGTGGTATAAGCGCGCAATGTTTTTGCGCCGTGGACGTTGAAGAACACCTCGAAGTACGACATCACCAGCTCGCGCAGCGTGCGGTAGACCGGATCACGAAAGCGCAAACCGGCGAAATTCGACTTGGCTACAGCGCCATAAAAACCGTTGTACTTGTAGACCGCCAGCACGTGATCGTCGTCAGCGCCCTCTTCTGGCAGCAGATCGACGATGACCGGCGGGTGTCCAAGCTGGCGCAGCGCCGCCGCGGCGAACAGACCGCCATCCAGACAATGCGCGCGCCGTTCGCGCAATACGCGCAACGGGCTGCGATTCGTGTCCTCCGGCGCGTAAGGGATATTGTCCAAAAACGCCTGGATTTTCGCCGGGCTATTCAATCCGGCCCATAGTGTTCTTTGCTCTTCATTCAAGTGCGCTTCAAACGTGAAAAGTCGTGATTCCATCGTTTATCATTTCCCCTGGCACATAAATGCGTTGCACCTTTCACAGTGCAACGCATCTGTAAGATGGTATCAGTGTGTATAACACAGTTTATTGATTGCGCAACGTCAACGGCAGGTAAATGCGATAGACGTAGGTCCACGTACGCACTTCATTGGAGCAGGCCAGCAGTAAGAGCGTATCGCCTGGCGTATGGACGCAGGCTCGGTTGACGATCTGGGGCGCAAAACCCGGTCCGCCGGTGATCGTCGTCTGCACGGCGAACGTCACGGTGAACGGCGCGCCTGGCGTAAACGTGAGGGGGCCGACGATGGCATTCCGCGCCGGATCGTAGGTCACGCCGGCCGGGGCGATGAGCGTGCTGGTGATGTAATTGCCCTGAATGATGTTGCCATCGGCGGGCGCGGCAAGCGCCGTCGGTTCTGTGATTGGCGCAGAAGGCTCACCCTCCCGTGGCTATTTTCGAAGGCTATTTTCGAAGGAGTTCAGTGGGACAGCGAGCAAAGCCAACAAAAACGCACCCGAAACAGCACTCTTGAGGATTCGCGAAGGGTTCATGACACTCATCACCTCCATACGCTATGCGACCTCACGGCTAAACAAAAAAATCCCGACTAGCATCGGGATTTTCTCTGAATTCGCATCAACAGTTGCTACAGGGGAGTACCAATTCGATCACGATGCCGGGGCCATCCTCGCGGTTGAAGCTACGGCAGGAGCCACCCACGCTCCACACGTGCGTCGCCACCATGGAGAGGCCCAGGCCCATGCCGGCGACCTGGCCTGTGGCGAACTTGTCGCCTTGATAGTACGGCATCCACATGTGGACCAACTGCTCCGGCGAGAGGGTCAAACCATCGTCCCACACCTGAATCTGCACTTGCTGCACACCAAATTTGGTTACGTCGACCTTAATCGTTGGCATGTTGCGCGGGTGAAATTTCTTGGCGTTCTCCAGGATTTCCCACAAAACCGCTTCAAGGCTCCAACTGGAGAGCATCAAGCGGGTATCCTGCACGGTTTCCAGGCCAGAGATGGCTATCTCAGGCAGCAACAACTCAGCGCCAATCCGCCCAACGAGTGAACCCAGATCGTTCAGGGAGAACGCCAGGTCCGGCGACACAACGCGCGGCGTTCCCAGGTAACGGACAATTTGCTCGACCTCGTTGTAGAGATGTTCCGCCCCTTCGGCGGCGTTCTGGACGAACATCTGGATGTCTTCTTGCGGCATGGCCGCTACCTGGTCGACCAGAAAGGTCAGACCGGTGTAGATCGGCACGAGAGGCGTGCGCAGTTTGTGAGCGATGACGGCATGGAAGCGGCTTAGCTCTTCCTGCAACGAGGTCGTTTCGGTGATATCGGTGAGGCAAATGATCCGTCCCGCTTCGGTATCCAGGCCAGCAGAAATGTCCAACATTTCCACCTGCAACCAGAAGGCTTTGGCGATCTGGGTTTCGGGACGCACCAGGTAGAGCGGGACCGGCGCTTTGTTGACGAACATCTTCTTTGGCCAGAGCGCCCAGGCGGCCTGCGGTTCGCGGCGATACTGCTGCCTGACGAGGTCCATGAATGTAGGGGGCGCAGCCTTATCGATTTCGCGTCCCAGGCCCAGGTACAGTTGTGCTTTGATATTGGCGTAAAGAATCTGCTCATCGTCGTCCACGATGACGTAGCCATCGTTCACCCGGCCCAGGAGATAGCGGAACATCGCTTCTGAGGCGCGCAGGGTGGCTGTGCTCTCGGTCGTCCGGCGGTTGAGGAGTTCATGCGCAGAACGCAGCGCAGCTTCGGTTTCCTGGCGGGCGACGATTTCTTGCTGAAGTTGTGCAGCATAGGCCTGCGTTTGCTGTCGCGCGCGCTGGAGCGCGAGGTGCATCTCGATGCGGGTGATGACCTCTGCGGAGCGATACGGTTTAGCCAGATAATCCGCGCCGCCGGCGGCAAAGACCGCGCTACGTTCCATATCCGCATCGACGACGCCGCTGAAAAGCACCGGCATCCTCCACGCCTTCCGGGCTTGCAAGCGCGTATAAGCGCCAATCGCCCCCGCATCCAGGATCACGACGGATGGCGCAAGTGCAGCGATGCTTTCGGAGCTGACTTCATCCTGGGAGAGCATACGAGGGGTGTATCCACGCAAGGTCAGAATTTCGGCTAAGATTTGGCGATCAGCAGCGTTATCATCGACAATCAAAACGATTCCCAGCTTGGTATTTTCCATACGCCCATACCTCCACCCTCACGCTATATATCTCTAGTATACTCGCAAATCAGGCCGTTCACAAGAGGCGTCAGCACATTCATCCTTCCCACAGCAATGCTTGCATTTCCCGAATAGACGTCATCTGCGGCTGTCCCAATGCTCTCAACGTCAGGGTCAGGATGTCGATGCTAAATTCGTGCAGGAAAGTGAAAGCCATCGCACGCGTGAAAAAGGCGTCGTCGAGTTTGAGATGCGGATTATAAGCCGCCATGAACGCCGCCAGCCCGTCATAATCCCGATCCAGCCCGCTAAACCACAGCGCGATCCACTCGTAGTCACGCGCGCCCACCAGCGCGTCGCCAAAATCGATCAGCGCAGAGATACGCCATTTGCCATCCCGCTGCTCCAGCAGGATGTGATCCTCGGTCAAGTCACCGTTCAGCAACGCCAGTGGCGGCTCCTCATCTCCGGTCAGGACGGACGCCAGAAATTCCGGGATTTCGGCGACGACCGGCGCGGGCAGAATCCCGGCCCAGCGCGCGGGATCGGCGATCTCGACTTGCCGTTGGTGCATGAACTGCTGCCAACTGGCCTGGGTATGGGGCAGTGACGTCAGCGAAGCCACCGGCACGCGGTGCAGTTCCCGCACTATCTCGCCCAGCTCGGCAGCGATACGCTCAAGGTTACGCCGTGGAATGTCGGCGCGCACTTCGCGGATGGGCGCGCCCGGCTTGAAGTCGCTGATGATGTAGGGCCAGCGAATCTGATCCTCAAGGATGCCTTGCGCGATGAGCTGTGGCACAGGCAGGTGCGGATTGGGACCGAGCAGCGCGTACAACTCGCGCTCCAGATCGAAATCCTCCGGACAGAACGGCGCGTAAATCTTGACGACGTAGGCGTCATCGACAACGAAGACGGCGTTCGTGCCTGGATACCCGGCTTCGACGCGCCGCACCGG
This sequence comes from Anaerolineae bacterium, assembly GCA_034432995.1. Taxonomy (GTDB): domain Bacteria; phylum Chloroflexota; class Anaerolineae; order B4-G1; family SLSP01; genus DSWT01. The sequence goes on along the minus strand of DAOUAY010000172.1, from coordinate 10,385 downwards.
CAAGCCGTGGCGTTGGCAAATTTCCCGCACCGCCGCCGTCCACTGCGCAGTATTGGTGAAAATCCGCGCCCACTCAGCCCAGGTGGTGACGATAGGCAGCAAAGATGGCATGTTGCGAATTACGAATTGCGAATTACGAATTACGAATTGCGAATTGCGAATTACGAATTGCGAATTACGAATTGCGAGTTAAGAGTTACGGGTTGCTGACGGCTGATGGCTGACCGCTGATAGCTAATCGCTTAGCCAACGTCGCTACGCGGATGCCCATTTCGCGCGCATCCCGCAAGGCTTTCTCATCCGGCGCGCCCACGGCGAAGGGGCCGAAGTGCGGGCCTTGCGTCGTCCCCTGCACGATCATTCCCGCGACGAGCATCGCAGTGATGATGGACATATTCGTCGTTTCGTGGCCGCAGCCCGCGCCGCCGGAGGTGGTGAAGGCCGCGCCAACCTTGCCCTCCAGCTTGCCATAGATTTTCGCGGTGACGTCGAACATCTGCTTGACCCGCGCCGCCATCTGCCCGAAGTAGGTGGGCGAGCCGACGATGATGCCATCGGCGGACAGCCAATCGTCGTTGGTGGTCTGCGGGACGGTCTTCAGCGCACATTCGACACCCTCCACTGACTGCACGCCTTCAGCGACTGCTTCGGCCATCGCTTTCGTGTTTCCGGTCGAACTAAAATACGTCACTAACACTCGTGTCATCGATGTACCCCTGTCGTTAGATTTCACGTTCCAACAAATCAGTTTCCAGGACCAGCGAAACGCGGTCACTGGGGATGAGAAAGGTTTTGATCTCGCCAGGCCAAAACACTGCCTGGATCGTCCGATCCCAATAGGGAAGCTGGATAGTGGCCGGTGTAGCCACGTTATGGGTCTCGTAGCAACGCAGAATCCAGGCCTCGCCATCTTCCGCCCGTTTGAGCGCGCTGACCACGATATTATCCGGTTCGACAGCGATAAACGCTGCCCGCTGCGGAAGCCTGCCCCACGGATGGAACGTCTCTTTCAAGACCACGGGCGGCTGGTTGAATTCGGCGGCCCGCTGGATCGGCTGCGCCTGCTTCCAGGCGCCGGTATGCGGCAGCAACGCATAGCGGAAGTGCTGCAAGCCTTGATCCACAAAGGTGTAGAGACCCTCTGGATCGGGCGTATAGGGAACGTGATGCGCGTAAATCGGACTGCGCAACACCGTCATCCCCAGCACCGTCTCGTCCACGCTGAAGCTGTACTTGCCGTCGTTGAGCAGGCTCAGGCCATACGCCGTCTCCGTCCCGCGTAGGATCCCAGAGACATCCACCCAAGACTGTGCAGGCTCCTCCTTGCCGTCCGTCGGGCGGGCGATGTGCCCATAGGGAATCTCATACGTCGCCGTCGGGGAGACGAGATTGAGCGGGAATTTCAGGCGCATGGCCTTGAACGACTCGTGCCAGTCCACCGTCACCTGAACGTCGATCTGCGGCAAGGCCGCGTACAGCGTAAAATCCTGCGTCAGCCGCGATGCGCCATAGGCGCTCGTGACGCGCACCACGGATTTGACCGGGCCGTGCTCCAGCAACCGGACGCGCTCCACAGCGAACGCGCCGACCTCACCATCGAAGCAAAAGACCCCGTGACTCCAGGTGTCGCTGGGATCATCGATGACGACCGCTTGCGCCGCCGGAGCAGTGAAAACGGCGGCCCCCACGCGCTTGTCGAACAGTCGCACGCCGCCGTTCACCGGATCGAATTCCAGGCGGAACCACGCATTGTCCAACACCACTGCACCGGCCTGCCCAATCGTGACGTAGTGCGACTTGCTTGCGGCGTCTGGTTCCTTGCTTCCCCCGGCAATGGCGGCCTCTGCCGGTTTCTTGACCCGGTACGTCCGATACCCCAACGGCGGCAATTCCGCGATGAAACTCATTTGCGATACATTCGGCACCGCCGGCTCTGGGCGCACCGGTTGGGCCGGGACTGTTGCCCCGGTTTCATCGACGACGATGTGAGCACCACTGCCGGACGCACCGAGCGCCACCTCCACCGGGACATGGCTCGTCCAGGCGTGCGGGTTGAAGATCACGACAGGCATCGTCTCCGGTTCTGGCTGGATACGCACCTGCCACGCCAACGACTGCACGGCGGCATTGGTGGCGCGAGCAGCAATCGCCCGGGCTTCATCGTACAGCATACGCGCGTCGTCATAAGCCGATTCGATACTCGTCCCCGCCAGGATGTCGTGGAACTGGTTGAAGAGGACGTCCTTCCAGGCGCGCTCGAAGTCGTTCGCCGGATAGGGCAGCTTGGTGAGCCAGGTCGCCAGCGTCGACCACTTCTCGGCGGCCAACAATGCCTGTTCGGCCTGGCGATTCCACCGTTTGACGCCAGAGTGGGCCGCATAACACCCGCTGGCATGATGCTGCAACTCGTCATGCACCACTGACAGCCTGATCCTTTGTTCGCTCAGGATGACGAAAACCGGCTCCGGCAGCGCCATGGTCAACATGGGCAGGCTCGCATCCTCGCCAAGCGCGTGGATCAGCGCCAGATTCTCCCGCGTCGGCCCCCCACCGTGGTTGCCTACCCCATAGAAGCATAACGATGCCTGCGGATCGGCGGCCAGAAGCTCACTGCAGCGCCGGATATGCGCTTCGAGTTGCGCTCCCGACGTTCCGTAAGCGTAAGGGATGCGGTACGTCAACACGCGCGAACCATCGTCCGCCTCCCACCAGAAAAGGTGCGGCAAGTCGGGGTTCTCGTGCGGGCCGGGCCGCATGAAGACGTAGAAATCGAGGCCGCTGCGTTTGAGAATCTGCGGCAGGGTCGCATTGTGGCCGAAACTGTCCGGACAGTAACCCACACGCGCGATACGCCCGAACCGCGATTCGAAATAACGCTGCCCATACAAGCCCTGGCGCACAAATGACTCGCCACCGGGCAGATTGCAGTCCGGCTCGACCCACCACCCGCCGACCAAGCCCCAGCGACCATCGGCGACGCTTTGCCGAATCTCGGCGAACATCGCCGGATCGGTCTGCTCGATCCAGGCGTAGAACGCCGCCGAACTGGAAACGAAGACGAAGTCCTCATCCTCCTTCATCCGGTCCAGCGCGGAGCGAAACGTCGCCTTGATCTCCTGGAAACCTTCTTGCCAGCGCCACAACCACACCGGATCGATGTGGGCATTGCCGATCATAAAAAGTATGTTGTCTTCCATGTCACCCTGCCAGAGTTATCCGTCTTTCTTCGATCCCCGCGCGACGTCGAGACCTTTCTTCGCCAGTTTGATGGCGAGACCACCGCCTGGCACCAACAGGTCCACTGTCTCCGCTCCTACATCGAAGAGGAAGTCTGGATCAAGAATCTTGCCCATATATTGCTGGAAGGTCTTACCGCCGGCCTGCCACTGTCCGGTCAGGCCGTCGTATTCCACAATCGCCTCTTTTTCTTTGGGCAGCCAGCGATATTGAAAAGCGTACACGGGCCGGTAGTAGAGGTCAATCTGCCGAACATCGATACGATCTTCCAGGATGCGCTCGGCCTTCACACTCTTGATCATCTCGATGAGCACTTCGTGGACGACCGCCGAGGCGCGCGCGGCCGGCGGCACAACGACGGAGTCGCCGGCAGAGAAATCGTCGAGGTCGTCACCGGGGATTTCGACGGCGGCGTATTTCAGGTAGTCGGTCAGGTTCGGCGTCCGCGTGCTCGTCAGGCCGTCGAAGAACACGTCGGCGTGCAATTCCTCCCGGCAGTGCTCCAATCCCGTGAGGACAATCTTTCCATTGCAGATCTGATACTCGACGCCGTCAATGGTCACCGCCTTGACGACGGAATCATTGAAGGCCAGCGGATAATCGCCGCGCCGCTCGTAGACGTAGCGCGCATCGCACACCACGTGCCAGAAAGGCTCGTAGCGTTGTTCCTTGTACAGCAATTTGAAATCCTCGTCTTTGGGACGTTGGAGCAGGCTGCCCATCTTCGCCATCGTCCCAAACGCATCCACTTTGTGCCCCCACGCGCGCCCCTCCGCCTGATCGACGGAGAGCTGCGCCTGCAAGATAAAGGCCCGCTCTTCGGTAAGATTGATTTCCATATGTTTTACTCACTTTCAGACAACAAATTTACGCAGCATTTGAGAAAGAACACCTTTGAAGTATAATACGCTTAGGGTCTATCCAATAAAGGAAACCGCCGACTATGATATCACTCGACAATGAGCAGTGGGTAAACGCAATCCTGGAGGGGGATGCCAAATTTGTCTTACAACAACTCCCGGGCTCCTCGGTCAATTGCATTGTTACCAGCCCCCCATATTACTTACAACGTGACTATAATGTGGATTCCCAAATAGGCAATGAACATTCCCTTGAAGCGTATATCGAGAATCTACGCACTATATTCCGCGAATGTTACAGAGTCTTGAAAGACGATGGCACGCTATGGCTCAACTTGGGCGACAAATATCAGGATGGCGCTCTCTTGGCAATTCCCTGGCGCGTTGCGCTGGGAATTTCGCAGGATCATTGGATCCTACGTTCAGATATCATCTGGTATAAACCCAATGCAATGCCCTCCTCAGTTAAAAACAGACCAACCACCGATCATGAATACGTCTTCCTGCTAGTCAAAAGTCAGGACTATTATTATGATATTGACGCCATTCGAGAACCACACGTAACGTTCACGCCAGAAAGCCGGATGAAAGGCGGTAGGAATCATTTCGGTAAAAAAAACGGTACCCCTGAAAACGGCAAAAATGCCGGCAACTCTAATCTGCACGATGGGCGTTGGGACCAGGCATTTCATCCCAAAGGAAGAAATCGTCGTACCGTCTGGGAAATCCCCTTGTCAAAGTCCCGCGATGCACATTTTGCCGTTTTCCCGGAGAAATTGGTCGAACTCTGTATCCTGGCTGGCAGTCCTGCTGGTGGAATTGTACTCGATCCATTTATAGGAAGCGGCACCACTGCGGTAGTGGCGCAGCGTTTAGGACGAAAATACGCTGGAATCGAGATCAATCCAGAGTATTGCGAGATAGCGCGGAAACGACTCTGCCAACCTGTGCTAGAGCTTTATTGAATACTCTCCAACAAAGGCACAATCTCTGCCAACTTTTCAGCTAACAATGGTTCGACGTGGGCGACCTGATTCGGATTCGCCTGTATGTAAATGTACAAATCTGAACTCAGCTCGCCTAAATCGCCACCCCATGATTCAGCGATGACAATGGGAACACAAATGTAGCCGTTATCTGCTGCCATCAGAATCGACTTATAGATATCCCTGGTAAAAAGCAGCGCATGTCCGCCCCCCATCGTCTCGCGTGTTTTCACCGGCAAAAGCACGGAACCATTTTTACCAGTGATCTGGACATCATAAGTCTCATCGCCTATCTTTATCTGCCGGTCTCCGACTTCAAGCGTCAAGTGATGCTGTGCGAGCAAGCTTCGCAAATTACGGCGGACAATTTCTTCAAACAGCGCACCTTTCAAAGCGCGCCGGCTCCCTTCAAGACGGGCCAACATGATTTCGGAGATAGCGGGCCATTCCCAGTTCTCTTCGTATGGAAACAAAGGCCCGACAAATTTCCTGATCTCATTCAGTAGATAAGTCTGACGCTCAATCAGCGTCTCGCCGGGCACATTCTTCAGCAAAGGTTGCAGTCGTTGAGTTGCTGCATCCCTCAATAACCAGGCCAGGAAGAACCATTTGGCTTTCGAGTTTGCATACGGCCGTAACAAGCCATCGTACAATTTGACCTCACCGGTCCGCGACAGGTATTTTGCAATGACTTCGGCGGCTCTATCGTCCGACTTTTCCTGAATAAACTGCAAAACAGATTCATATCCGGCCTCTTCTAGGAACGCAACGAAATCCAGGTAGAAAAGTTCGTTCTCATGGACTATCGCGACCAACTCTTTCAAACGCAAATTATACAAAATGAAGTCCATACTATGCTCCCACGTATGAACGCACTGCGTATCGCGACGCCAGTTCCTCGACCAGCCGCACGTTCTCCTCAAGCTGCGCGGCGTTGGTCATGCCGATGGTGAAAGCATGCACCGTGCCGAGTCGCAGGACGTACTCGATGGCGGCACGCGCGTTGCCCTTCAGCGCGCCGCAGCCGAGGACTTTCATCCCGTAGACGGCTTTCCCGGCAGCGTAGAGCTTCTCGATGAGGGGGACGACGCTGGCGGGTTGCGCGTCCATGTTGACGCCGGCGTGGTTGATGCGCACCAGCGCCACATCGACCCAGGGCGTCTCCACGGCAGTGCGCAACGCGCCCAGGCCGTGGCACGAAAAGCCCACGGCGCGCACGATGCCCACTTCTTTGGCGCGGGAAAGCGCGTCCATCGCGTCGGCGCACTTTTTCGGCCAGTTGGCGTCACTGAGCGCGTGGAGCAGCACGATGTCGAGGACATCAGTGTTCAATTCTTTACGGAAACGCTCCAGGTCTCTGGCGACGTCGGAGCCTTTCCGCGCCATTGTCTTGGTCGCAATCACCACCTGCTCGCGGGGTATCCCCTGCAACGCCCGCGCCACGTGCGGATGTGAGCCGTAGGCGTTCGCCGCATCCCAGAAATTGACGCCCGCATCGTAGGCGCGGCGTAGCAGATTCGCCAGTCCCTCAATCCCCAGCGCAGTTTGGTTGGAACGCCCGGCCCACCCATTGGTGCCCGTTCCGATAGACAGGCGTGAAACCTTCAATCCAGTCTGGCCAAAGTCGATGTAGTCCATAGTCGTCAGTCGTTAGTCCAAAGTCGAAAGTCGAAAGTCGAAGGTCGAAAATCTAAAAATATAAAATCAGAAATCGTTACGCCCGTCCCCACTTCTCGTAGGCGTCTTTGAACGACATCCCTTTCGCGAAGTCCTCGCGCATGCCCTGCTCACGGGCTTCGATTTCTTCGGCCTTTTCGAGGACTTCCATCGCAATCTCCTGCGGGACGACGATGACGCCATCCGCCTCGGCGACGATCCAATCGCCGGGACGCACACGCACCATGCTGGTCAGCGTGCCGGGCATCCCGATGGGAACGTTGACGCCGACGATGCTCCACCGTTTGGCCGACTCGATGGGCGACGTCCCCTTGGCGCAAACGGTGTAGTCGGGGATGACTTCCAGTCCCCACAGGTCGCGGATGAAGCCGTCGATGACGATGCCCTTCGCGCCGCGCTGCTTCATGTCCCAGCTCGTCATCTCGCCGAATTTGCCGGTGTGCGGCTCGCCACCGCCATCCACGACGACCACGCAGCCGGGGAAGAGGCACTCGTGTAGATGCGGCCCGGTCGCCGCCGGTTTGCCTTCCGCCTCGGCTTTCTCCAGCGCCGCCTTTTTCTCCTCCCACGAGGTCGGATCACGGCTGCCGCGCACCGTCACCGCCACACCTGCCAAATGCTGTTTGGGAAACAGCGGCCGGATGCTCAGGTCGATGCACTGATCGCCGTAGCCCATGTGGTCCATCGCGTCGTACAGGTTGGCCACGCGAATCTTGTCCCACCGGGCCTGTAATTCCAAGATTGAGCTTCTAGCTTCTAGTCAGCGATAGGGTTCCTGGTGGTGTTCGATGACGCCTTGCAGAAAGTTATTGAGCTTGCGCCCCAGAGTATCACACTTTGTATGAAGGTCATCATAACAAGATTTGGACAAGGAGTCTGTCTGAAAAAGCATATCCAGATGAACACTGGTCTCATCGCAGGAAGCCAAAGCATAAACGATGAAGCGAATGTAATCTTGTTTATAACGTCGGCGACCAAACCCTTCTGCCAGATTTGCCGGTACTGACTTGGCAGCGCGACGTAATTGACTCCCAACTTCATACATTTCATGCTTGGGCAAGGTTTTAGAAATCCTATCAGCCTCAACCGCGAACTCAAATCCCAGTTGATATACCTCCAAATCCCGATAGCTTTCTACCTTCCCCATCTTTCACCTCTTGTTCACTTCAGCCCACCGAACTTCCAGCTTCCAGCTTCCAGCATCCAGCATCCAGCTTCCAGCTTCCAGCATCCAGCTTCCAGCATCCAGTTTCCAGCTTCCAGCATCCAGCATCCAGCATCTAGCATCCAGCATCCAGTATCATGTTCCGGCTCACGGCTTTTCCATCTCGGCCAGGGCAGTGTAGGCGGGACGTATCGCGCCGCCCGGCCACGCGCCCATATCGCCATCGCCCAGACCCCACCAGAACGGGTCAGCGATGCTCCACCAGAATTCCTCGTTTTGCGGCTCCCACGTGGGATCGGGCAGATTCCACACGAACATCGGGCCAATCCAGGGCGACCAATGGGTATGCGCGTAGCGCAAAGCGCGCACCAGGTAATCCGCCTGTTGCTCCGGCGTGACGGCGAACCAGGCGTAATCGGGATTTTCGGGCCGGTCGTCGGTGTGCCAGCCGAATTCCAGGATGGCAACTTGCTTGTCGCCGTCGCCGTACTGTTCCATAATAGCGCGCATGTTCTCGACATGCCGGAAACAGAAGACCTGATGCCCGCCGTAGCCGTTCGCGGGATCTGCCGCCTCAGCCGGCGAGATTTCCGGCGCAGCCTTGTAGCCTGGGGCGTTCAGCCCCAACAGATCGAAATAAGGTAGCGCGCCGGCTTCGTACATCTCTTTTAGATAATCGACGTCCGGTATGGCATCTGGCGGGCCGGAGCCGGTAGGGGCAAGTCCCGCCGAGATGATCAACGCCTCTGGATCCGCCGTTTTGACGCCGATGTAGCACGCCCGCAGCACGGCGACGTAGTCGGTGGCATTGGGAACCAGACCGTTCCACTCGCGGGCCAGATTCGGCTCGTTCCAGACCTGATAGCCGGCCACGCGACCCTTGTAACGTTCGGCCAGTGTATGGCAAAAGACGCCAAATGCCTCTACATCTACCGGCCACATCCTTCCCTCGGTATCCGGCTCTGTGGGTCTGGCCCAGAGCGGCGGGTAATCCACGCGAAACACCAGACTGACGCCGGCCTCCTCGGCCTCTGTGACCAGCCGATCGGCAGCAAACCACTCGTACTGCCCCGGTCCGGCCGCTTCGACATTGAACCACGCCAGGCGTTGTTTGACCCAGGTGAATCCGCCGTCGCGCACGAGATGCCAATCGCGCCGCACGGCGGCCCAAGAATCCCACCACAGGTGGATGTTGATCCCGTGCGCGGGCGCGTCGAAGCGCAGCGGCGCAGGCCACGGCGTCGGCGTCGGTTCGGGCGTGGGGACGGGCGCGCGCCAGCCTGAAAAAAAGCCGGATTGCGTCGCCGCCAGCCAGCCGGTCAGCAGCAGGAGCGCGAGGCCGGCCAGCGCGAGCGCCCTGCCAGGCAGAAGCCGCCGTGGTTGGGGCCGCTCTGACGTCGCTTCTGGTGAAGAAGGATCGGTCATGACCATCACGGAGGCGACTAGGGAATCTTGGGCATCTCCCCAAGTGCGCCGTAGGCCGGACGCGCCGCGCCCCGCAAGTCCAAAATGCTGTACGGCGCATTGGGATCGGTCGGGCCGAGGCCGCCTTTATACGAGTAGTCCAGATTCCACAGGAACGCCAGGTGGATGAAGCCCCACTCGCGCATCAACTGGAAGGCCTGGAGTATCCATTGCGTTTGTTCCTCCAGCGTGTTATCGTCGGCGAACTCGAAGCCTACCGGCGTAGCGCCAAACCCTTCCGAGGTGGCCCACCCAAACTCGGTGACACACAGCGGCTTGTTGAAGCCCGCTTTCTGGATCATGTCGTGATACCCCCAGAGCGTGCTCTTGAACGACCAGGAGTGATCGGGATTGTCGAACGGTCCCCGAAATGTCGCGGTGGGGTCGTTGTAGCCTTCGTCCCACGCGACATTCGGCGGCATGTTAATGCCGTTGTGGTGCGCGCCCACACAGTCCGTGTAGTTGAGAAATCCCGCATTGATCATTTGCTGGAAGTAAACGAAATCGTCCATATAGATCACACGGCTGGAATTGGCAGGATCAGTCGCCGAAGCGCCTGTCGGCGACAGCGCCCCGCTGATGACGATGATGTTGGGATCGCGGCTTTTGATGGCCTGGTAAGATAGCCGCAGCATTTCCACGTAGCTGGCTGCATTCACTCCCGCCGCGGTGTCCCACTCGCGGTCGAGATTCTGCTCGTTCCAGACCTCGATGGCGTGAATTTTGCCCTTGTAGCGGTCGACCATTTCGCCCAGGAAGCCGGTGAACAGCGTGATGTCGTCGGGCGGGGCCGCTTCTGGATTGGCGTCGCGGTAGGTGCGCGACCACTCCGGCGCGCCGACCACGCTCAACAGCACCTTGAGATTGCGCTCGTGGGCAAATTCCACCATCACGTCGTAGCCGCTCCAGTCCATTTGCCCGGGAGCGGGCGAGAAGTGATCCCAGCGCACCTGTTGTTTGACCCAGGTGAGGCCGAGTTGTTTTTTGACCTGATCG
>DAOUAY010000171.1:0-20213 GCA_034432995.1 Anaerolineae bacterium | reverse complement strand
TGAGACTTTGTTGTCACGTTGGCGGCAACGTTTGCGAAACCTTTGGCGCAGGCTCAATCCGGCGGGTTTCTCCCGCTATGCGCCCACTTGGTGTTAAAGTGCGACTTTTTTCAGGCGAGTCATACTTGAGAAACAGAAAAACTGTAATGGATCTGTATTCACCCTGTTTGTAAGCAGAAAGGGGGAGTGAGATGGAAGACCCATGGTGGGAATTGCGTGAACAATCATTCTATTCCGACAAGCCTGTGCTCGGACGTTTGATTGTGTGGTTTAGAACGCTCTGGAATAATGTAGCGACGCGATGGTATGTTCTGCCTTTGCTCCAACAGCAAACAGCAATTAATCAAAGATTACAGACGGAAATTGTGGAATTACAAGCCGAAGTCATGAATCTACGTGACGAATTGGGCGTTGAGCAGGAACTCAGGGGGGTGTTGGATGGTGAACTGGTCACGACGCGGCGTGATCAGACAGCGGCGTTGTATACGCTGCAAGCGGAGATTAAGAATTTGCAAACACCTATGCAATCGATGACTGAGGTAGCTTCGAAATGAGATTGGCCTGTGTCAGCCCTTTGCCCCCGCAACGCTCCGGTATTGCCGACTATAGCGCTGCATTGTTGCCTCATCTGCGTCCTTATTGTGAGCGTCTTGTGGGTGTTGTCGAGACCGGGGTAAAGCCCGCTTTGCCGTCAGGTGTGCTAGACGCTGTCTATGACGCTTCCGATTCTTCCTGGTGGGCAATCGAGCGCGCCGTTCCGTTGTATCATATGGGGAATAACAGCGTTTATCATCGGTACGTCTACGATTTACTGCAGCGTTTCCCTGGGATTACGGTATTACACGATGGCAGTCTGTTGCCATTTATCAACGCGGTGACCCTCGAATCTGGCGCGCGCGCGGCTTTTGTACGTGAGCTAAGTTTTGCGGCAGGCCCCGACGGCGCAACCTTGGCCTGGCAGTATTTGCGTGGCGAAACCGCACTTAATCCGGCAAAACATACGATGTTAGCGCGGGCCTGTCGAGCAAGCTCTGGCATCATTGTCCATAGCGACTATATGCAGCACAAAGTGAAGCACATAACTTCCCAAACTCCGGTTGTAGTTATCCCAATGTTGGATATGACACCGGTTGAGGCTAAATTGTACACGTTGGCAGCGTCACGCTCGCGATTGGGATTGGCGCCTGAGGCTATGCTGTTAGGCGCATTTGGCTTTATTGCGCCGACAAAGCGCCTCGAAGCCGTTTTGCATACACTGACTGAGTTGAAAGTAACCTATCCCCAGTTGCGACTGATTTGCGTCGGGCAGGTTGTTGAAGGGTATGACTTTATGACGCAAGTCAGCGCCATGGGCCTGCAGGATGTTGTGCAAGTGACTGGATATGTGTCGCCTACTGAGTTCGCGCTTTATTTACAGGCGATTGATATTGGCGTTAACTTGCGCTATCCCACGTGGGGAGAAACGTCGGCGACATTAATACGTTTGCTGGCGGCGGCCAAGCCTGTGTTGGTGACGGATACGGCTTCATTCTCCGACTTGCCGGATGCGGTTGTGTGCAAAGTCCCCTACGACGCAGATGAGGCGCGCGTTCTTAAGGCCCTGCTCAGGCGGCTTATTGTCGATACTGCGTGGCGGCAGGCGATGGGAGATGCGGCCTATGCGTACGTAAAGGAGCAGTGTGATCCCGCAAGGGTTGCCCAACAATACGCGGCGTTTATCCAGTCTGCAACGTATGGGTTTGCCGTCTCATCTTGATTTGCTATGCATATCGTGCATGTAACCCATCGTGCCTGGCCGGTCGCCGGTGGCTCTGAGCAGTACGTGCATGAGATTGCACGCCGGCAAGTCGTAGCCGGGCATCATGTCACGGTCGTAGCGACGCAAGCCCAGGAGCTTTCTGCGCTTTGGTCTGCTAACGTAGCCCGGGTGCCGGCAGAAACACCCGACGAATCCGATGGCATCCGCATATTGCGTCTGCCGCTTCGCCATTTACCGGCAGGCGAGTTGACATTCGCCGCTTTGCGCCGGATCACCTGGCTGTTTTCGCACATGGCTGTACCGTTGGCTTTGCCCTTGGCCCGATTCTTCCCGTGGGTTCCAGCCTTGCCCGAGACTCTTGACGCCCTCCAAGCCGATCTGTACTTTGCGTGGAACCTCACCCTGGAGGGCTTGACTGTGGCAGTTGCCCGGCAGTCCGCGTGCCAACAAATCCCCTGGATCGCTGTCCCTCTGCTACATTTGGCCCGGCCCGCTTTTTACACCATGCCGCACCAGTTACACTTGTTGCGTGACGCGGCTCGTATCTTGACGCAGACTTCGACGGAGCGCGAATTTTTACTCGCCCATGGTTTTGGGCCGCGGCGCGTCGTTGTTGTCAGTCCTGGTGTGGCCGCTGTTCCACCGCTAGGTGAGGAGTATCATCCATTCCTTTACAAATCAGCGGGGGTACCCTTGGTGGTCACGATTGGCGCATTGGGCTATGCCAAGGGGACGCTGCACTTATTGGGTGCGGCGCGTCGGTTGTGGAAATGGGGAATTCCGTTAGAATTGGCGTTGGTTGGTACGATGGAACCAGCAGTGGAGCGGGCGATAGCACGCTTGCCAGAACAGTGGCGGGGACGCTGCCATTGCCTGGGGCGGATTTCTGAGGCTGAGAAGTGGGCGTTGCTGGCAGCAGCGGATGTGTTAGCGCTGCCTTCCCGAACCGAATCTTTTGGGATCGTGTTTTTGGAAGCGTGGTTGTGTCGCAAGCCGGTTATTGGCGCGCGCTCTGGCGCTATTCCCGATGTGGTCAGTCAGGGTATGGATGGGCTACTGGTGGAATTCGGGGATGTTGAAGGACTGGCCGACGCGCTGCGAACTCTTTTGACTGATCCGGCATACGCTGCACAGTTGGGGGAACGCGGATATCAAAAAGTACAGCAACGTTATACCTGGGATTATCAATATGCGTGCTTGCAGAAGATTGAGGCAGAGGTGCAAACGGAGTGGCGAGAATGAGCGTTTTTAGCGTACAAGCGGATGACGGGGATGTAGAAGTCATTATGCGTGAGGTGGGGGAGGCAGTTAGACGTTGGGAGGGCGGCGATGCGATGCCGCTCGATCTGTCATGGGTGCAGCATCGGGAAGAACGTTTGCTTCAACAGGCGCGACAACTGCGTTTCCAGGCCATCTTGGATGGCAATGCCATTATTCATTCGACCCGCCCACGTTTTGGGCCGTGGATTATTCGCTTTCAGCAGTTTATCCGGCGGGCGACCTGGTGGTTTGTTGATCCGATTCTGCAGCAAATTCGTACCTTTCAGGTGAATACTGCACAGGTTATAGAGGCATTGGCCGAGAATCAAGAGACGATGTTGCTTGAACTACAACGTCTCACGCCGCCGAATGTGGAGGCAACGGTTTCTTCGTCCGGTCCTTCCGCTGAACTTGAGGTGCAATGACGGCCGAAGTTACCATCTTGGTGCTTACCTGGAACGGTCTGGATTACACACGCGCCTGTCTTGATTCATTGCGTCGACATACGCCGTTGGGTGCGGGTGTTAACGTGTTAGTGGTGGACAATGGCAGCACGGACGGCACGCTGGCTTATTTGCATGGCCTGGACTGCGTACGAGTCATCGCTAATCGCAAGAATCTGGGCTTCGTGCGTGGCAACAATGTGGGGATTCGTGCTACACCGCACGGCGACATCGTATTGCTTAACAATGATATCGTGATTCAGCAGGATGGCTGGTTGGCGGAGCTGCGCCGGGTGGCGTATTCAGCCGCAGATATTGGCATTGTCGGTTGCCGCATGATTCTTCCCGATGGGCGCTTACTCCACGCCGGCGCTTACATGCCTCTGGATTCTTTTTGGGGGCAGCAGATCGGCAGCCTGGAAAAGGATGTTAACCAATATAGTTATGATCGGGATGTGCAGGCTGTGGTTGGCGCCTGTATGTATATTAAGCGTGAAGTGTTGGAGGCCATTGGGCCGCTCAATGAGGACTTCTTCTCTTATTTTGAGGATACCGATTACTGTTTACAGGTTGCCGAGGCCGGCTTTCGTACGGTCTGCGCTGGTGGCGTGACGTTGATCCATCACGAAAATGTCAGCACCAAGGTAAACCGGGTCAGTCACTCACAGATGTTCTATAAATCGCAAAAGATATTCCGCAAGCGCTGGGAGCGTAAGTTGATGGCAAAATATGAGACTGCGGTATTCTGGCATTCCGAGGTGGGATCGCCTTCCGGTTATGCTATGTCTTCACGCGAATTGATCTTGCAACTGGATGCCTTGAACGTGGATGTGCGGCTGGGCTATATCTATGGTACGGACTGGATGGACACCCAGCAAGATGACCATCGTATTGCTGCCATGCGCCAACGTCCTAAAGATTTGAATCTCCCTCAGGTGGTATACGCGCCAGGGGAAGTTTTCATCAAGAACAGCGGACGCTATCGCATTGGATATACGATGCTAGAAGTGGATGGTGTACCGGCTGAGTGGGTGCAGCTCTGTAATGCCCTGGATGAAGTTTGGGTGCCCAGCACTTTCAACGCGCAGACATTCCAGGTCAGCGGTGTAACTCGTCCGATTCATGTGATGCCTTTAGGTATCAATCCCGATTATTTCAATCCGAGGATTCGGGAGTTTCGCGCCTCGCCGCGCTACACTTTCCTTTCCGTTTTTGAGTGGGGTGAGCGTAAGGCCCCGGAGATTCTGCTGCGGGCGTATGCCAAAGCGTTTAATGCGCAAGACGATGTATTGCTTATATTGAAAGTGTTCAATCGTGATCCCGGCGTGGATGTAAAGGCGCAACTGGCGGCCTTGCCATCGAGTAACGCTCCCGTCGCTCTACTCTATAATCAGGAAATTCCGTCTCATCAGTTGGGTAGTCTTTATCGTTCGGCGGATTGCTTTGTCTTGCCCGCTCGCGGCGAAGGGTGGGGGATGCCAATATTGGAGGCGATGGCATGTAGTATGCCGGTGATCGCCACCGATTGGAGCGCACAGACGGATTTTATGACTGAGACGAATGCTTACCCGTTGCGCGTCGAAAAGCTTATCCCGGCCAAGGCCAAGTGTCCATACTATACTGGCTTTCGTTGGGCAGAAGCCGATGAGGAGCATCTGGTACATTTGCTACGGCATGTGTATACCCATCCAGCAGAGGCGCGCGAAAAAGGCGCGCGAGCAGCGCAGGATGCACTCACGCGGTGGACATGGCGTCATGCGGCAGAGAAAATCAAGGCGCGTTTGTTAGAACTTGCGTAGGACAGGATCATAATGCGCATTGGATTTGACGTAACGGCTTTGTATGTGGCCCAGGCAGGTATATTCTACTATGATTATAATCTCATTCGCGCTTTATTGGAACTGGATCGGGATAATGAATACGTGCTATTAGATTATGTGCCAATTCACGGTGGGTATAACGATCCGGTTGAATTGTGTGCATTGGAAGATACCTCGGCGGCTATTGCACATGTATCTGGGCTGCGGCATCGCAAACTGGCACGCTTGAGCGTCATGCAGCGCCCTGTTTTATGGTCGTTAGCGCATTTTGTTGATCGCACATTATTTCGCCCTTGGGAGAGCTTGGCCGGGGTAATTATGCGCCGGAGACTTGCGCCGCTGTTGGCAAATGTTGATGTTTTTCATTCTTCAGAGGTGTTGCTCTGGCGACAGCCCGGCGCTCTCAACGTCACGACAATATACGATCTTACCTGCATTTTGTTTCCTGAATATCACACCCTGGAGACTTTGGCGCTTCAACGGGCGAAACATCGTTTTGTGCAACAAGAAGCGGATATGGTGATTGCGATTTCCGAGGCAACCAAGCGCGATATTGTGGCACACTTAAACATTCCGGTAGACAAGGTTCACGTGGTATATGCTGGCGTAGCGCCACACTACCGGCCAGTGACTGACATAGCTACATTGCGTCAAACCTTAAGCGCATTACGTCTGACGCCAAATGCGTATCTGTTGCATGTCGGTACGCTTGAACCACGCAAGAATTTGCGCCGTTTGGTTGAAGCGTATGCCCTGTTGGTGAAAGAGGCGCTTGCGCCGGTGCCAGACCTTGTTTTAGCGGGGGCGGGAGGATGGAACTATCAGGAAATCCTGGCTTTGATCAAAGGGTTAGGACTGCAGGAGCGCGTGCGGTGTATCGGACGTGTCCCTGCTGAAGTGTTACCCGCTTTATATAGCGGCGCCAGAGTGTTCGTCTATCCTTCATTGTATGAGGGATTCGGTTTACCGCCGCTGGAGGCGATGGCGTGCGGTACACCCGTGATCACATCGAATACATCCTCTTTGCCGGAGGTGGTGGGGGATGCAGGAGTCATGGTCCCACCTACAGACATTGCTGCGTTAGCGCAGGCGATGGCTATGTTGTTGTGTGATCCTGAGCGTTGTCAGATTTTGCGGGAAGCCGGTTTGCAGCGTGCTGCACAGTTTTCGTGGAAGCGCGCAGCGCACGAGTTGTTGGGGATTTATAGTCGTATAGGACAAGTTCTGTGAGGTTGTGATGCGTGTAGATATTTTGGAGTACGTTCGCTGTCCGGTATGTGGCACCACTTCTTTTGAGATTGACATTTTGGAACGGGATGCGTATGAGATTCGCGAGGGTGGATTGGTGTGTCACAATTGCGGTCGCCGCTACGAAATTCACAAGGGTATCGTTGATTTGTTGCCCGATCCAAGTCCAGAAGTTGTGAGCGAGCAGAAGGGCTGGGTAGAAATGTTGGGCGAGACAACCGAGGACTTGGTCGATACTATGTTAAGGCTACCGTATCTCCAAGATGATTTGTGGGTCACAGTATCTGAAAACTTTGATCAGGCAATATCAGGAGTTGACTTGACCGGTAAGCGTGTTTTGGATATAGGTGCAGGACGTTGTTGGTCTACACGGCGTTTGCTGTTAGGTGGCGCTAGTTATGCGATGGGAGTTGATATTCTTAAGGAACGATTTATTGGTTTGGAGACTGCTGATATCTTTATACAGCATAACACGGCATGTTTTGACCGTGTGGTAGGCGATATGAATGCTTTGCCCTTGCGTAAAGGCGTTTTTGACGTAGTCTTTTTGACGGCTACACTTCATCATTCTTCAGATTTATTGAAAACGTTGCAACAGGCGGCTTATGTTCTGGCTCCAAATGGTACAGTGATTATTACAAATGAACCTGTGCGCAGCGTGTTTCAGTCTGAAGATCTCGTGGGGTGTGTTGAAATTGAACATGGAATCAACGAGCATGTGTATTCGATACTCGAATATTTGCGTGCATTGAAACGGGCGGGATTATGTTCCCAAATGTTTTTCCCGCGTTCTATCGCACTGAAACTCGATCAGAGTGATATGCGTGCTATGCAAGAAATGGGGCGTTTGGGATACCATATCATTTCGTGGCTATGGCGACGGAAATTGGCATATCAAGCAGTGAATGGCTGGCTTTTGCCGGCGGCTTATATCGTTGCCAGTATGCCGTTGGTACTGCATGCCAGAAAGTGTTGACTGCTTTCCTGTATGTAGCTGATCGATGATGTGTTTCTAAAGGATTAGAAGATATTATTTGTTTTTGAAGGGCATACTGGTTATGAATATGTTTTTAGGCTGGTTGTGTCAACTATCGGTCTCTATTCTCTTGCTTTGGGGTATTGGGAGTGTTGTCTTGTTGTTTCTAAAACCCAGGCATTATCAACGCGACCTTTTGTTGATCGCACCGTTTTTCGGTTTTGCTGTGATTTCTGGTCTCTCTCACTACCTGGGTGTCTTGGGACTGGCGATTCGGCAATTTGTATGGCTCTTCATCGTGCTCGCAATTGCTGCCCCGGCTGTATGGATTTTTCGCGGGCGACCCCGATTACATGCTCGTTTGCATTGGCGCATTCTAATCATTAGCCTCGCTGCGTATGTGTTGGTGTTAATTCCATTAGTGAAGCTAGGGTATCTTACCACAATCGGGACGACCATTGACGGTCTGTCGTATGCCGTGCGATCAGAATATCTGCAACAAGCCCCGCTTGTGCGCCCGGATGTCCCCCCAGGTCGGCCTTTTTATGGATTGGTAGCAGCTCACATCGATCTGGTGCGTGCGGGGGACGTATATTTCATTGGGGCTGTGGGGGTGTTGACCGGACAAAGAAGTTACCAATTATTGACAACTACGGCAATAGTATTCTATACATTGACTGCTGTATCAGTTTATGTCTTTTGTCGCAGAACGCTGTACGTAAAAAGTGCAGTGGCTATACTTGCCTCGGGTTTTGTGGCTATCCACAACGTGCTTCTCTGGGCCGTCTATGATAACTTCTTGTCTCAAACGATTGCTATGAGTGTGTTTCCGCTGGTATTAAGTTTTGGCGTGATCTCTGCGCGTACACTACGCTGGCGGGAGACAATAGGATTTGCACTGCTGCTATCCGCAATGTTTTCACTGTATCCTGTGTACGCTGTGGTGGCTGGTTTGGCCTGGGGATTATGTACAATATTTGTCATGGTGCAGAAAATCGTCCGCTTGCGGGCACAGCGGAGGCGGATTGTGATCCAGTATTTGCGTTGGGGTGTCGGTTTGTTACTACTGTTGTTTGTTGCTAATGGGGTGGCCGTTTATCGTTCTGTGGCCCAGTTAGTTTTCGTGGGACAGCTACTAGATCCGGAAAAAAGCGCGGCTGTTGGTGCTGGTAATATACTGGTGTTTCCGCCTCTTGCTGAAGTGTGGGGGCTTATTGCGCATGCTAGTGCGGCTTTCGGTCTGGATGCATGGCATTTCCCGAGTTGGTTGCTAACAGGTGGGGTAGCACTTTTTGTTTTCCTGGCGGCTTGGGGATGGAGACAATTGCCTGTCAGGGAACGCATGACAGCAATCATTATCGTGGCTATGCCTGTTTTGCTTTCTGTGCAACAACGTTTCGGGATGAATCCGCCTCATGGCTATCCTTATGGTTATTTCAAGAGCATATCTCTTGTTGTCTTGGTGTGTATACCATTATCTGTACAAGGGCTTGTCGGGCTGATCTACACTCATTATCTACGTTACAGCGCCTGGGTTTTCTTGTGTGGTGTATTCTTGCTTAACAGTTTCAATACGGCATGGACTCTGTCTTATGTCCTGAATGATCGTATTGCTGTGGACAAAGATTTGATCGCTGTTGCGGTGGGAATTCGGCAGGTGCCCGCCGGCAAGTGGATATTGCTAGATCTTCAACCTGGCGTTGAAGAATATTGGCTTAGCTATTTGTTGAAAGAGCAGAACGTTGATTATCATGAGCTTTTATCTATTCGCCCTGTGAAGAATCCGCCGCCTACTTATGAGTATGCCGTAGTTGATCGCAGTGTAGATACTCAACGTCAATTTCAGGTCTTTGACGAGCCGTGGTATGACCCAGACCTGTATCGAGTGCTTTGGGGCAATACCACTTATGAATTGCGTCAACGTATTGATGAAACATTACTGGATGTTAGAATGTCGGGCAATGTCAAATTGTGGCACTCTGAAGAAACTTTAGCAGTTGTAGTGGATGAAATAAATACGAGCATTAGCCTAACTACGGAAACAGAGACTCTGCTCTCAGGAATGTTTATAAAACATCCTCAGTCATTGACGATAACGATTTTAGTTCCCGAGGCGGAATCTCAAGTTTGTCTAGTGACGGAATGTGTCAGTTTGCAACCTGGCGTATGGATGCTTGATGTCAATGTTAATGCCTATGATTCCGATTCGTTTCGTCTACGCAATGCCGGGAACGGAGATTTGATTGTTTATGGGGTTAGAGCGTTTGAAGTCACAACAAGCGACCCGGCTCCGTCTTTCGGGGCTACACAGCGTCGTGATGGGGTGGCCTTTGTCTCCCAGTTTATTGATGGCGACAATTTAACTTATGAGGTCATCTTGATACCACCTTTAGAGAATGTCCCTGTTTATCGTTTGGGGTTGCACTTGCTTGACCCTCAGCAGGATAAATATTACGGGGTGTGGGGGTTGGATTTTGTGCCAGGGGATCGTTGGCAGCGAGGTTATTTGTACCTCGATTTAAGTAGTCGAGTTGCGCAGGGCGAGGTCAATGGGGCTCTTGTTCCGGTGGATCTGGGTCCGTTTGAGATAGAAGCTGGGGAGATTGATGTGCAGACGGTTTGGTGGAGACTGGATATGCCCTCATATTTGGCTTTGTATCGAAGTGCGCGATTTGTACGGGATGCTACTTCTCAAATAGAATTACGAATTAGAGAAATCCCTCCTACAATTTTAGTAGCTCCTTGAGGTGATCATGTACAGGGATGCCAAAGTCGCAGTAGTTGTACCGGCTTATAATGAACAAGTTTTAATAGCGCGTGTTATCGATACTATGCCATCTATCGTGGATTTGATCATTATTGTAGATGATGCCAGTCAAGATTCAACGAGCGTTGTGGTTAGGACGTATTGTGATAAAGACACGAAACGTGTGATTTTGATGCGCCATGATGTAAATCAAGGCGTGGGTGGTGCCATTCTGACAGGGCATCGTAAGGCAGTGGAAGAGCGGATGGATATTGTCGTTGTGATGGCCGGAGATGCCCAGATGGATCCAGCAGAGGTGACAAAAATACTTGATCCTGTCGTAGAAGGACGTGCCGATTATGCCAAAGGTAATCGGTTTATAAATGGTGAGGCCTGGAAATTTATGCCCAAAGTTCGCTACTTTGGGAATGCGGCTTTATCTATGTTGAATAAAATCGTTTCCGGCTATTGGCACATATCCGATCCACAATGTGGCTATACCGCTATCACGACTCGGGCAATTGAATTGCTAAACCCTGAGCATCTGCACAAACGTTATTTTTTTGAGAATTCCATGTTAATTCAGTTGAATGCTCTCGGCCTATGTGTGGTGGATGTGCCGGTTCGTGCCATTTATGGTATTGGGGAAAATTCGGGTATTCGTTATTGGAACGCTTTCTTGCATTTTACACTTCATCTGTTTATGGGGTTCTTTTGGCGACTTAAAGAAAAATATATCATACGCGATTTTCATCCTCTCGTATTTTTCTATGCATTGGGATTGCTTATGTTTCTGCCAGGGTTATTGTTTGGCCTTTATTTAGTTTATCACCGGTTATGGGTAGGTCCTGTGGAAGCTACCAGTGCGTTATTTGCTACGTTTGTGACTACTTCCGGTATGCAGTTTTTATTGCTCGCAATGTTGCTGGACAGAGAGCAAGGCCGCCCCAAGGGTTAAGGATATCGAGGTGACTTGATTCGGGAGGAATTTTGAAATGAGCAGGCATCTAACGAAGGTTAACATCGTTGTGAAAGTAATTCTTGCCTTCAGTATTTTGTTGGTCATGGTCAAGCACTCGGCGGCAAGTACATCTTACACAAAACGTGTCATTACGTTGAGTGGTGGATGGGTGACGAGTCACGTTGCTCTGGGGGATTTGACCGGGAATGAAATTCCCGATCTTGTAGTGGGGAGCAATGATGGCATCATCTTTGCTTATCGAGGCGACGGCATCCTGCTCTGGCGGTATGATACGGGCGATTCGGCAATTGTGAGCAAACCGGCGATTGGCGACATCAATCAAGATGGTTTCAATGAAGTGGTGGTAGGTATAGGCTCAACCTATACGCCCAATGCCCCAGGCGGTGTTGTCGCATTGAGTCATACTGGAGCATTATTGTGGCGGTATGTGTCGGGGGACTTTAGTGGGGACGGCGTCCCAGATGGCGTGTTTGCCAGTCCTGCGTTAGCCGATGTGAACGGCGACGGCTATCTGGAAATCATCTATGGTGGATGGGATGCTTATGTGCGGGTGTTGACGTATAGCGGCGCTGTTTTGTGGGAGCGTTTCATTCGGGATACGATTTGGTCTTCACCAGCCG
The DNA here is from genome assembly GCA_034432995.1 of Anaerolineae bacterium. Classification (GTDB taxonomy): domain Bacteria; phylum Chloroflexota; class Anaerolineae; order B4-G1; family SLSP01; genus DSWT01. The sequence continues at coordinate 8,359 of DAOUAY010000171.1, read as the reverse complement.
TGGCGGATCTTGATGGTGATGGTGGGCTTGATGTGGTCATTGGGAGCGATACCCATTTCGAACCGGCCTACGGAACGATAGACGGGGGACGGTTGCTGGCCTTCGATGCGGCTGATGGTTCTACACTGTCGGGCTTTCCTATCAATGTGGATGAGGTTATCTGGTCTTCACCCGTGTTGACTGATCTTGATAATGATGGGTGGTTAGATATTATTGTTGGTACCGGGAACTGTTGGACTGTGCCGGCGTGTGCCGTGCCATATAATAATACCCACCCGGTTACGAAGGCGCTTTATGCCTGGGACCGGTTCGGCAACCCTCTGCCGGGGTGGCCAGTGATATTGCCGGCATATACTTCTGCCTCTCCCAGTGTGGCTGATTTAACCCAGGATGGTTCGTTGGAGGTTGTTGTCAACACCTCAGATGGCTATGTGCGTGTTTACCGCGCCGATGGTACTCCATTGCCGGGCTGGCCTGTGTTGGTTACAACTCCGGCCGGGCCGGGGACAGTAGTTCATGTTCCTACAGAGGCTTCCCCCATTATGATAGATCTTACGGGTGATGGGGTGCTAGAAGTGATCATTCCCTCCAATTGGGAGATCGTGGTATTTGATCGAACCGGGGCGCAACTCACGCGTGACCAGTTCCCTTCAACTAAGTGGGATTTAAGTACAGAGCACAGCGTACATTTCACCCCCGCGGTCGGCGATGTGGATGGCGATGGAAAAGTAGAGCTGGTTGTCGGAGGCGCGCGTACCGGTGGAACGCCAGGAGCGATTTATATCTGGGATTTCGACACGGATTTTCAGAGCGACTCGTCCTGGCTTTATTTTCGCTTGAATATGCACAATACAGCTCATCGTATGCCTTCGCCACGTCTGAAAGTCTCGTCAACGGCGATAAATCTGATGTGCAAGTATGGGAGTGCTGCTACGCTTAGTTTTCAGTTTGAAATTGGCAGCCTTACGCATGAGACAATTGATTGGTCTAGTGTTACGCCGGCGAGTATAACACTCGTGCCAGGTTCGGGACAAGTGGCTGAGACAGGGCAATCCGTCTTGGCGACAGTTTCGGTTGAAAGTTTACCTATCTCTAGTACTCCATATTCACTTGGGAACCTGGAATTGTACGGAATGGTTAATGGTGTACCAGTGGTGAACAGTCCTTTGAGTATTCCGGTTAGAGTATTAGTCGTAGAGGAGATCTATCACAGCTTTCTACCTCTGCTCTTGAGAAATCGATGAAAGTGCTGAGCAAGGGCCTATTATGGGATGGTTAGTGCTGATCCTTTGGGGCGCGATAACGTTTCTTGTTGGATATGCGTGGTATTCCCTGTTACGCAGCTTCAAGAAGAGCGCCGTTGTGCTTGATTTGAATGAACTTCTATTCGCGATTACACTTTTGGGCAGTCTGATTACCGGTTGGTTGGGTTTCAGCTTGCTACAATTGGGTGTATACAGTTTGTTACGTCTGGGCGTAGCCTTGGTCGCAGTGACATTTTTGGGTATCATTGGCCTGCGCTTAACGCGAACCCCCTTGTTTCCTTTTCCCAAACCTACAGCGAATGACGGTTTGGTGTTGGCTTTGCTCGCAGCCGCCATATTGCTATTCTTCTGGCCGGCGGAGTACATTGTCGGCGGGGCTGATGCCAGTGTATATTTAGACCTCGGCGCAATTTGGTCACGTACGGGGTCATTCACCTTCAGAGAGCCTCTTCTGGAAGACTTGTCGCCGACGCTTCTGCCCGGCTTGTTTCGTGAAATGCGACCAGGCCAACCCATGCAATATCTACGTTTCCCTGGTTTCTACATAAATGCAGCTGCGCCTGATAAGATTATGCCTCAATTTTATCCTCTGCATCCAGTTTGGCTGACCCTTGCTCATGGTTTGTTCGGATTGCAAGGCAGTCTGTATGTAACGCCATTATGGGCCGTGCTTGGCGTCTGGGCTGTGTATATGACCTTTAAGCGCCTCTGCGGTGCAAAAGTGGGATTGATTGGCGCTTTCTTGCTCATGATCACTCCACTCCAGATCTATTTCGCGCGTTACCCGACCGCAGAGCCTTTGACACAGTACCTAACCTGGGCCGGGTTGTTTGCCTTCATAATGTACGGTATAGACGGCGGTGCCCTTTGGGGTCTGTTGAGCGGATGTGCTCTGGGTCAGATCTTTTTGACACGTATCGATGCGTTGCCTGTATTGTTGATCCCTGGAATATGGCTGCTCTATGTGTTGCGACGTGGATTGCGGCTTGCCTCGCTCTGGTTTTTTATTCCTTTCACTTTGTTGCTATTACAGACTATTGTGCAGGGACTTGGTCCTTCTTATCAGTATGCTTGGGAGATTTACGGTTGGGTGTGGCGTATGGTTTTGTCCTTATTACAAGAATCTCTCTGGTTGATATTGCTTGCTGTGTGCATTATGCCTCTGATCCTATATAGCGTGTGGCGATTCCACAGAATAGGGGATCGGTTGGTTCGTATGGTTAAGTGGATTGGGGCATTGGGGATTCTGGCCGCCGGGGTCTATGCCTACTTTGTTCTGCCGCGAGCAGGGACACTGCAGGAGACCTATTATTGGTATGGTGGTGGCACAATCCCATTGCAGAATCACCTTAATTTTGTGCGCCTGGGGTGGTATTTATCCCCTTTAGGCATTGGGTTGGGTGTTGTAGGACTCAGCGCCCTCGTCGTGGGAACGGATTGGCGGCGCGCTTGGTCGGTACTGGGGGTGGGACTGAGTTTTACATTTATCTATGTGCGCAACATCCTTAATAACCCTTTTCATGTTTATGCGATGCGTCGCTATGTGCCGGTTGTATTGCCGTTCTTGGTGTTGGGGATAGTGTATGGCCTAAGCCGGCTCTGGCAATGGCGCGAGCGCGAGTGGAAAGTGACTCGGGCCGTCGCCGTCGTCCTGGGAGTGACGTTGGTCGGCTGGTTGGGCTTTAACAATCGTGCTATCTGGAACCTTATCGAATTTCATGGCCTTACCACGCAGCTTGATGGCATAGCACAGCAACTGGAACCTGACGCCATTTTACTTTTTGATGATGCTGCAACCACGGGCGTTGGTGTGACTATCGGTGCGCCCCTGCAATATCTGTATGGATTCACAGCATTTGATTTGCAGGAGGAAAAGCTGGATCGTATGGCGTTGATAGCTGCCATTGCCGATTGGCAGCACAATCACCGCCCGATCTACTGGGTGGCAGGCCCTTCACCGCTGATTGGTGTCCCGACCGAAGCAGAGTTTGTCCCGGATTTTGGGGTGTGGATCAATGTGCCTTATCTCGAACAGAGTTACTTCCACTTTCCTACCGCGCGTGTGGATTATCGCGTGCCGCTTGAATTCTATAAGCTCGCTGAGGACACAGGTTGCACATTCCCCTTACAGCTTGACATCGGCACGTTGGATGTGGCGTATCTACAGAGCGGATTTTACCAAAAAGAGTGGTTAGATGAGCGTTCCCTTCGTTGGACAGATGGTCTGGGAGTGGTGACATGGCCATGTTTGCCCGACAATGTGCCTGATACCTTACGATTGACGTTGACAGCCCTGGCAATACGTGCTGCCGATGCCTCTCCGGTGACAATTGCGCTATCCCTTAACGGCTTTGCTTTGGGGCAATGGTCACTTGCTTCCGATATTACGGATATAAGCATTCTTGTGCCCGGCGATCTGTTGCGTGGCGCGGGGCAGGTGTTGGAGATTCATAGTGACACCTGGATTCCCGCAGCCCACAACGTTGGTACAGATGACCGTCAACTAGGCGTGCTTGTGGATCGTATTGTGCTCTCCGCCGGAGCGCCTGATGACTGAACGCATTGCCGTCATCATCGTCAATTGGAATGGGCTGGACTATTTACAAACATGCCTGTCGGCATTACTGGTCCAAACAGAGATCGCCTTCGAAACACTGGTCATTGATAATGGTTCTACGGATGGCTCGGTGCAGTGGTTGCAGAGTACTTATCCACAGGTGCAGTTAATCCGCAATTCTGAAAACCGGGGCTTTGCTGAGGCCAATAATCAAGGAATTCGGGCGACTCAGGGTGAGTATGTCGTCCTCTTGAACAATGACGCGCTGCCTTCTCCGGGTTGGGTGGTCAGTCTGGTGGCCGCGGCTGACTCTAATCCGTGTGTTGGTATGGTCGCATCGCAGATTCGCCTGGCGCACGCTCCGGATCGTTTGGATTCGGCTGGCATCGAAGTTGATGTGCTGGGCATAGCGTGGAACCGGCATTGGGGCGCTCCTGTTGCGGCTGAGCCATCTACTCCTCTCGAAGTCTTTGGCCCCTCCGCGGCAGCGGCGTTGTACCGGCGTGAAATGCTAGAGGAAATCGGCCTTTTCGACGAACGGTATTTCGCTTACTATGAAGATGTAGAATTGGCCTGGCGCGCGCGTCGTGCCGGTTGGCGATGTCTGTATGTGCCGGCAGCGTGCGTGTTGCATATCCATTCTGCGACGGCAAGCAAAATCTCGGGATTCAAGGCTTATCAGATTGGCTTGAACAAATGGCGCACCTTGTTCAAGCAGTATCCTTTCAAACGCTTGTGGCTATGGGTACCATTGCTGTTACTCGTTGACGTGGCAAGCTGGTTAGGGCCATTGCTGTTTCACTTTGACCTTGCATCGTTGCGTGGACGGTGCCAGGCATGGAAGCACTGCAAGGTGTTATATGCCGAACGGCAGCATATTTTGGAGAAGCACGATGTTTCTGACGATTTGCGACTCCCAAGACTTCGCTCTTTCCTCGCCCGAAAATTGTCGCCCCCTCAGAAATTCAAGACGTTATCTCAGCCATGACTATTCTCACAAGAAGAAACCCCAATGACCGAAATCACCATCCACGGCCCCGAATTCTGGATCGATGGTCAGCCTACCTACGCTGGCCGCGAGTATACCGGGCGCAAAATTCAGGGACTGCTGTTCAACGTGCGCGCTGTGCAGGCAACCTTCGACGACGAGAATCCTGCCACGCGCGACTACTGGGCCTATCCCGATACCGGCGTGTGCGACCCCGACCGCAACACCGACGAAGTCTGCCAATACGCCGCACAAACGTGCGTTCTTCGAGCGTGTTGCTGAAGTGACCGGTTACGTGGAGTGTTCTCGTGGCTGAGATGCAAGCGCGGTTCCGTTACGATACGAGCGGTAACTGGTACAAGGGCAACACCCATCTGCACAGTACCGCTTCTGACGGTGGGAAGACGTTCGCCTGCAGTTTGCACGTCTGGTCGTGCACCTGGGTAAGCGTGTTGGCGGCTTCGAGGGCAAGGTGTTTTCCGAGGCCGCGTTCGACATTCCACCGGAGTGGGCGTATGCCTATCTCGAGATCGAGGATGCGCAGGGTCATCGCGCATGGACGAACGCATTGTTCATCGCCGATCAAGAGGCTGTTAAGATGTTCTTGAGACGGTAATGTGGTTTGAATTTTGCGGATAAGCCGTTTACTATTTTTAGGAGCAAATTTGCACTTTTTTTACAACACTCGTATAATACCCATATCCTTTGCTCTACTGCTGCGTCGTAACATGTAGCGGCGGAATTTTTCTTACATGCTCATGTCATCCGTCAACTCTAATGAACTGCCAAAGGAGCTGCTTATGGACGAGAAACGGCTTGTCGTTCTCTATGGTGATACGCTCTTGATCGACGGCGTGGAAGCCAGCCTCGCGGAAAGAAACGGATTGGATGTGATTCGGGTCGACACAACGCTCACCAATGTTGGTCAGCACCTGAGAACGATCGCTCCCGATTTGGTCATCTTCGATCTCGACACTCCCGTAATCGAACTTTCCAAGTTGATCGTGCCACTATTGCAAAAGCAGCCGGGCATCCCTTTTATCTGCCTGGACGCACAACACAGCGAGGTGGTGACGCTGGCTTGCGAGCAGCATACGGCCCACTCGACCAATGATTTGGTCGATATCATTCGCAAGCAGTTCCCGGCATCGGAATAACCCCAGGAGGGGATTGGTTTATAGTCGCCAACGGTAGTTCATAGAACAGTTTGCCAGCCTGTATGTTTTGGCTGTTGCTGGTTTGGGAGGAGGAGTTCAGAGCGGCGTGCCCGCGGGGCGCCGCTCTGTTTTTGTTTTGAACCACGTCTGGGCTTGACAATCTTGTCCATCTGAGGCTACAATACGCCTTGAAACCATAGGAGCTTCTCGGGAACAATGCGCTACCTGCTCTGGGATTTTGACGGAACATTGGGTTATCGCGTTAGCGGCAGCGTCGGCAGTGGGTGGACGGCCTCGCTGCTAGAGACGCTCGATATTGCTGTGCCGGGCCATACAGTCACACTGGACCAAATCCGCCTTTTTCTGCAGACTGGGTTCCCCTGGCAGGAAGCGGATCGCCCTCATCTACATTTGACCTCCGCTGATTTGTGGTGGGAAGCGATTTTACCGGTCCTTGAGCGCGCTTATCTGGGCGTTGGACTGGACAGGGACCTGGCGTGGACGTTAGCGCGCCAATTCCGTGCCGTGTACTTGAACCTCGACCGCTGGCGACTGTTCGATGATGTTTTGCCCGCCTTGGATGTCCTATCTTCACACGGCTGGACGCACGCGATCCTCTCCAACCACGTGCCGGAGTTGGGTGACATTGTGCAGCATCTGGGCCTGACCTCGCGCATGGCCCTCGTGTTCAATTCGGCAGAAACCGGTTACGAGAAACCTCACCCCCGAGCGTTTCAAATTGCGTTGGAGCGATTGCCTGCCGCGGAGGCCGTATGGATGATTGGGGACAACTTCATCGCTGATGTGCAGGGTGCGGAGGCCGTGGGCTTGCCTGCTATACTGGTACGGAAACATCAGCCGCAGGCCCGGTATTTTTGTGAGTCGCTGCACGGAACAGTGGACATCGTGTCACCATGTTGCCGGTGACGGTGGCGCTGTAGACTCAGGGTAATTGCGAGCCGCATCACAAAGCCCCGCTCTCCGTATCGCCACGGCTATTCGCCAGCAACCAACATAATGCAAGTTTGGTTACGCAGATTGCTGTGATTGCTGCAAGGTCGCCTGCTGGAAGCGCACCGGCTAGTCTTCCATCGTGCACACACCACCAGGTACGGGATGAGTTCACCGTAAATTCTTGTTTGCCCGGACACCCATACAGCATATACCCCCTAGCAAGAGCATGCCGCCAAATCCAAGCACGAGCGTTCTGGTTGGTGTGTGTGTGACCTTACTACCGGTGACAGGCAGCAAGATAACCGTCGGCGTCGCGGTTGGTTCAGGTGGTGTCGTCGGCTGGGTTGTGGGCGCCGGCGCGGTGGGGGCCGGCGTGGTGGGGCACGGCGTTATCGGAACTGGCGTGCGCGGTATTGGCGTGGGACGAAAATCTTGTGTGACGCTATTTTCGGCCAAGGCCGGCGTCGTGGCCGCCGTCAGCGCCATCACCATCGCCGTGCTGATGAGCAGCAGAAAAATGCCTGTAGCAAGGATACTGCGACCGATCCTGGTGTGTTGTAAAGACATAGGGTTCTCCTCTGGATACAAAAATCTTGAAACTGTAATCACAAGCTATCTTGAGAGGCCTTCCGGGAAGCTGCCATAGCTTCCCGGAAGGCCGCGCGCTTTATGGACGGGGTGGGTACACCTTGTTGTGGCGCGTCGGCGGCGAGGTCAGGCATATCGAGCGCAACCACTCTGGACAGGTAACCGGCACCTCGACCGGGCCGTAGACGTTGTTTGTCTCATCCGCCTCCGCAATGGCGCCATACGTGGTTTGACTGCTATATGAATCGACCTGCGCGTACAACATGTGCGGGCCGTAGCAGTTGAAGTATCCCGGCCAGTCGCTGTACTCGGCGACGTAAGACTGCGAAGTCAGTGTTATCTGTTCTCCCGGTGCGAGCGACTGTGTTACCCACCAGGCTAATCCATATTGGCTTCCTACGAGATCCCAGGTTTGGTTGACCTGTGGCGGCATCAGGGCTGGATCGGGATCGATGTACAAATCGACCCAGAATCCCGCCGTCGAGGTGGATGCGCCGGTGTTTTCGACAACCACCGTAATGGTGGCCGGTTGGCCGACAAGCAACCCCATGGGGCTGACCGTAATGCTGCGCACGATGAGATCGGGAGGTCGTTGGCGCAAGACGAGTGGTAAATAGACGAAATAGCGCTCAACGACGGCGTTGAGGGCGAAGGTTGCGCTGATGGTGTGGTCGGCAGTGACGTCGAGGAAGGCGTAGCTCGTGAGCGCGCCTTGCGAAACGCCATCCACGCCGACATCGACGATGTGATAGCCCGCATCGGCGGCGATGGTGAAGGTGATGTCGTCGCCGTGGAACACCGTCTGCGGCGTGCCCGGCGTGATACTGCCGCCCGCCCCCGCCGTCGGCGT
>DAOUAY010000170.1:0-1815 GCA_034432995.1 Anaerolineae bacterium | reverse complement strand
GTGTGATCGAGCGACGAGTCGCCCGGCCCGTAAGCCACCATCGGGCACTCCCACACCGGGCCGACGGTGTTCATATCCGACGTGCCGGTCTTGAGTTTGAAGCGCGGCTTGCCGCCCTCAGCGCGGATCGCTTTGAGCAGCGCGCGTACCGGCGGCGTGTTCTTGTCGGATTGGTACGCGGGATCGCTGCCGCCGAAAGTCAGCTTTGCCGCGCTGGCCCAGGCTTCCATTTTCGCTTGCAGCGCATCGACGCCGAAATCCGGCGGAAGACGCGCCACGATCGTCATTTCCACGTAATCGTTCAGCCCGTCGCTGTAGGTGCGCAGGTCACGCAGCGCGGGATCGAGTGAGTTGAAGCGCCCTTTCTTGCCGTTCAACAGCGCATCCTGGTTGTAGGCGTAGGCAAAGCGGCGCAGACTGTTCCAGAAGTTGACGGCGTGCTCGGCCGGTCCGGCGAACTCGCCCGCGCTGTGCCCGCCGGGTTGCGCCAGGCTGTACTCCATCAGCAGGCGGCCCTTATAGCCGAGCGTGATGCAGTCCCACGCGCTCGGCTCGCCGATGAGGGCATAGGTCGGCGCGGGCATCGCCTCCGCCAGGTATTGCGATCCCCACCCGTGCGACTCCTCTTCCACCGCCCCGATGACGGTGATGCGCGCGTCCGCCAGCTTAGGCGCGACCTGCGCCGTCGCCAGCACGAACGCCGCCAGCGGCCCTTTCGCATCCACCGCGCCGCGCCCGTAAAGCTTGTTCCCCTCCCACCGCACGGGGATGAAGCCGGACACCGTATCCATGTGCCCGAGCAGCACGATATGGCGATCCGCATCGGGATTGCCCACCGCGCCGACAACGTTCCCCGCCTCGTCGCGGTGTGTCACAAAGCCCAGCTTGCGCATCTGCGCGACGAGGTATTCGGCGAAGATGTCTTCTCCGCCGGAAGGGCTGGGAATGGCGAGGAGTTTTTCAAGGAATTCGAGGTCGTTCATAACAAGAGTTAATCCTCAGGAGCTAATGCTTCAAGCATAGTCGCGATGGTTTGCTTAAGATTGGGCAAATCTCGCTCAAGCGCTACCCACACTGCATTCACATCAATGGCGAAGTATTGATGTACCAGGATATTTCGCATCCCCATAATAGCCCGCCAGGGAATTTCGGGATACTGTCCACGCAAGTCTTCGGAAAGCGCACGACAAGCTTCACCGATGATTTGTAAATGCGAAATCATCCAATTTTGGATCAACTCATCCTGCTCAAAAGCGTCTCTACCGAGTTCGGCATACCGTTCAATACGCGCGATAGCTTCTTGAATATCCCGCAACCTTTCACGATCGTCTCTCATAGTGATATAGCCTCGCTCAATACTCGTTCGCGGATACGAGAGCGTAGCCCAGACTCAGTCACAACATCAACCTCGCGGTTTAGCAAGTCCTGTAAGTCCATCAACAACGCTCCCAGATCCAACAAGCTGCGACCGGCTTCCAGGTTAACGAGAAAATCCACGTCGCTTTGGGCATCGGCTTCGCCTCTCGCGGCGGAACCGAAAATTCGCACATCATAAGCGCCATGACGTGCAGCAACCTGCAAAATGTCTTCGCGCTTGGCTTGTATTTGTTGGATAATTTGCATCATAGACCTCCCCGATGAGCGTATACCATTGAAGTTCATCTCATTCTAGCACAGCCGGATTGGATTCTCAAGCACTTACCAAAGCTTCTTGAATCGCACCGTATACGTCCACAGATTCCCCAACGCCGCCTCCACCACAAAGCCGGCCCGCGTCCCTTGCTTGATCGTCGTACGCATCCACGGATAATCCGG
>DAOUAY010000169.1:0-4380 GCA_034432995.1 Anaerolineae bacterium | reverse complement strand
CATACCGCCCTGCAAACCTTCGTTACCACAGTTACGAACTGGCAGGATGAAATCTTGAGTTTTTTCACCCAGCGGGGCAGCAATGGCTTCGCCGAAGGGATCAACAACAAGATCAAGCTGGTGCTGCGCCGGGCCTTTGGTTGTCCTAATTTTGACCATTTTCGCCTAAGAATTATTGCTGCATTTAACTCGTAACCCTACAAGATACGGGAGAACCGTGATTAGTAATCGGTAATCAGTGATTGGTAATCGGTTAGAAGCTATCAACACTAATCCCCAATTACCAGTTACCAGTTACCAGTTACCAATCACCAACACCATTTTTTAGGAGTGATTTATGGCCGATACAGATAGAGTGATTACGATAGGCAACGTCCTGCGGGCCGATATTCGGGGGTTTGTGGTGGCGTCGCGCATCCCGGAGCCGGATGTGCCGACGTTTGGCACGTTCGTGCGCGCCGCGATCCAGCAGCAGCGCGCCGACCTCATCGGGCTGGTCTACAACATTATGCTGCAGGATGATCCCTTCCTCAAGAACCTGGCGGTGACGGTGATCGAGGACGATCCGCGCTATGCGGAAATCATCCGCGACCAGCAGGAGAACCGCGCCGTCCCGGTGGAAATTGCCGTGGCGGCCATTGGCTACCGTGACGAGGACGATCATTATCATTACGGCTTGCCGCCGCAGCCGCCGATGATCTTGCACCGCATCAACGTTTGCAGCAAGGACGAGGTCCGCCACATCACCGCCGCGCCGGACTTCATGCGCGCCTTGTTCGACAACCGCGACGTGCCCGCCGACGAGCTGATCCCGACGGCGCTGCAACGGGCGGCGCGCCTGCGCCCGGAGGCGCTGCGCGCGGAATTCTTCCTCGAAGCCGGGCGCTACCTGGCGCAGTATCTGGGCCGCGATCCCGTCCGGTTAGAGCGCATTTTGCGGCGGCTGGCGTGAAAGTTGAAATGTCGAGGAGTCTCTATATAGATTCCACACACGCTCGAAATGCTTGCGCCGGATCATAATCCGGCGTTGCGGAGACGGCGGATTGTGATCCGCCTTCAGCGTTGAAGTAAGACTTTTTTGGAGGAGAACTATATGCGATCCCGATTCCGTGTTTTGTCCTGTCTCGGTTTGCTGTTGATGATACTTGTCACCGGCTGTAAATCCTCTGAGATTCCTGCACCCGCAGAAGCCGTGCTGGCGACGGCGACTGTACCTGTGGTAGCCGCCCCGGTCGTGACCAACACGCCGCGCCCCACGCCGACGTCGTATCCCACGATGCCGCCGATGTCCTCGCCTACGCCGACGTTCACCCCGTCACCCACACCGACCCCTGCGCCGCCGACGGAGACGCCGGAAATGCCTGAGGCGACGCCAACCGTCACTGTCGCACCGACGGGAACGCCGCGAGCCGTGGTGGTCGACTCCGGGTTACCGGCCTGGCCGAAGCCGCCGGCCGTGATCGCCTCCGGTGTGTTGGCGCTGCGCGATGATCCCGATGTCGCGCCGCCGCTCAGTATTCACGTGAGCGCGAATCAGGCGTTGGAGGGCCATCGCTACCGCGTGTCCGGCGTGCTGCGCAACGACGCAGGCGAGAATTACGCGTCGTTGGGTGTGGTGGCGACGTTCTACACCCCCGACGGCTCGCGCTACGGCCCGATCAAGGCGAACGTGGCGTGCCTGCTGCTGACGCCTGGCGATGAATGTCCGTTTGTCGTCGAAGCCACATCGAAAAATCTGGTCGCGGTGATGTTGCACCCGGAAGGCGCGCCGACGAGTCGCGTGGCGGCCCCGCTGACCTTTTCGGTGACAGGACGGTATCAAGACGCCGTCGGCTATGTGCATATCACGGGCCGGGTGCGCAATCCCAACGCCTATGCGGTGAGGAATGTGACCGTCAACGGCGCGCTGCTCAACGCGCAGGGCGAGATCGTGGCCACAGGGATGACGATCCTGGTGGACAGCGTCGCCGCGAACGGTGCGGCGACGTTCGATGTCGCTATCCAATACGTACCCTACGCCACTTACCGCCTCTACGTCCAGGGGGAGCCGCAGTAGGTTCTCAGGCGTTGCGGGGACGGCGGATTGTGATCCGCCTTAAGCGTCGAAGTAGGACTATTTTGGAGGAGGTGTGTATGCAAAAATCGCTTAACAACCGGCGTAAGGTCGCCGTCGTCGGCGCGGGTGCAGTTGGGGCCACATTCGCTTACGCCCTCGCGCAGAGTGGTTTGGCCGACGAGATCGTCTTGATCGACAGGAACGAAGACCTGGCGCGCGGGCAGGCGCTCGACCTGGCCCACGGCCAGCCGTTCTTCCCTCCCGTTTCCATTCGCACCGGCGTCCCTTCCGACTATGCCGACGCGCGGTTGATCGTCCTCACGGCGGGCATAGCGCAGCGTCCGGGCGAAACGCGGCTCCAACTGCTGCAGAAGAATGCGGCCGTCGTGCGCGCCGTGGTTGCCGACATCCTGGCCCAGAACTCTTCCGCCGTGCTGTTGGTGGTCACCAATCCGGTGGACGTGATGACGTACGTCGCCTTGGAGGCCACGGGGTGGGAAAGTGGGCGCGTCATCGGCTCCGGCACCGTTTTGGACAGCGCGCGCCTGCGCCATTTGCTGAGTACACACTGCGGCGTCGATAGTCATAACGTGCATGGGTATGTGCTCGGCGAGCATGGGGACACCGAGTTCGTGGCCTGGTCGATGACGCACGTCGCAGGCATGCAAATCGATGCGTTCTGTCCGGTTTGTGGTCACTGCGCCGATTGGGGAGCGGAGCGCGACCGCATCCAGCAAGCGGTTCGGGACTCGGCTTATCACATCATCGACTATAAAGGGGCGACTTCCTATGCGGTCGGGCTGGCGCTGGTGCGCATCGCAGGGGCGATCTTGCGCGGGCAAAATAGCGTGCTCACCGTTTCGACCTTGCTCGATGGCGAATTTGGGCTGCGGAACATCTGCCTCAGCGTGCCGTGTCTCGTGTCGACCTACGGCGTCCAGAGGATCATCGAAAGTACTCTCCCGGAACACGAGCAGGCAGCGCTCTTCGCGTCGGCGGCTGTGTTGCAGGAGGCCATTGCCCAACTGGACAGCGCGTAGTGAATGGCGCATCAGGTATGAATATCGCCTGGCCTTTTTGAGGCCGGGCTTTTTGTCGCATTACAAGTTTTCGACGAAGAAATCCCGCACGCGCTCTTCCATATAGATGCGGTCGGCCAGGTTGCGGGGCGTGTGCCGCTCGTTGGGGAACAGCAGCAGCTCGTAGGGCTGGCGCGCGTGGATGAGAGCGTTGATCAGCCGGGCGGTGTGGCGGAAGTGCACATTCTCGTCGATCAGGCCGTGGACGAGCAGCAGCTTCCCCGTGATTTTGTCCACGTGCGCCATCACGTTGCTGATCGCGTAGCCCGCGGGATTCGATTGCGGCGTGCCCATGTAGCGCTCGGTGTAGTGTGTGTCGTAGCCGTCCCAGTGGATGACGGGCGCGCCCGCCACGGCAACCTTGAACGTCTCCGGCGCGCGGGCCAGGCACATCGCCGCCATGTAGCCGCCGTAGCTCCACCCGTAGATGCCGACGCGGGCCGGATCCGCCAACCCCTGCGCGACGAGCCACTTCACGCCATCGACCTGATCCCGCACTTCCACGGCGCCCATATTGTGCTTGAGCGCGCCTTCGAAGGCCAGGCCGCGCCGCGCGCTGCCGCGATTGTCCACCTTGAACACCAGAAATCCCAGGCTGCTCAAGTATTGCGCCCGCATATCCACCGTGACGGCCCAGTTGCGCGTCACCCGCTGCGCGTGCGGCCCGCCGTACACGCTGACGACCACCGGATATGGCCCCGGGCCGTATTCTGCCGGTGGGAAGTAGAGCGCGCCGTACAGCGTGTCGCCGTTGCCGTTCTGGAAGGCGACGATCTGCGGCGCGGATAGTCCCAGGGCTGCGACGCGCGGATCGGGCGTGTCGTGGATGGTGCGCAGCAGCGCGCCATCTTCCAGACTGCGCAGCGTGACCGTGGGCGGCGTCTCCGGCGCGCTATGCACGTCGATGAAATGTTGCAGGGCGTGGTCGAGGGTGACAGCGTGCATCCCCGGTTCGTGGGTGAGCCGGCGCGGCTCTCCGCCTTCCAGCGAGATGGCGTAGAGGTGCTGTTCGGTGGGGTGTTCCAACGTCGCAGTGAAGTAAACCAGCCCCCGTACTTCGTCGATGCCGGCGAGCGTGTCCACCATCCACGGGCCGCCGGTCAGTTGGCGGAGCAATTGCCCCTCGCTATCGTACAGGTAGAGATGCCGGAAGCCGGTACGCTCCGAAGCCCACACGAAGCAACCGTCTTTGAGCGGGCTGAGTATGTCGTGCAGGTTGATCCACACATCGCTGGTTTCGGTGAG